>CAZMEV010000037.1:0-27308 GCA_964565375.1 uncultured Spirochaetaceae bacterium
CACCGGGGCTTAGGCGCACCGGGGCGCAGGCACACCGGGGCTTAGGCACACCGGGGCGCAGGGAGGCGCCTGAGTCGGGAGGTGCGAGGCTTCTTTTGCCAAATTGTTAGCCTAGTCTAACTTTGTTGTTGACGCCGTTATTTGTTGTCGGTAACAATACCATCATGAAACGGATAAAATACCGAACGGTACGATTGCAATGGGTCGCGGGCGCTGCGTTTGCTGTTCTCATGGTGTTTGTGGTGGCCGGGACCTCGTTTGCGGCAGGCCAGGGTGAGGCCGGCGACGAAATCACCCTGTACTCCGGTCGCGGTGAGAGTCTCGTTCAACCGCTTATTGAGGATTTCGAGGCTGAGACAGGCATTACCGTGAATGTACGCTACGGTGATACCGCCGAGCTCGCGGTTCTCCTTCAGGAAGAGGGCGCGGCTTCCCCGGCAGATGTCTACTGGGCGCAGGACGGAGGCGCACTGGGAGCACTCTCGCGAGCGGGACTGTTCCGCGACATGCCGGCCGATATCACCGAAGGACTTCCGGAAATCTATACCAACGAAACCGGTAACTGGGCGGCAACCAGCGGCCGCGCCCGTGTGCTCGTCTACCACCCCGACCGCGTGTCGGAGGACGAAATACCTGACTCGGTACTCGACCTCACCGACGAGCGTTTCGAAGGACGCGTGGGATGGGCGCCGACGAACGGTTCACTTCAGGCATTTATGACTGCGGTTCGCGTTGTGCACGACGACGAGACGGCCAGTGAGTTTGTCGAGGGCCTTATCGCAAACAATTCACCGACATTCCGCAACAATACGGCCACAGTCGAAGGGGTCGCAGCCGGAGAGGCCGACATGGGAATCGTGAATCACTACTACCTCCTTCGCTTCCTCGACGACGACCCGGATTTTCCGGTGGAACAGGTCTTCTTCGAAGATGGTGACGTCGGGAATCTGGTGAATGTGGCCGGTGTCGGAATACTGGAGACCGCCGATAATCCGGAGGGTGCTGAACAGTTTGTTCGCTTCCTTCTTTCCGAAGATGCACAGCAGTACTTCACCGACGATGTGTTCGAATATCCGGTGACCGACGAAGTGGCGCAGAACCCGAACCTCGAGAGCTTCGAGCGCCTGCTCGAAGTAAGCCCCCGGCTTAACCTCGACGACCTCGAGGACCTCGACGGAACACTTGACCTTATGCGGGCTGCCGGAGCACTCTAAGAGCGGGCTATCATTGCTAGAGCCGTCTTACACCGTAAGGCGGCTTTTTTTGCCGCGTCAGGCGTGCCCGTACCGATTAGCAGTATGCAGAGTGTCGCAGCAGTTCGACGTATCCGACCACCAAACCGTGCTCCGGTGTACCTTCTCGCGTTTCCAGCGCTGGTCGCGATTGCCATGCTCCTGCCGATTGTGTACCTCGGACTCCGGGCGTTCGAGGGCGATTATGATTCACTGACAGCCCTTGTCTTCCGTCCACGGACGTTTTCGCTTCTTCGAAACACGCTCCTGATGACTGCGAACGTTCTCGCTATTACGACAGCGGTGGGACTTCCGCTCGCCTGGCTTGTTACGCGAAGCGATCTGCCGGGCCGTGGGATCATTACGCTGCTTGCGGTGACTCCGCTGGCGATCCCTGGTTATGTTGTGGCTCACTCACTTCTGAGTGTTGGGGGGCAGAACGGTCTTCTCGCAGCGATCGGTATGCCGGTTCCCCGGCCGACCGGCCTGTTCGGAGCGAGCCTCGCGCTGAGTATTTATTCGTTCCCCTACATGTTTCTCAATATTCGAGCCTCGCTTCTCGGCATGGACCGGAGTACCGAGGAATCCGCCCGAAGCCTGGGCCTGCAACCATGGAAGGTGTTTATCAGCGTGGTGCTTCCCATGCTGACGCCGGGGCTGGTCGCCGGCTGGCTCATTGTAACGCTGTACACCCTTGGTGATTTCGGTGCGGTGGCCCTCATGCGCTACGAGGTATTCAGCTACGTAATCTATACTCAGTATATCGGAGCCTTCGACCGGGTCTATGCTTCGGCGTTGTCGCTGATCCTCATACTGCTTACCGCCGGTCCGGTAATCCTGGAAGCGAAGCTGCTTCGCTCGGGGCGGTTTACACGCATCGGTACCGGCGCTGCGCGGCGTGCGCGTGAGATAAAACTTGGCTCGTGGCAGCCGGCCGCATGGCTGTTTCTCGTAGTCGTGTTCGGCGTATCAATCGGATTGCCGGTATTTACCATTGTGTTTCAGATGATCATGCGACCACCGTGGCCGGAGCTCGGGCGCGTATTTACCGCGTTTCTCAACAGCGCAACGGCGGCAATTCCGGCAGCCATTATTGCTACCCTCATTGCTATTCCGATCGGGTATCTGCGGGTCCGTTATCCATCAAAAGCAAGCTTCTTCGCCGATCGGGTTGCATATATCGGTTTCGCCATTCCGCCGCTTGCGCTGGCACTGGCACTGGTATTCTTCTCCCTCCGTGCCGTTCCCTCTCTGTATCAGCGCCTTCCGATTCTTATCGCGGCATTCACACTGAACTTCCTTGCACTCGCTATGGGGCCGATACGAAGCACTCTTCTGAAGACACCTCGAAGGCTTGAAGAGGCAGCACGAAGTCTCGGTTACGGTCCTTTGCGGGCATTTTTCCGCACCGTGCTGCCTGCCATGCGTGAAGGCATTACCGGGGCGTTTCTGCTTGTGCTGGTCATGGCAATGAAGGAGCTTCCGATGACCGCGCTTCTTGCTCCAACGGGATTCAGGACCTTGAGCGTCGCGGTCTTCTCGCGCACATCGGAAGCAATGGTAACCCAGGCGGCTCCCTATGCCGCGGCAATCGTGATATTTTCGAGCCTGTTTGTAGGCCTTATTTTGCGCTATGAGGGGTCGAAAGAATAAGACTGGAGGAAACCCTATGAAGCACCTTACTGTCCGAGAAATTACCAAACAGTTCGCTCCCTATGATCCTCCTGCGCTTCAGAACGCATCGTTCAGTGTGAAATCAGGTGAGATTTTCGGGTTACTCGGACCGAGCGGGTGCGGGAAAACCACCGCCCTGCGAATTATCGCAGGATTCGAACACGCGGATACCGGACACGTGGAGCTCGATGACACCAGGATGGACGGGGTTGCTCCGGAGAAGCGTAAGGTGGGGTTTGTCTTCCAGGACTATGCCCTGTTTCCCAATCGAAGTGTTCGCGGAAACGTGGAATTCGCGCTGCACCGGACGCGCCGTTCGAAACGCCGGGCAAAGGCCGAGGAGATGCTAGAAATGGTTGGCCTGCTTCGCGAGCGGGACCGTATGCCCGGTGAGCTTTCCGGCGGACAGCAGCAGCGCGTAGCGCTCGCACGCGCGCTCGCGGCGGATCCGGAGATCATTCTGCTCGACGAGCCCTTTTCGAATCTTGATGCGGCACTGCGCGACGCCACACGCCGTGACGTGAGAAACCTGCTCAAGAGAGCCGGCGTGAGTGCGGTGCTTGTCACGCATGATCAGGAAGAGGCCCTGTCTTTCTGTGACAAGATAGGCGTTATGCAGAAAGGAGCGATCGAGCAGATCGGTACTCCGGAAGAGATATACATGCGGCCACAGACCTCGTTTGTCGCTCAATTTCTCGGGCGTGCGAACCTGCTGAGAGCGGTTGGCCACGGCGAGCAGGCGCAAAGCGAGCTTGGAACCATCAACATAACTCCAAAGGCCGAAGGACCGATTCTTGTTTCGCTGCGGCCTGAGCACCTGGTACTCTCGCGGTTCGGAACCCCGAATGCCACGGTAATGTCGCGTGAGTTTCGGGGTCACGATCTGACCTATCGCGTGCGGGTAGGAAGCCGCGACTACCTCGCCCATACCGAGTACACGAACGATTTCAAACCGGGCGAACAGGTGCGCATGATAAATCGCGAACCCGCCGTCGTGCTTCGTGAGACAGGACTGTGCAGGCGTGCAAGCTTCGATCAGACCAATGTCCGGGGCTGGAGTGATCTGTCGCGTGAAAACGCACGCATCGCCGTACGGGAAGTTTCAACGCAACGCGGATAGCGGCTTTCAGGGGCAGGGGTTACGACTGTTCAGGCTGCTCGTCATCCGGGTCAACGTGCACCGTGGGTTCAACCCCCATTCGCTCGCGAAGCGCCTGCTCGAACTCGTCAACCAGGTCATGCGCCTCGCTTACGCTCTTCTTCCCATCGACGTGAACATGACAGGTGAGTTCGGTATGATCCCCGTATCGGTGGATATGCACATGGTGCACGTGATCGAGCTCCGGGCTGGTCTCGCGCGCGATTCCACGGACCTGTTCTAACGAACGCTTCGACGGCGACTCGCCGAGAAGCGGCATCGCACAGCTGCGCACGGTATCCCATGCCGCGTAGAAGAGAAATCCTGCTACCGCAAAACCGAGAATGGCATCCGTATACGGCAGGCTTCCAGCGAACACAATCCCTACGAGAATCACAAGCGAGCTCAACGCATCGCTTCTATGATGCCATGCATCCGCACGAAGCGAAGCCGAGCCGCTCTTGCGGGCGCCGAAAAAGCCGAACTGGGCGATAGCCTCTTTCCCGAGCAGCGAGAGAATCGTCACGACCACACCGACTGTGCCGTATTCAACCACATTATCTGACCCGAGCCGCTCAATGCTTTCAAAAAGAAAGGATATGCCGAGCCAGCCTACAACAGTGCCAATGGCTACTCCAACAATAAGGTCGGCTCGCCCGTGTCCGAACGGATGCTCACCGTCGGCGGGTTTCTTTGCCTTGCGCCCGCCGAAGAGCATCATAATGGAAGATGCTGAGTCGGAAAGGGTGTGCCAGGCATCTGCGGTAAGCGCAACCGAGCCGGTGACAAGTCCCGCCCAGTACTTGAGACCGAACAGCACGATATTGACCAGAATGGAGACCCAGCCGCTTCGGCGCGGCCATTGATCGTTCGACTCATTCATTGCGAAGTAGCAAGACTGTAGCATAAGCTCTGGCCTGGAGGGAATTCTTGCTTATTCGTTTTCTGTCGGGTTTATTTGCCTATTTTCTCGGTGCACTCTTTGCGGATCTGCTCTTTCATACGCTTCCGGGCGGAGATCTTCTGCTGCGGGGCAATCTTGCCTTCGCCGGAGCAGCCGTAGGAGTAGGAACGGTTTCCCTGCTTATCCGAAACACGCGACTTATTACCCGCTTTCACAGGGTCGCGGTTCCCGTCCTGTTCATCGTCTGGGCTGTGGCGGCCCGGCAGGTACAGCCACTGATACGCGTGCTGCTTGTGATAATTCCCGCCCTTCTCTGGCCTGGCGCCGGCCGACTCGTCGACGATCGCCTGCTTATCGATGCTGAACCCGACCTCAAGGCGGTCGGCCGCTCGGCACTTCTTATTGCTGCGACGGCAGCCGCAAGCGTCCCGGCCTATTTCGCCCTGACAATCTACGGGCCGGCGCTCGGCATCCTCGACTATACCGGCAGCGCGCTCGCGATGAGTGGCATGCTCGCGAGCGCCGTGGCAAACCTGGTTTTACGCGATCAGCCGCATTTGCATCCGCGCATCGCTGTGGTGCTGTACACAGCCTTCTGGAGCGGCATGCTGCTGCTCGGGTATGCAGGAGGAGGCCCCCTCTGGATAGCAATTCCCTGGCTTGCAGGGCTGTCGCTCATGATTCTGGTGCGGCTGCGATATAACGAGGGGTGGTAGCCGATGTATGCATTCTGTACTATGCTTATAATGTGAGTGAAAGCGGACGAGTCTACTATCTTAAACAACAAGACGTCCTGATTCTGTTCGCAGAAGGTCACATTCAGGCGCTTACCGCCTACTCCATGTTCGAACATGTGACCGAGGTAGTCTCGCAGAACGGGATTACCGGGGTTTTCCTGGATCTCTCCAAAACAGACTACATCGACAGCACAACGATCGGAACCATGCTCAAGCTCAACCGGTATATGGCTCAGAATGACGGTAAAACCTGGTTCTGCAATCCGTCCAAAGAGGTTGCCGATATTCTCAAGACGTGCCATCTCTACGGCTACCTGCCAATTATCTTCGAGCCATCCATGGAACAGCTTCGAAACGACGTACTCGACCATGTACCGGTGCAGCGTAAGGATCTACTCACCGACGATTACATCCTCGAAGCCCACAAAGATATCGTGGAAGCGGCGCCTCAGGTTAAACCGAAATTCGAAGCCCTGCTGTCCGTACTCGAGAAGAAGGTACACGGCGAGGATTCCTGACCGCTCGCGTCTTTCGAAGCGCGACTACCCGCCGGCAGCCGCATACCGCGGGCTACCCGCCGGCAGCCGCATACCAGATATACGTACCGTACGCGAGAAGCATCACTGACCCTTCTATGCGATGAATGCGGCCGGGGCTCGGGAGAAGCGCAAAGGCCAGCAGTAACACGCTTCCGGCCAGATACATGAGCCCGTCGCCGAAACTCCCGGGCACAATCGAAATCGGTGCGATCGCCGCTGTTACACCAAGCACCAGAAGCACATTTGCAAGGGATGAACCGACCGCATTGCCAACCGCAAGGTCCGTCTCTCCGCGGAATACTGCCGTGAGCGAAGTAGCTGCCTCGGGCAGCGAGGTTCCTGCGGCGACAATCGTAAGGCCGATCACCCTCCGGGATACACCGAAGCGCTCGGCAAGTGAGACGGCAGCACTTACCACCCATTCTCCACCGAGAATGACCACGGCACACCCGACCACAAAATAGATCAGCGCCCGCGGCAAGGACAGAACCGGTGAAGCTGAGGCAAGCGTGGCAACAGCGGGAGAACCCGACCCAGCGAATCCTACGGTATACGCGAGAAACAGGATAAAAAGCACAATGAGCAGCGCGCCATGTACGCGCGAGAGCTCCCCATTCGCCACAAAGACCAGCAGCAGAACCGCACTTGCCACACACATGGGAATCTCGTATTTGAAGGTTGTCGAACCGATAGCAAGATGGCGAATGAGCGATGCGAGGCCGAGCGCAGCAAGCACATTAAAAATATTGCTGCCTATTACGTTTGCCACCCCTATATCGGTAACTCCACGAACGGCAGCGATACTGTTAACCGCGAGCTCCGGAGCCGATGTCCCGAGCGCTACAATGGTAAGACCTATGGTAAGTGAACCGATGCGAAGACGGCGTGCGATTGCTACCGCGCCTTCAACGAGAACGTAGGCCCCACCAATGAGAAACAGTACACCGAATGGAAGCTCGAGCCAGACACTCACCGCTTCATGCCCCCGTATGCTGCAGGTTCAGTCAACACGCATATCGGCAACAAGATCTTCGTGCTCTCTGTGCCATGCCACGGTTCGTGCCAGCCCTTCATCGACATCCACTACAGGGCTCCAGTCCAGCAGCCGGCCAGCTTTGGAAATATCCGCCCAGGTGCTCTTCATATCTGCCGCCACCGGATCCCGGTAATCGATACGGGCATTCCGTCCGATAAGCGTTTCCATTTTTTCGATAATGGTGCGGACACTGATCGGGTTTCGCCCGCCGCCGAGATTAATTACTTCATAGCCGAGCGGTTTGAGCGCACGAACCGTTCCGTCGGCAATATCGTCGACGTAGGTAAAGTCCCGGCTCGCGCTGCCGTCGCCGTAAAGCGTAAGCGGTGTTCCTTCGCTGATCCATTTTACGAAGCGAAACGGCATCATGTCCGGTCGTCCGGCTGGACCGAAGACAGTGAAATAGCGAAGAACCGAAACATCGATATTAAACAGATAGTGATAGCTGTAGGCCAGCGCCTCAGCCGCTTTTTTGCTCGCTGCATAGGGAGAAATCGGCGTATTCACGGGCAACGATTCTACAAACGGCATGTCGCTTCCCGCGTAAAGGCTTGAGGTCGAGGCAAGTACCAGTTTGTGCACATTATGGCGCCGCATTGCCTCGAGCAGATTCAGCGTGCCGTCGGCGTTGGTGCTCATATAGACAAACGGATTCTCGATACTTGCACGGACCCCGGCGCGTGCCGCCAGATTTATGACCGCGTCCGGGCACTGCGAGTCAAAAAGCGACTCCACAAACGCGTAGTCCTCTATATCGCCGCGTACGAGCGTACACCCATCGTTGTCACGAAAGGCTTCTGTCCGATGCTCTTTAAGTCGCGGATCGTAGTAATCGTTGAAATTGTCGACCGCGGTGAGCGTATGTCCATCTTCAAGGAGACGTGCGGCGGTTCGCGCGCCCACAAACCCGGCGGCCCCGGTTAAAAGCACATGCATGGGCAGGGATTGTACGCGAGCCGCACGTACACGCCAAGTAGTCGTTCGCGCGAGCGCCACGCGACCCGCCGTCTACGGAGCAAGTGCTACGGGACAAGCCAGGAAGCTTCGGAAACAGTATGATTCGCAATCCGGAAATGAGCTCTCCGGTGTCCCCCTGACGCGAGTTCAAGTGTTTCAATTGAACTGACCTGAAGCACAATAACAGCGAAATTGTCTCTGCCGCTTTCGCTTTCCGTCTGCAGCGGATGCTGCTTCTCAAGTCTCGGAGGCAATCCGGACACGGGAACATCCGCCTCGGTTCCCGGCGATGGATCGCAGAGATAGCACCGACGCGCATTCAAGTCCGCATCGTGCCAGCGGCGATCGGCAAGCTCGGAATCGGTTTCCACCCGGGCATGCGCATGAATGCGAACCTGTAACCGGGCCTGGGGGTCGAAACACAACCAGCCAACAGTCGGGAACTCCTTGATACGGGCAACTTTCGGACTGCGGGCATCGGTGTGGGTAAGCAGTCGTGTACACGAACGATTCGCTTCTCGCAGCACCATTGAACAGCAGTCGGCCCCGGGTAAGCCTCTTGAATCCGGAGAAACTGTAGCAAGAGTTCCTATATGAAACGGGTGCCGGCTTCGCCTCGCACCCTCGGCAAGTTCGTCCCAGGCCTTCGCGTAGAGGTCCTGCAGCTGTCTATCCACAGCGATAAGATATGGCCGGATTCAGTCACAGGCAAGCTGTCTGTTATTCGGTTATCTCGATACATCCGCCGTCGTCGCTCTGGCCGGCACACCACAGTCTCCACCGGTGCCCCTCGCGCGCAAGCATTTCCGCTGCTTCTACAGGCCCCCAGCTTCGCTTCTCGTAAAACGATAAGGGCAGCGGGCACAGGTCCTCGGGCAATCCGGCAAATTCGCTCGGCTCGCGTTCCCAGGCCTGAAGCAGCGGGTCAATAATTCGCCACGAAGATGCAATGCCGTCACTTCGTGCGAACAGCGATACGTCGCCGTTAATGGCATCGACAAGCAGCCGTTCATACGCATCGGGAATCGGGTTGTCGGGAAAAGCGGTTCGATAGTCGAAGGTCATATCAACAGGCCGTGAAGAGCCTCCCCCGTCCGGCACCTTGACCTGGTATCTGAAGTGAGTACCTTCCCGCGGCTGGATACAGATCGAGATCGAGTTCGGTTCGTATCCTTCGAGTGCCGACACATTGAAGAGATTGCCCGGAGGGCGTTGAAAGTTGACCACAATTTCACTGGTTTTCGTACACAGCGCTTTGCCTGAACGCAGATAAAACGGCACTCCCTGCCATCGCCACGAGTTCACATAAAGCTTCATCGCCGCATACGTAGGAGTCTGTGAGTCCGAGGCAACACGGTCAGCTTCCCGATAGCCTCGGTACTGACCGCGCACCGCGTCCCGAAGACCTACGGCCGGCACCGAGTTAAGCACTTTCACCCGCTCGTTTCTGATATCGTCGGGGCTCAGGGTAGCCGGCGGCTCCATGGCGGTCAGAGCGAGAAGCTGCAGGAGGTGATTCTGGAACATGTCACGAACGACCCCGGAAGAGTCGTAGTAACCGGCACGAGTACCGACATCATCAGTCTCCGAAACGGTAATCTGAACGTTTTCCACATACCGGCGATTCCAGATCGGCTCAAAAATCGTGTTCGCGAAACGCAGAAACAGAATGTTCTGTGCTGTCTCTTTGCCAAGATAGTGATCGATGCGGAACACCTGATGCTCATTGAACGCACTGTGGACAACCGCGTCGAGTTGCTCGGCGGACCGTCCGTCGCTGCCGAAGGGCTTTTCGATAACAATCCGGCGTTCACCGTGTTCCTCGGATGCAAGGCCGAAGTCACGAAGCGACTCGCAGATCGGCTCATAAAGCTCCGGCATCGTGGCAAGATAGTACAGTCGGGCACTGCCCGGCCGTTCGAGCGATGGCAGGCTTTCAACGAGATTGCGGTATTCGCTGCTGTCGTCGAGATTACCGCGCACGTAATGAATCAGCGAGGCAAACTCCAGCCAAGTGTCCTCTGAGAAGCTTTCCGGGGAAAACTCCTGAATTCCGCTCTTCGCCTGTTCCCGAAAGTACTCGTCACTCCAGTCACGTCGCGCAAATCCGACAACAGCCTGAAGATGGTTCAGTCTGCCCTTTCGATAGTTATTGTATAGCGCCGGCATCAGCTTGCGGCGGGTGAGATCGCCGGTCGCACCAAAAATTACAACCGTAAAGGGGCGATTCTGCTCAACAGTTTCACTCATAAGTCTCCAGTATCATAACGGTACGTCTCAAGAAGTATCGGGACAATAGTGTCTACGCGATATGCAAGCCTCGACGGCAAAGATGAGACCTCCTCGCGCACCGATAGAAGGGTTTCGGCATGCTCGTCCACGACAGACTCCTCTTCATAGAGCATTGCATGCAGCAGACGCACAAATGCTGCTTCGACGCGCACGACAGGCTCAGCAGAACTGTCGCGGATCAGACTGTCGACGAGCATCGGCACGTTCAGCGATTCGGTGGAAACAGCCGACTCAACGAGGCGATTAGCGAGACGGACACGTTCGGCTGCTGCCTCGGGAATGTCAACAGGCTCGGCTCCGCGTTCGAGCGCCGCGAGTGTCTCCGTTGTAAACGGTCTGCTGACGTCTATCACAGGCGGGGGCTCTTCCACAAACTCTTCCGGAACAACATCCGGTGCATCGATCATCGCCGCAGCATCGAGAAGTTCCAGAAGTGTCGGCTGGTCTGCCTCGTGTATGCCGTCGGTTCGGTCTGTGTCGTCGGCCTGCTCTGTGCGGTCGGTCAAGTCTGTGTCGTCCGGGCGGTCGGTGCGGTCCCTCTCGTCGGTCTGCTCCGGAACATCGGTCTGCCCCGTCCGGTCCGTCTGCGCGTCGTCCGCGCGCTCCTGCTGAGATTCATGCGGCATCGCCTCACCGAGGGTTCGCCCGGCCAGCCGTGGTGTGTAGGCCGGTGAAGTCTCCCGGACGATACCGTCCTCACCGAGGTGATAGACCCACGAAATATTGACCGTCATATCGACAAAGCGTCCATACGACCGTGTTGCGATACGGTCACCGTCACGAAGCACACTCGATTGTATGAACACTGTTCGTGCAGTGTCATCCGGCACAGTCCCGGCCGGCGGATTGACCCCGAGAAGCAGATACAACGGTTCGCCGGATGTAAAATAGTCACTCACCGCAACCGCACGAAATGTACCTTGTCCCTGCCTGGGAACGCCCCGGAAGATCGCGTCGTGCAGGTCACGTCGCTGCTCCGCACTCATCTCATCTGCAAGTTCAAGCGCTTCGATAATGGAGGCAAACACGGTCGCCCGCGAAAAGTCGTTAAACCGCAACACGTCATCCGAATTGAAGTCACCCGAGCTGTACGTTACTACTTCAAAGGACGGCAGATCCCTGGGATCGGTAATTGCCTCGTCCGGAGCATCTCTGTCGGTCTCCGGGTCGTCCGCGCCCGGATCCCGAGGCTGCACGGTAATATCGCGTTCAATATCCACAGGATCGGGGTCCGCAGTTTCGGGAGGGGTGGCGCAACCCGCGGCCAGGAGAATGATCGCGGAGAAGAAAAAGAGAACTTTCATGGCGCTCCGTCAGTCGTCCGGATGGGATTCAACCTTGTATTCAGTCCGAATTGTCTGCGCATGCATGCCCGACTGGCTGCTCAGATTCATATGACGGAATCGTCGCTTGAGGAACTCGCGAATCGGAAGGCGGGTAATGGGAATAAGCATGAGAAAGCCCAGAACGTCGGTTATAATTCCCGGTGTGAGCAACGTAACACCGGAGGCGAGAATAAGCACCGCGTCGATAAGCTCATTCCCCGGGAAGCGTCCGAGATTCATTTCACGATGTATCTTTCCCCACACCGCAAAGCCCTGCATCCGGGCCAGGCTCGCTCCTACAGCTCCGGTAAGCACCACAAGCAGCACCGTCGGCCCGGCGCCAATCGCCTGGCCAACAAGAATAAGGAGATACAGTTCGATAAGCGGAACTACTGTAAACAGCAGCAGGAGTTTGCCAAACATACTGAAAGTGTAGCACAAGTACGGCGAAGTCGCCTACTCAATCTCTTCGGCGGCGGTCCGTCTCGCCTCGTGATACCATGACAGCCAGATCACAAGCGCCGCGCTGCGAATCGCCGCCGAAACAACCCGTGCCACCTCCGTAAGCGCCGGCTCACCCCCGGTCAATCCTTCGACAAGCAGCTCGGGAATCCAGAACAGGTACACAAGGGCCGTCATGCCGACTACAACAAGCCGGCGCTCGCGGAATACCGCCAATCCCCGTCGCACCCCCTGCCGTACACCATCGCCATGCTGCAGTACCGTTTCGATTGAAACCGCATAGCGGATGCGCAGCAGAACAAGAACCACCGCAAGCGTGGCCGGGGCGACATATGCGGAGTAGAGGGCCACGCCGTCGACCCGGGAAGCGGGAAGAATCATAAGGCCAAGCAGCACCAGCACGACCACAGCAAATGCCGCCATAACCAGCCCGACGTAGAGAAGCATACCGGCGTATCGCAGGATAAGACGCGAAGCGTCGCGCTGCGCATCCGGATCGTGCTGCATCTGCCCGGTGTCGTCCGGGTTCGCGGAACTCTCCCGGGAATTCCCGGCGGCATTACTACCACTTCCTGAAAGATCCGGCCGCACTCCGGCAAAACGGGCAAAAGAAAGGCGGATTCCGGCGGATGCAAGAAACCATACTATCCCGCTGCCGAGCAGCCACACCAACAGACCTCCGCTCACCTCTGCCTCGCCGGGCTCCGGCAACGACAAAAGGAGTGGATGCGGCAACACGTACCAGGCTGCAGTCACCACCACAAGAATCAGCCAGGAATCGGTTATATAGCGCCGGGCATTACCGAATACACGCTGCCAGTCAAACTCGCCTTCCTTGAGTATCTGTTCGACAGATCGTGACATAGTCAGCGGTCCATACCGGCCCTAAAGCGCACGCTTGAGTTCCTCGACGTGGTCGGTCTTCTCCCAGGGGAAATCGTCACGTCCAAAGTGTCCGTATACCGCAGTACGCTGGTAGATAGGCCGTTTCAGATCGAACGTGCGGACAATCCCGGCCGGAGTAAGATCAAATACCTGCCCGATGGCCTTCTCGATTCGCGCCTCGGCCACCTCACCGGTGCCGAACGTTTCAACCATCACGCTTACCGGGAAGGGAACCCCGATGGCATATGCAAGCTGCGCCTCACAGCGTTCGGCAAGACCAGCCGCCACAATATTCTTGGCCACATACCGGGCCATATAGGCAGCCGAGCGGTCGACCTTGCTCGGATCCTTACCGCTGAACGCACCTCCACCGTGTCGTCCCATACCGCCGTAGGTATCCACAATAATCTTTCGGCCGGTGAGGCCGGTGTCACCATGTGGTCCTCCGATTACGAACCTGCCGGTCGGATTGACGTAGTAGCGTGTATTCTCATCGATAAGGCCTGTCTTATCGAGTTCCGGGGCAATAACCTGCTCTATGATCGTCGAGCGGATTTCATCGTAGGAGATGTCGTCGTTGTGCTGATGGCTTATTACCACCGCGTCTATCCGGCGCGGCTTGTGCCCCGCATATTCTACAGTCACCTGACTCTTGCTGTCCGGCCGCAACCAGTCCACCTGCCCGTTCTTCCGTAGCTCGGCGGCGCGCATCAGCAGCTTGTGTGAGTACATGACCGGCGCCGGCATGAGCTCCTCGGTTTCATTGCACGCATAACCGAACATCATTCCCTGGTCTCCGGCGCCCTGCTCGCCTTTATATATACCTTCGCCGCTCACTCCCTGACTGATGTCGGGACTCTGAGCATGAATCGCGTTAAGCACATTCATACTCTCGTAATCGAGTCCGTATTCCGGTCTGTCGTAACCGATATCACGCGCCACCGTCCGTGCCACGTCCTGAACATCGACATAGGTCTCCGTCGTTATCTCCCCGCCGACAAGGACCAGCCCCGTTGTCGTGAAGGTTTCGCAGGCGACGCGACTTTCCGGGTCGTCGCGCAGACACGCGTCGAGCACAGCGTCGGAAACCTGGTCGGCAAGCTTGTCGGGGTGTCCCTCTCCGACCGATTCGGAGGTAAAAAGGTACTCTCTGTCCGTCATATCAATATCTCCAAGTTCGGGCGCCCGCTCGGGACAGCCCGGCGCCGGCGCCATAATTATTTCAGTCAGTGTTATCTGTCGAAACGCAGGGTCATCCCTTGTAACAGAGCACAGGGTGGCGCGCAGCGGTTACTTCGTCGAGCCGGGACAGTGGTGTCACAAACGGAGCCCCCTTCAGGACTTCCGGAAAGTTTCGCGCCTCGGAGGCAATAGCCAGGAGCGCCTCGGCAAACGCTTCAAGCGTCTCCCGGCTTTCTGTCTCGGTCGGCTCAAACATGAGCGCTTCCCGGATGATCAGCGGGAAATAGACTGTGGGAGGATGGTAGCCATAGTCAAGAATACGTTTCGCAATATCCATGGTACGCACATCGCCGAACCCGCTTCCGGATGACACAAACTCATGCATACAGCTGCGTTTGAACTTCACCGGGTACTGCCCTTCAATAAGGTGTTTCAGGTAGTTGGCGTTAAGCACCGCGTTTTCCGCCACCCGTTTCATTCCTGAGCGACCATAGCGAAGCATGTAGGCATATGCCCGGACGAGCATTCCGAAGTTTCCGAAAAACGCCTTCATCCGGCCTATTGAGTGTCTCGGTGTTACAAGCTCGTAGCCACCGTCTTTCGATGTACGCGTCACCCGCGGGCCCGGCAGATATTCGGCGAGCACCTCTCCCGCGGCAACCGGCCCAGCTCCCGGACCCCCGCCCCCGTGGGGTGTGGAAAATGTCTTATGCAGATTGAAGTGCATTACATCAATACCGAGATCCCCCGGGCGCACAATTCCGAGTATGGCGTTCATGTTCGCCCCGTCACCATAGACAAGCCCGCCACAGTCATGAACCGCTGCCGTCACTTCGAGAATATGCTCCTCAAACAGACCCGCAGTATTCGGATTGGTGATCATAAGTCCGGCAACGGTCCCGTCACACTCCCTGCGCAGCGCCTCGAGATCGACATTGCCGTTGGCATCGCTCGGCAGCTCTACCGCCTCGAACCCTGCCATGGTACACGTGGCCGGATTGGTTCCATGGGCGCTGTCGGGAACGAGAACCCGGCGCCGCTTCGTATCCCCGCGTAACTCGTGATACGCACGGATCATAAGAATCCCGGTAAGCTCGCCCTGCGCCCCGGCGGCCGGCTGAAAACTAGCCGCGCTGAACCCGGCAATTTCCGTGAGCATCTGCTCGAGCCGATAAATAAGTTCAAGATTACCCTGCATACTTTCAATCGGCGCAAGCGGATGTGAATCCGCAAAGCCCTCGTACGCGGCAGCCTGTTCATTCATTTTCGGATTGTACTTCATCGTACAGCTTCCGAGCGGATAAAACGTCGTGTCGATCGCGTAGTTCTTCTGTGAGAGGCCGGTGTAGTGCCGTACCAGGTCGAGCTCGCTTACTTCAGGGAGATTCGGAGTCTCATCGCGTATGAGTGATTCGGTAAACCCGTAGCTCGGTACATCACTCTGTGGTAGTACGACCGCCCGACGCCCCTGCTGGGATTTTTCGTGAATAAGGTTGATGCTTTCCCCAGTGCGAAGCTCACGGGTCGGGGCATGAACACTCCTCCCGCCGCCTCCGGTCGCGGCGCCGGAGTCTGTTTCATTCTGTGCATCGTAACCGGTCATTCAACTCCTCCTGCAGCCTGTGCATCGTAACCGGTCATTCGACACCTCCTGCGGCGAGGCCGGCACCCTTCGGTTGGGTGCTCTTGAGAATGGCGGCGAGTTCAAACGCCAGGCGGTCAATATCAGCTTTTGATTTGGTTTCGGTAACGCTTACAAGCAGTACGTTCGAAAGATTCGAGTCGTAGCGCCCGAGTGCAACGCCCGGAATAATATCGCGTTCGCGAAGTATCGAAATCACCTTCTCGGCGGATATCGGCAGGCGTATGGCAAACTCACGAAAGAACGGCGAATCATCGAAGGATTCCACACCGTCTATCGCGGTAAGAAGTTCGGCCGCATAGTGAGATTTGTTATGGCACAGGGTTGCCACTTCCTGCAGTCCCTCAGGTCCGAGCGCTGCGAGGTGAATTGCCGCCCGAAGCGCCATAAGCCCCTGATTCGTGCAGATATTACTCGTTGCCTTCGCACGGCGTATGTGCTGTTCGCGCGTGTTCAGCGTCAGCACATATCCGCGTCTGCCGCTTTCATCGGTGGTCTCACCGACAAGCCGTCCGGGCATTTTGCGGACCAGCTTTTCACGACATCCGAAAATTCCAAGCGAGGGCCCGCCGAAGCTCACAGGAATGCCGAGAGGTTGTCCATCGCCGGTGACGATGTCGGCGCCGAGGTCGCCGGGAGCACGATACAGCGCGAGGGATACCGGATCGGCGTGAACGGCAAACAGCCCTCCCGCCTCGTGAACGACGTCGGCTATATCGCGAAGATCAGAAAGCCGTCCGAAGAAATCAGGCGTCTGAACCATGAATACTGCGATATCATCATCCATGGCCTCGCACAGGGTTGTGTATGGGTCGGTCCGCCATGAGGTGTCATCGAGAATATCAATCTGCACGTCCAGTGGGGAGGTATATGTACGAAGAACCGCCAGGTACTCCGGATGGATTCCCGGGGCGAGAAGAATCCGCGACCGTTTTCTCACACTGTTGAGTGCCATTAACGCCGCTTCAGCGAATGCCGTAGACCCATCGTAGTGACTGGCATTTACCACGCCGATACCGTAAAGATTGGAGAGCATACTCTGGTACTCGAAGATACTCTGGAGCGTGCCCTGACTTGCCTCCGGTTGATACGGCGTATACGTAGTCGCAAACTCTCCACGCGATGCAAGAAACGGTACCACCGAGGGAATGAAATGCTCATACGCTCCACCCCCGAGAAAGCTCAAGGTGCCTCGCCCGGACTCGTTCGTGTCGGCCATGCGCCGCAGTTCCTGCAACACTTCAAGCTCGGTCATGCCTTCCGGAATTGCGAGCTTTGGATATCGAACTGACTCCGGAACCGCACTGAAAAGCTCTTCAACACGTTCGAGACCAAGCGCATCGAGCATGATACGCCGGTCTTCGTCGGTATTCGAGATGTATGGCATCAGTCGTCGAGACCCTCCGTGTAGGTCTTGTATTCTTCAGCACTCATAAGCGAGTCAAGCTGTCCCGAGTCCGACGGCTTGAACTTGGCGAGCCAGCCCTCACCGAAGGGAGCCTGGTTGACCTTGTCCGGTGAGTCGGTAAGCGCCTCATTCACTTCGACAACTTCGCCGGCGACCGGAGCATAAATGTCGCTTGCAGCCTTTACACTTTCCACAACACCGAACGTCTCTCCCTGTTTATAGTCGTCGCCAACCTCAGGAAGCTCCACAAACACCACGTCTCCGAGGCTGTCCTGGGCATAGTCGGAAATCCCCACAACCAGAAGGTCTCCTTCCTGCCTGACCCACTCGTGGCTCTTCGCATACTTAGCCGAATCGTCGAACTGCATAATGTCCCCTTCCTTTATTTATACCGTGGTTTATATAGTGGCCGTTTTACCACTTCCGCCAGTTTTTCTCGACCCCGAATTTCCACCGCAAGGTGAGTTCCAACTTTGGACCAGGCAGTATCTACAAACACATTTGCCGCATATTCCCCAACGGTAGGAGCAAGCATTCCGCTGGCAACCTCACCGATCGAATTGCCTGCTGCGTCGGTTACCGTGTAAGCCTGTCTCGGGACGCCTTTATCACGCATGACAACCGTAGCAAGCCTCCGTTGAGGCCCTTGTCCGGCGCGCTCGACTATGGCATCCCTTCCGATAAAGTCTCGCTCAAGATTGCAGGCCCATTTCAGGCGGGCCTCAACGGGCGTGATATTGTCGTGAAGCTCATGACCGTAGAGGTGAAACCCCGGTTCAAATCGCAGACTGTCACGGGCGGCGAGTCCGCACGGACCAAGGTCAATCTGATTGGCCCCTGCGTGCTCAAAGAATGTATCCCACACAGCCTCTACATCTGAGCTTTCAGGAAATAACTCAAGACCATCTTCACCCGTATAACCGGTACGGCCGACCCGCATTGTATATCCCGCGAGTGTGATCATCGCGCAGCCGAATCTCGGAATTCGCGTTGCCGAATGCTCGGACAACTCGTCAGCCATGCCGATGGCCGCGGGTCCCTGCAGTGCAATCATCGACAGAGATTCGGACTCATCCGACCAATCCACCGAATCATGAATATGATTACTGATCCACGAAACATCACGGTCCCGGTTCGCCGCATTTACCACAACCAGATAGCTGTCGGAAAACCGGTATGTGAACACGTCGTCAATAACCGTGCCGTCTTCACGGCACAACAGACCGTATGTGGAATTGCCTTCGGGGAGTCCGAGCACATCGGAACTGATGAGACGGTCAAGCTCTCCCGCTGCGTCGGGACCACGGAAGATGAGCCGCCCCATGTGCGAAATATCGAACAGTCCGACCGAGCGTCGGACCAGATGATGCTCCTCGAGAGCTCCCGTGTGATAATGCAGCGGCATATCCCACCCGGCGAAGGGAACAATCTTTGCACCATGAGATCGGTGCCATGTATACAGCGGCGTACGCATGATGGGTAGGAGTATAACTCTGCCACGCCTGATCGGCTACCATAGGAATTGCAGGAAGGTTTCCCACAGTATACACAAGTTTTCCACAAGCTGAACCGGGACAGTGTGTGCACCGCTACTTCAGTTCGGAGCCGAACATCGTCGGTTGTCCGGCTGAAATTTATCGATATCTCAAGTAAAAAACCTCAGAAGAGTGGCGTTTTGCCGGCCGCAAACCACGTAAGTCCTACTCAAATAAGGAATAGGACTGTTCGTCTCCAAAAACTCACTTATGTGGGTAACATGAAGTTCAGAAGTTATCCACAAGTTGTGCACATTGCAGGTGGACACATGCCTGACCGGTAACCGCCGATCAGTCCCTGGAATATACGCGAACCTGTTTATACAGGCCCTCACCTTCACTTTTCGTCGAGATGCCTGAAATGTTGCTCAGCGTGGTGTGAATAAGTCTGCGCTCAAAAGGATTCATCGGTTCCAGCAGACGGCTCTTGCGCTGCTCTTTCACTTCAGCGCCGACCTTCTCTGCCAGTTTGACCAGCTGCTCCTCACGCCGACCGCGATAGTTTTCGCTGTCGACGATCACTTTTATGTCATCACCCCCGATACGGCCGGCAACAATGTTTGCAAGCGTTTGAATGGAATCGAGTGTGCTGCCCTTTCGCCCGATGAGCGTGGCATTGTTCTCCGCGTCGAGCTTGAATGCAACTTTGTCCTGTTCACGGAACAGCACGCTGACTTCCGCGGGATTGCCCATCTTGGCGGTCAGTGATTCGAGGAAGTCTGCAATACCGTGCTCGAAGTCATTTTCCGGCGGTGATCCTGTCTGGGAGGGTTTCTGTTCGCGCCGGTCGCCGTGACCACGCGACTTTCCGCCACGTCCCCGATTGTTACGTTTTTTTCCTGACCCTTCACCGCCGCGCGACTCACCGGCCCGGGATTCTCCGGCGCGGGACTCGCCCGAGCCGGAGCGGTTTTTCCGGCCACCCCGGGCATCACGAGAGGAGCCTTCGTCACCCCTCGCAGCCTCTGCCGGTGAATCCGGAAGATGTACCCGGATTCGAACGCGCTTACCGATTCCGAAGAATCCGGTCTTCTGGCTTTCAATTACTTCTATGTCGAACTTGTCACGTTCAAGTTCCAGCTCAGCTACCGCATTATCAACAGCCTCACGTTCGGTCTTTCCTTCAAATTCGTAGGTCATTGTTCTATTCGCTCCATCAGGTCGCCGCAGAGGCGTGACTTTTGCCCGCCATAAACTGCTGCAGCCCTGTAATCAGGTTTGTAAGAATGATATACAAGAGCAGCCCCGACGGCATGTTATAGAGCACGAAGAAGATAAACGCCGGAAGCGCATATTTCATGATCTTCTGCTGCGTTGAACTTCCCCCCGCGCCGGTCTGCATGAACTTACTCGTAAACAGCTGAGATGCGAGGAAAATGAATGGCAACGCCCGCAGATCAGTCCCGATAACCGGAAGTGAGGGTGCATTCCAGCTCAGGATTGCCTCGGTTGCGCTCAGATCGTCGATCCAGCCGGCAATGAAGGTAGCGCCTCGCAGATCGAAGCTGTTGTTGAACACACCGAACATTGCAATAAAGAACGGAATCTGTAGAAGTAACGGCAAACACCCGCCGAGCGGATTGACCTTCTCCTTCTTGTAGAAGTCGGCCATTGCCTGATTCATCTTCTGCTGGTCGTTCTTGTACTTTTCGCGTATTTCGTTAATCTGCGGCTGGAGTTCCTGCATACGCCGCATAGAGGTAAAACTCTTGCGAGTAAGCGGATACAAGGCTCCTTTCACCACCAGCGTCAGAAGGATAATGGCGATACCGTAGTTGGGAATAATACTGTAGAAGAACCCGAGACCCGCTTCCAGAATGCCTTCAAGCCATCCGAGGATCGGTCTGATATCCTGTGACTCATCGAAGTTCAGACCGCTGACACCGAATGCATTATCCGCCGAGTTGTTATACCGGCTAAGAACATCATCGGTCTTGGGACCGGTATAAAACCGGAACGTATCGGAATTTCTCGAACTCTGAATTTGCGGTCGGCTGAAATGAAAATAATGACCGATGGGAAGCCCTTCGGTCGGACGGCTTTCAAAACCGATCTCGTATCGCGTCGCGTCGGTTACCCCAAGCGCAGCGAAGTACTTGCCGGAAAGCCCGGCCCAGATTACCCGGTCACGTATTGTTTCGGTATCGCCCGGCTGAAGGTTTTCGAAGGTTTCATGATCGAGACCTCCGTCCTGCCGCAGCGTCTCGAACCTGCGGTACTCGAAACGTCCGTCGAGCTCATCCATGTCGAAACGCGGCCCAATCTGGGGCCCATATGAGAGCGTGTAGGCCATACCATCGAAATTCAACGGTATAAACTCGTTTATGCTGTTTATCAGCTCAACATCGACCTCGATGAGATACTCACCGGGCTCGAATCGGAATCGTTTCTGCAGTTCGAACGGCTCGTCCTGACGCCCCTCAAAGGCGAATTCACGCGAAAATATGAATATATTTTCCCCTTCTTGCTCGAGCCGGAACGTGTCATCCACGAGTCTGCCGTCGCGACCACCAAAGCGCATGGCAAACGCCTGGCCCGGCTGATCACCGGAAAGCACCATATTTACCGGTTCATCGCCGTCGGTGTGATTCAGAAGTTCAATTGACGTGACAACCGCTCCGCGCGTATCCATTGAGACCCGCATAACATCCGATTCGTAGACGACTTCCTGTTCTACCGCGTCATCGTCGGGAAGTGCAGTAATCTCTCCTTCGGCTACAGTCGCGGGTGCTTCCGCGGCGGGGTCAGCGTCGGGGTCCGGATCGGCCGGCTCGGCTTCCGCGGTTTCTTCCGGTTCATCCGGCTGCTCAGCCTCCGGCCGTTCAGCAGCCGTATCTTCCGGGATTGGCTCGGGTGGATAGAGAAGGTGATTCAGTCCGAACATCACGATGATTACAAGCACCGATAGGACAACGGCGAGTAATGTTCGTTTTTCCATAGATTTCCTCGCTTGCAGTCACAGCGGATTTTCCGCCGACTGCATTCAATGTTCCACAAGATCCGCGGGCGAGGCGAACAGATCAGCCCGTTTACAAAGGGTACGGAGCTGATTACTTCGCTCGCGCAGGGAATCAAACCCCGGATACAGAATCCAGATCAGGTCATATCCCTGCTTCATCCGCGCTTTTTCATGTCTGAATGCCTCGCGCCCGAGTCGCTTTGCACGGTTGCGAGCTACCGAACCGGGATATTTACGGGTGGGCACGAGCAAAATCCTGTTCCACGAAAGCGAATTCGCGCAAACAAGCAGTTTGGAGCCCCGACATGAAACAGGGCTCCCCCGGCGAAACCGGTCACGAATCGTAATCCGACCGCTGAGTCGCTCGCGTTTAGTAAGGCTTCTTCTCATCGGAGACGGAAAGCTTGTTCCGACCCTTTGCCCGCCTGCGACGCAGGACATCACGCCCTCCACGGGTCTTCATACGGGCTCTGAACCCGAATTTCCGGGTACGCTTTCGTTTACTCGGCTGGTATGTACGCTTCATATCTTCCTGGCTCCTTACATGGTAATCGGGTTGGAAAAAGACGGCGAGTCTGAACGGTATTTTCGGGTGCCGCCCGTGCTGCTTATGGCGGTGCCATGAAAGCGAAGCCAGTATACGCAAGCCGCTTCTTACATGTCAATTATGGCACAGCGCAGCCCGCTACTACCGTACTGGTTTTCTATACTTACTGGTCTTCGAGATCCTCGCGAAGTCTCTCGAGTGTGTGTCTGAGTTTCGGGTCGGATATACGCTCGAGGCTTTCTTGCGGTTCGGATGGCTCCCGTTGCTTCTCCGATTCAAATGGTTCGCGGTCCGAAGTCTTCCTGGGGGTATCGTTCGTGACTCCAGGAGAGTATTCAGGAGCCTTTGTCTGCTCACTCGCTGAATCCGGCGCGTTCCGAGTCTGCTCAGTCGGTGAATCCGGCAGGTTCTGAATAAAGTCAATACGGTCCCGGGTTATGTGAAAATGCATTGCCTTAAGCCCCATATCCGGAAACCGGTGCTGCAGCTTTCCGAGGAGGCGTTTTTCCTGCATCTGGATGAGCTGCAGCCAACCCGGATGATCGACTGCTACAATAACAGTGCCATGACGTACATCCACAATTGCACTGTGGTCGGCAAGCCCACGGGAAGAGACTTCATCGCAGACAGTTCGCCAGGTGGAAAAAAGCTGTATGTATCCTTCGTTGTCGGATATGTTCAGCCGCTCAAACAGCGCTGAAAGGATCCTGTCAGCTTTCTCCATGGATTTCTCCTTCAGTCACCCGGTACACCAGCGTATCACTGCGGCGCAGCGGTGAAAACTGCTCGTCGGGGAGAAAAGTAAACACAGCCTGGTCGTATTCAGGCAACGAGTTGAAGAACCGTTCGCGTCTTACAGGGTCAAGTTCGAGCATAACATCGTCAAGAAGAAGCAATGGTTTCCGGGACGAGTGCATTGTGAAGAATCTACTCTGTGCAATGCGCAGAACAAGCGATATAAGACGCAACTGCCCGGTGCTGGCCGTCTCGGTGAACTCGCGGCCGTCCATGAGAAACCGGAATCGGTCGCGATGAGGCCCCTGGGTTGTGGTGCGCATTCGTGCATCTCTGTCACGTGTTTCGGCAAACAGCGTACACACATCCGAAATTCCCGCGTCTGCGTGCCAGGATGGTCTGTACTCGATTGTAAGTGGTGAATTAAATCCGGAAATACGATGATAAAGCTCCTCGAAAAGACCGCTGAACTCGCTCGCCGCATGAAGCCGTGCCCGCGTCAGATCAATGCCTGTCTCGGCAAGCTGGGGATCATAGGCATCAAGCAGCTCATACTGTTCATTTCGTATCGCGGCGTTTCTGCTCTTCAGCACCCTGGTATAGCGTCTGAGTGTGTCGAGAAATCGATCATCGTAGAGGCTCAAGGTCTGGTTGAAGAACCAGCGTCTATGGTCGGGGCTGCCGGTAACGAACCGTATATCGTCATGACAGAAGACGATACACGGGAGATTACGTATTATTTCCCGCCGGTCGACGATCGTAGCGCCGTTAACATCAATCTCCTTTCTTCCGGACGAAAAACGGATTGCGATGTCGAGAATGTCCTCATCATGGAGTTTCAACTGTCCCGAAAGCTTTGCGCTGGTGCTTCCGCGTTTCGGCAGAATGCTGTCTTTATGGGTTCGAAAGCTTGATCCGTAACAGAGAAGATAGAACGATTCGAGAACGTTACTCTTACCCTGACCGTTTTCACCGACAAGGAAAACCTCGGGTGCGCTGAATTCAATCGTGCTGTCCGCGATATTCCGAAAATTGTAATAGCGGATCCGCTCAACGCCCAAGGTCAGTCAAGCTGCATTGGCATGATAATATGGAAATAGGATCCGCGGGGTACTGCGAACAGGGATAGTGCTTTCGTGGGTTCGGAAAACTCTATTTCCACTTCGTCGGTTTCAATGATTTTCAGCGGATCGCTGAGATACAGGTAGTTAATTGCCATGAGCGTCTCTTCACCCTCGTAGCTGCAGGAAAGCTCTTCGTGTGCCACTCCGATTTCGCTCTGTTCGCTTGAGATGGCTATGGAACCTGTATTCAGTCGTACGTACACTCTTCGACTTTTTTCTACGAGAAGGCTTACACGACGGATTGCTTCGGCGAGCTCGGCTCGATTGACAGTAAATGAATGTTCCTGAGTCTCAGGGATAACACGCTGGTAGTTCGGAAACTGGCCTTCAATGAGGCTTGATGAGAGTTTCTGATTGTCGAAGTCGAAAAAAATGGATTTGGCCGTCAGCGATATGCGGACATTGCCTTCTCCACTGGCAAGTTTTCGTACAAGTCCGAGGACTTTCGGAGGAACAATAGCACCAGGAAAGTCGGGAAGCTGAGTTTCTTCATCACTTCGAATATAACTCAGTCGACGCCCGTCGGTAGCAACCATGACCAGTTGCCCTTCGACGTTTTCCATGTAGACCCCGTTCATGAAGTACCGCGTTTCATCGTCACTGACAGCGAAAATGGTCTGGCGGATCATTTCGATCAGGCGTGATTGAGGAAATTCGAAAAACGAATCCTCCGGAGCCTGGGGGATCTCCGGAAACTTTTCGCTGGAGATACTCTTGAGCTGGAAGTTGATCTTGCGGAATACCGGACTGATAGTAAACGTGTTCTCGTCGCTTGTCTGGAACTCAATCTCTCCGGTTGGAAGTGATCTGAGGATTCCGAGCATTTTGTCGCAGAAGATGGTGCTTGAACCTTCCTGGGATACTTCGACGGGAACTTTGGTTTCGAAGCTTACTTTAAGGTCGGTTGCCCGGATAGTAAGTGTATTGTCGGTTGCAGAGAGCATAACGTTACTGAGAATGCTCAGGACGTTTCTCGATGAAATGATTTCCTGTGCAACTGAGATCTCTTTAATAAGTACATCACGCTCGCATGTAAACTTCATCCTATCCTCCGGATCGCGTCAAAATACCTTGTGCAACTGTTTTTCGCAAGCAAGAAAGTGGGTTCTCGATCGGTTCTAGTATCTACCCTGTATCTGTATATAATAGTAGTGCTCGTAGTAGACAGTGGTATTCTGTGGAAAAGCGGGTTAATTGCTTTCATGATCGGAGGCTGCCCGGTGGATGAATGTGCGCATTATCAGAGCGGTCTATCCACACAATACACCGGCGTTCGAAAGCTGCCCGAGTTATTCGCAATGAATCCACCGGGAAAGGGTGCTTTTGCACATGCTGTGCCCGGAATATGAACATGGGCGCTGGGCCTGGCGCTGAAGGAACACGTGTTGGGACGTACGGGAAAAAGGGCTGTCCAGGTGTTGGGAGTACGGGAAAAAGGGCTGTCAGGGGCGTGACAAGGGCCTGCTTGAACCGGCTCAGCGTGCCGACTTTTCCTTAATGGTTCGGATAATATTCTGAATGGTCGGTTCGAGCGTTGCGTCGGTGCGCATACGACTTTCTATACGCTGACAGGCGTGCATAACCGTGGTGTGATCGCGCCCTCCGAACTCAAGTCCTACTTCGGTCGTAGAATACTCGGTGATCTCGCGCGTTATATACATTGCCAGCTGGCGAGGGAAGGTTATGATCTGTGTGCGCTTCTTTCCCTTGAGGTCGTTGGTGGAAAGATTAAAGTACTCGGCAACCTGGCGCTGGATAAGATCTATGCTGATGTTGCTCTGCTTGGGATTTGAAAACACGTCCTTGAGCTGCTGTTTCGCAATGTCTAGGGTAATATTCTTGTTCACAAGCTCGGCGTAGGCAATAAGCTTGGTGAGTGCACTTTCGAGATCCCGTACATTGGTTGTAACGTTCGAGCAGATGAGGCTTATGGCATCCTCGGGGATCGAGATCCCGGCCGCCTCGATCTTTTTCTTCAGAATCGCGTAGCGCGTTTCATAGCTCGGAGGCTGCAGGTCCACGTTCAGTCCGCGTTCGAACCGGCTTCGAAGCCGGTCGGCAAGTTCCCGCAGTTCGCTGACCGGCCGGTCACAGGTAAACACCATTTGCTTATTGGCATCGTAGAGCGCATTAAAGGTGTGAAACAGCTCTTCCTGGGTTTCGGTTTTCTTCTGCAGAAAGTGAATGTCATCGATAAGAAGTACATCCGCATAGCGATACTTGTTCTTGAACTGATGCATCTTCTTCTCACGGATGCTTTTTATGAACTCGTTCGTGAAGTTCTCCGCGGTGACGTAGACTACTTTCAGGTCGGAGAACTCATGATGTACGGAGTTCCCGATTGACTGTACGAGGTGCGTTTTTCCCAGTCCGACACCACCGTAAACAAGGCAGGGGTTATATCCGGTTCCGGGATTCCGTGCTATTGCCATGGCCGCATTGGCGGCGAAACTGTTGTTCTCGCCGATTACGAAATTATCGAAGGTGTATTCCGGGCGAAGCTCCGGATGAGGTTTCTTTTTCGTATCCGCTGCCGGAGCGGGTTTGGCGGCCGGTTTCTCTGGTTTGGGGTGTTCCGGGCGCTTTGCCTGTTTGATTTCGAACTGAACCGTGAAGGGGCGTCCGGAGAGTTCGTAGAGTTTTTCCTCTATCTGGGGAAGATATCGCTGTTTAACCTGATCCCGGTAGAAGTAACTCGGAACGGACACAACGACCGTATCCTCCTCGGACCGCAAAAATTCGATCCCTGAGAACCACATTGAGTACTCCTGCTCCGAGATTTCCGAGCGGAGTTGTTTTATGGCTTCATCCCAGAAAACGGAATAACCGGCGGCCGTACTGTCCATGACGCGGGCGAGTGTAGGCGATTACACCATCTGATTCAAGCGAAACGACGGACAAATTTTGCTCTCTCATAATCGTGTGAGCCTTCTCGCGCACGTTTCTTTACCAAAGACCCCAAAAAACCTATAATGATCGTTGCCGCGAAATCCGC
>CAZMEV010000038.1:0-26821 GCA_964565375.1 uncultured Spirochaetaceae bacterium
GATCGCCCGTGGCGCCGCATGCGCGGCAGCTTCCAGGGATCGCCCGTGGCGCCGCGTGCGCGGCAGCTTCCAGGGCTCCTCCGCGGCTGCGCGTGCGCCGCAGCGGTGTCCCTCAGAAGCGTACGCCTGCGTCCAGACCCCAGTGCCACGCGGATGTTACGTTTCTGAGGCTGCCACGTATCACTCCGAACGGCATACCACCTGCCGCAATACCGATAACCGGCTTCAAAGACCCTCCTGCGGAGGCCCACACTTCCCCGCGCACCAGCCCCCCGCCGGCAAGATAGCTTGCGGCCGGACTCAAAGAGCCGGCGGTATAGAGATAGCCTCGAGCCGCGAGCGCAGGCCCGGCGGCAACCATCGCGCCGGCCGGATCACGCTGCCACTCCAGCGCCACGCCGGCGAATGACGTTACATCCCCTCCGACCGGCACGCCGTCACGGGGAAGCACCTGCCATCCTGCGTTACCCTGGCGGTAGCGTCCCTGGCCCGCCACACCAGCCGAAAGAGAGGCGAGCGGACTCACGGAAAACTCATCGTGATCGCCGGAGCCATCCGTCCAGACCGGGGGAAACGTCCAGGCAAACCGCAGGTTCGGAACGAGAACACGCTGGTCGAAATCGAGCCTGTCCTGCTCGAAGGATATGCTGCTGCTACGCAGCCCTGCGGTCACCGCGGGTGACGTGTATGCCGGGCTAAGGCCAAGGGTGATCAGCCCGATGACACAAGCGGTCCGCAGGATCGGCAATAAACGCATACCCGACGGTACTGCCGTCGACCGGCACCGTGCAAGTGCACTTGCCAAACCAGGCCGCTCTGACTGGTCGCTGCTGTTAGCCGTGGCCTCCGGCGAGTCAGAAGCCGCCTGCAGGAAATTGAACACGTATACGGTCAGGTTCGCCGTATACGGCCAGGTGTTCAAGCTTGAACAGCCCCCCCTCTTTCCGCCATACTCGGCGAACTATGAACGGGGCTAACGGAAGCGGCGATGCCGCAATCCTCATTGATTTTCTGGTAGTTCACCCTCTGCTCGGTATCGCAGTCATGCTCCTCGGCGGCTACGTACTCGGGCGCCTTGCGGGTGCATTACACCTGCCGGAAATCACGGGGTTCGTCCTTGCCGGGCTCATTATGGGAGGGGATGTCCTCGGAGTCGTTGGAGAAAATGCCGCGGATGAACTTGTCGTAATTACCGAGGTGGCGCTTGGCATCATTGCATTTACCATCGGTAGTGAGCTCCGGGCACCGAAGCTGCGCCGCATGGGAGAAACGGTCGGTTGGATTACTGCAAGCCAGTTTCTTCTGACATTATTACTTGTTACGGCCGCCCTGGCCGCGACCAACATGGCGTGGCCGCTCGCAGCACTCCTCGGGGTTATCGCGACGACGACGTCACCGGCTGCGATCGTTCACGTTGTCCAGGAAACTCGAGCGCGGGGCCGTTATGTGGATACGCTGTTCGGGACTGTCGCACTCGGTGACGCACTGTCTATAGCTGTCTTCGGAGTGTTTCTGGCGCTCACCCCGGCACTTCTCGGCGGAGACATTGCCATCGCCGGATTGCTCATGGACTCGATAAGTGAGCTTTCGGTCAGCGTTGTGTTCGGCTTAGTCGTGGGAACATGTATTTTTCTCACGACGCGGCGACAGAACAACACCGGCGAGATTCTTATTCTGACTCTCGGATTTCTGTTTCTTTCGACCGCCGGAAGCGTTGCCGCGGGGCTTTCTCCCCTGCTGACTAATATGATCGCAGGCGCGACACTCGCGAATCTCTCGAGCGCCAACGTGCGGATCTTCCGCTCACTCGAGCCTTTGACACCACCGGTCTACGCACTCTTTTTCGTGCTCGCGGGTACGAAGCTCTCCCCGGCGGTTCTCGGTCAGGCCGAAACTCTTATCTTCGGCGGGTTATTCATTGCGGCCCGGGCTGTCGGGAAAATCGGTGGATCGGCGATCGGCGCCGCTGCCGCCGGGCAGGCACCGGCACTCCGACGCTGGCTTGGACTCGGACTCATGCCCCATGCAGGGGTAGCTCTCGGGCTGGTTCTCCTGCTTCAGGCTGCCCCGGCCTTTGAACTCATTCCGGGCTTTCAACCCGAGACAATAACAACTCTTGTTAACGTTATACTCATGTCGGTGTTCGTAAACGAGATAACCGGTCCCATCTTTGCTGTCTTTGCCATCCGGCGCGCGAATCAACTGGAGGATTAGTCAATGGAACTCGCTGAAGCACTCGACCCCGACTGCTGTGCCGTAAACATGTCGGCACGGGACAAAGACCAGGCACTCTGGAAACTCGCCGACCTGGCCGTGAAAAGCAACGCGCTCGAAGGCGTCGACGCCGACACCATATATCACGCACTGGCCGATCGGGAGCGGCAAGGTTCCACAGCGTTCGGCAAAGAAGTTGCAATGCCGCACGCACGGCTGCCGGGCATGGATACGTTCGTCATGTTCGCGGCGGTATTTCCAAGGGGTGTACACTTCGACGCGGTCGACAACAAGAAGGTCCGCCTCTTCTTCGTAATTCTGGGCCCCGGCGAACAAGTGCAGGCTCATTTACGGATTCTGGCCGGAATCTCGCGAATAATTGCACACACCAACGCCAAACAGGAACTCGTTCGCACGCGATCGACCGAAGCACTGACCGAGGTTCTCCAGCGATACATCGGCCAGGCCGAAAGCACGCCCCAGCCTTCGTCGCAGAAGATGAAGCTTATGCTCATTACGCTCTACGTCGAGCAGCACATCTACGACATACTTGAGCTGCTCCTCGAATTCGGAATTGAAGGCGCTTCCATATTCGAAACATCCGGCATGGGACGCTATATTTCCAACGTTCCGCTGTTTGCGGAGTTCATCGGATTTATGAACGAGAGCAAAAACGCATCTCAGACAGTTATGGCTCTCGCCCCCGAGCGGCATGTACAGGGGATTATCGATCGTATAGAAGATATAACCGGCGATCTCGATAAGCGTGAGGGCGCGGCTGTGGTGGTCCTCGACGTTACCTTTGCTAAGGGAACGATGAAAATGATGTGACCCTGTTCCGGCAATGTAACTCCGGCGAGAGGATGCAAGCCGGGCCTCTGGATAGATCTTCGTCCTTCAATTGACGTATCAACAGGCGATTCCGTACTCTGTACCCGATGGACTACAAAGCCTTGACGACAGTGCGCGACGGTGTTGCCTCCCTGATCGACAATATACAGTCGGTTATATCCATTGACCGGGAGAAACTCGAATTACTGGTCGCCTCTCATATTGCCGGCGGGCACGTATTGCTTGCCGACAGCCATGGGGTGGGAAAAACAAGTCTCGCCCGGGCTCTGGCAGGCAGTATCGAGTGGGATACGTCCGACGCGATAAGCACCGAACCCCATGCTCCGAGGATGGACGATTTCAACCGGGTGCAATGTACCGTTGACCTGCTGCCGCAGGACATTCTCGGCTATAACCGCATATCCGGCACGGGCAATGAGCTCACGTTCAACAAGGGTCCGATTTTCTCCCACTTTGTTCTCTGTGACGAAATTAATCTTCTGACACCGAAAACGCAGGGCAGTTTCTTTCAGGCGATGGAAGAGCAATCGGTCAGTGTGGAAGGGAGAACCTACACCCTTACCGATCCGTTCTTCATTATTGCAACCATGAACCTGAAAGGGTCGCATCTTTTTCCGCTTCCCGCGCCTCAGCTCGACCGGTTCATGATTCAGCTGTCCATGGGCTACCCGTCGGCGGACAATGAAACGTCGATAGTCAGGCAACACGGACGTAACGACTCATGGTCGGCGTTTTCTCCGGTCGTGTACTCATCGAACCTGCTCGAATGGAAAGAGATGGTGGATAACGTATACATAAGCGATGAAGTAATCGATTACATCGTTACATGCGTGAGAAGAACCCGGGAACACTCGGATGTTCTCGTGGGGGCGAGCCCGAGAACCGGCGTCAAGGTTTCGCGGCTCGCACGCTCGCTGAGTCTCATTCGCGGTGAGGACTACACAACCGTAGATACCGTGAAGGAAATATTCGCCTCGGCGGTCACTCACCGGATTGTCATGAAGAACTCCGCTCAGGCACCCGAGACTGTGATTTCGGATGTCATGAGCAGGACACCCGTGGAGGCAGGACGCAGCTGAACATGGCGAGAGCACGCGCCGAGTTACATACCGGAGCGCCCGATCAGGCCGGCTCCAGCGATGCCGCAGCGAGCGCAACGCGCGCGCGCCGCTCGCCCCGTACCTTTCGCGCATCCATGAGTGCAGCCGGCAGATTTCTGCAACAGTACTACCCGCTGACCACAACCGGAACGGTAATCTTTGCAGCAGGTATTGTGTTTACTGCTCTTGGAAACGCCCGCGGGGATGTATACCAGGCAACGCTCGGCGTTACGGCACTCATCCTGACTGTCCTTCTGGCCGTTCTCTCGAGGATTCAGGCAGGGCGTTTTTCCGATGTGCCCGTTCGGTGGAATGACCCATCCGATCCTGTTGCAAAAACCTTCGGCGGATCGCACGCTCCGCTCCTTACCGTTCAGGCCGCAGGTATTCGACCGTGGTTCTTCTTCAGACTCCACTCGCGTGTGACCGGCGTACTCTTGACCGGTAAAAAAACGCGTTTCCACGTCTTCGAAGAAATCGCGACACCTGTTCCGGAACAGATATCCATACCGCTGGCATTCCCGCTTCCCGGAACCATCCCGCTGCGCCGCAGCGTGCAGGTGCGCGATGTTTTCGGACTGACCCGTGGTGCGTTTGCCGCTCCCGTAACCCGCGAACTTGAGGTTGCAGCGCCCATGCCGCTCGAGCCGCAGCTTACCCGCATGGTCGCGGCAAGCGGGGAACAGGAGAGTACACGGACCACAACTCCGGAGGAAGAGCGCTACTATATGCGGGAGTATATTCCCGGTGACCGGTTTCGTGACATTAACTGGAAGGCATCCTCACGGATCAGGGAACTGGTCACACGGATATCTCCGCAAACACAGGACGAAGATCGAACAATAACCATTTATCTGAGACACTTCCGTGAAACAGAACGCGAAAGCCTCGAAGCGCTTGCCCACCTGGCCTATCTCAAAGGCTGGGTTATCGCCTTTATGCGGGCCGTTCGGCGTGAGGAACACGGCGTGCAGTTTCGCGTGATAACCGCCGAAGGCATGCATGCGTTGCAGAACGACGATGAAATATCGCAGTTTTCGGGCAGACTGTGCCGACAGCATTTCACGCCGGCGCCGGCCGACCTGGCTCGAGACCCGGCCGCACGAATGGTAATTGTATTTACCACGCCGTTCGATACAACACTGCCGGCGTTTACCGACTCGCTTTCACCGGTTGAATGTCAGATGTTTTCGACGCAGTTTGATGGCAGGCATGGAAACGCCGGTACACATTCGAGTGATCGGCTGAACTTAACGATGAGCGCCTCGGCGCTCCCGGTTCCCCCGGTACGGGTACTGGAACCGGAAACCGAACATACTGTTTCGGCACCGCGAGGCGCAACCTTGCTTGAGGAGGTTGCACTTACACCGGTGACCGAACGAACCCATCTCGCCGCCCGGTCCTGAACAGGGCACGGACGACGAACGTACGGAGGGCATTATGAGCCTCGTGCTGTTCCTGAGCCGCCTTACACTTTATCTCATTGCGATTGCAGTTCCAGTATTTCACCCTGCTGTTGTTGTAGGCTATGAAACGCACAGCGCCCTTATCTGGTTCGGCCTGGTTCCGCTTGAGATGATTATCGCCTATGCGTTCGGCCCGCCGGTTCTGCGATTGAGAACATGGCTTCTCGCGGCAACACTGCCGGTTGCGGCGGCAGGCATTCTGGTAGGGATCGATGCATCGCCGTGGATAGCGGTGAGCGCGGGTACGCTTGCATTCGTATTGACCGCCGCACTTTTTCAGCTCGGCCCGCGCGTTCGCGCCCTGTTCGCCGTCGAGCAGCTTGCACTGGTCGTTCTGTACCTGCGGCTTCTTGCATTCTCGCGCGCGAGCGAGGATATGGCGGTCGCGGCAGAAGGTGCGACTCAGTTCATCTTTTTCCTTGTAATTGCCGCGTTTCTTATGCATGGCATCGTGGTCAGCCTTGTCCTGGCAGGCGGTGACCGCTTCGCAACAGGGAGCGGCCCGGCACTGCGCTCTCCGCTATCATTGTTCCGCCGCAGGAAGAAGACTCAGAGCGAGGAACCATCAACCTCAATAGATTCCGTAGGCTCGAGGAGAAGTGGCCGCGAGGTGGGAGTGTTTCTCGCTGCGGCCATTCCTGTCCTGCTGCTGACCGCCTTCGCCCTGCCGACCGATTTCGTCTCGCATAACCCTGTGCTTAATATGCTTAATCCTCCGGACCACGATCCGCCCGACCCGATCGATTCTCAGGCGCGCGAGCTCATGGAGCAGCACGGCGGGCAGCCCGAAGATGCGGGTGACCGCATCGGAGAAGGCGGAGAGCAGGAAAACGGCGATGACGGCAGCGAGCTGTTCGGAGTGGACGCTGACGACTGGAACGGCACGAACGGTGAAGGCGGCGAAGAGCAGCAGCGCGCCGTGATGATCGTGCGCAGTGACCGTGATCCGACCTACGTGGCCGACGGCTATCGCGACTACTTTGACCGCTCGCGAGGCTTCACAAGAACCGATCCACAGGAGCAGAAGCTCAACGAACTGGTCCGAAAACGGCTCGCCGGAACCTGGCGCAACACCGAGCAATCAACAGACCGCTCTCGCAGTCAGGAAGAGATTTCGATTTATTCGACGATAGAAGACCGGGTACTTGCCTACGAACCGTATGAAGTAGAACCAACGGTGTATCGACCCCAGTTCCACCCGTTCTCATACTCCTACGAGAGCGTTTCCCGGGTGAGTACCGCCGATGACTCGCAGTTCGAACGAATTGACGGGCTCGATGACGAACTGGAATCCGAGCTTTCCGAATACCTGGATATACCGCTCGATGAAGAGCATCGTGCCGCATTCGATGCCCATATTGAAGAGCACATCGGAGAAATTCCCGAGGGCTACTTTGAGCGCATACAGGCTATACTCAAGAGTTTCAGCGATTTTCAGTACGAGCTCGGCTACGACGACAGTTTCCGGCCGGACCACCAGGCAAACTTCGTCGCGAATACTCAGAGCGGCGACTGCGTGGAATTCTCGGTTACCGCAGGAATTCTCGGAAGGTTGATGGGTGTTCCCTCCCGCGTCGTGACCGGGTATCTGGCCTCCTCGGGTCTGCAGAATCAGGCACACACAAGGGGCCTTGCAACGCTGCAGGACAGCATTCCACACCTCCAGGACTACAGCCTCTCGGAGATGTTTCTGGTGACCACAAGCCACCGGCATGCATGGGTTCAGTATTACATGCCCGGTTACGGCTGGGTGGACTTCGAACCGACATCCTATGCGATTCCTCCCGACCGCGCCGGCGACCCGAATGAGCGGCAGGTTGTTGTGCCGGTCATCGAGGAAAGAGAGGCACCGCGGGAAGCAGGCTTTCCGTGGAATGAGGTTGCGAACATACTGCTGTGGCTGGTTATCATCTCGGTAACGGCGCTGTATCTGTACCGCTGGATAAGCGAGCTGTATCTGGTGTGGAGAGCTCGTGGCGACGACGACCGTGCGGTCAGAGCTCGCTACCGCCTGCTGCTTATGCACCTTGCGGCGGTCGGCTACGAACTCAAGAGCTCAGGGGAGACCGCTCACGAATACGCGAAGCGTCATCCGGAGACAGCCGGATTCGCGTCCGCATACACGAGGCTGCGCTACATGCCGCCTGACCGCGACCGTGGCGAGGTGCTCGGTGAACTGCTCGAAGAGTATCGCCGGGTTCGCCGGACTGTCCTCGGACGCTCCCCTCTGCGCACACTGCGGCGCATTGTGAGTCTTCGGACACTGTACTATGTATAGGCACGACGATACTCATGTGAGGCGCCGGGCGGGTTTGAAGCACGGTGCTTGCGGTGCACTGCACCGCAGATGGATAATTGTCCTCGGGCTGGCGCTGGCCCTTGCCGCCTGCGGCGACCACAGCGACTGGGTCGAATTCCGCGGAGACGGCGGCCGGGGACATACCCGCAATGCCATGAACCCTCCCCTCGGCCTGCGGTGGGAGTTCGCACTGCAGACTGACGACGATGCCTTTGCGTTCAATAACCTTGTTGTGAAGGACGATACGCTGTACTTCGGATCGACCGACGGTAACTTCTACTCGATGAGTATCGACACCGGGTACATGAACTGGGTGTATCGAACCGATGCTCCGGTTAATTCCGTGCCGGTTGCCGATGAGGAGCGGGTGTATTTCGGCTCCAACGACGGACATCTTTATGCCGTGGACCGGGAAACCGGAGAGGAGGCGTGGTCGCACCGCGCCGGCAGAGCTGTGCAGAGCACGGTCATAAAGCACAACGATCAGATCATTTTCGGCGTGGATGGCCGGGGCGTTACGTTTCTTTCGACCGCGGGCGAGCTACTTCACCAGATAGAAAATCCGATCTGGCTTCGTGTCAGCCTGCAGGTAGATGACGGGCAGCTCTACATTGTCCCCGGTCCTCCCGAAAACCCGCGAACACTCGGCGTCTATGATATAGAAGAGCGGAGGCACACATGGCTCCTGCCGGGCGAGGTAATGGAGGCAACCTGGTACAGTTTTCCCGCAGTAAACAACGAGCGTCTGTTTACACAGACCAGCAGAGTTTCCGGCGGTGAAATGCGCTATTCCACGTGGGCACTGAACCGCGATGACGGAACGATCGAGTGGCAGCGGGATTTTACCGCTGATTTTGCCGGTTCCCCTCCCCGGAACCTGTCCGGGTATTTCCGGGGACTCACGAATATACTCGATTTTCAGGCTCCGGCGATCTGGCGGGACCGTGTCATAAGCGCCGGCGGTGACAATACGCTCCGGGCGTTCGAGGAGGACTCCGGCCGTATCGCCTGGGAGACATCTCTCCCGCAGCGAACATCGAGCGCTCCCATGGTTTCCGGCGACATCGTGTTTGTCGGACTGCATGGCGATGACGCCGACCGGGACGGGCAGGCCCCGGCAGGCGCCGATCTCATAAGCGAACGGGAGCAGCAGGATGAAAAAGCTCGCAGCCCGAAGCTCGCAGCGTTCAGTGCAAGAAGTGGCCGACTGATCTGGGAGTTCGAGACTGAAGGCGCCGTCCTCAGTCCGCCGGTCGTTGCGGGGCGCTACATGGTATTCGGAACCGACGCCAACGTAGTCTACGTACTCGAACGGGTGCTCGGCTGAGCGTGGTTCGCGCTCGGGTACTTGAGCCGGGAGCCGAACACGGCCGCACGGAGTATTCTACGCAAGGCAGCCGGTGGCAGGCGCTCGAGGGAGCTGTCGGCCGAGCGAATGCGCTCGGCCGGTGTTAATTCTCTGTCGAGCGAGCGGCGGTCTTCCTTGCCGATGCTGCGCTGCACGGACGGGTGCCAGCGATCACTTCGGGAATCCGGTTGATTGCCTCCGAGAAGGAGGCCCGGACGGCACGCACACGCAAGCGCCTCGTCAATACCCTCGCGAGGCGTTTCGCCGGCGAAGGGAGCGAGCGCGAGCGAGATCCGCATTCTCCTGCCGTTGTAGGAGGCGGCCGGTGAGCAGCCGTCGCCGGTAAGCGCGGCCAACGCGCGTCGACCACCATCGCCTGCCCATGCATCAGTTTCCCATCGGGTCGCAGGATACGTTCCCAGCGGATTCAGGTCAAAAACGCGAGCACGGCCCTGCTGCACTACTCCCGGCGGGGTTGCACCCCTGGGAATATGCCGGCTCGTGGGATCGACAGCGCGAACCGGCAGGCCTGCGAAACAGCTTCGAACAGCCTGATCAAAACCAACGGCCAGTCCTACTCCGTTCACGGACAGCGCCATATACGGGTCAAAGGTATGATTGTTCATTGAGTTGAACAGCCAGTGGTTACTGAAGCGGCGATGGTAGGAAATCGGTCCAGTCACGAACTCACCCGAAGGCAGCCGGCGCGAAAGAACTGCGCCGTCGCGAGAATCCTGCAGCGGCTCATACTGCACGCGGGCAATGCGCAGAGGGCACGGTTCGACAAGCTCCCATCGGCTGTCATAGAGCTGCCCTTCGACGCTTGCGTTGCCACCCCGCCTCGAATCGCAGCGCGTTTCGGGGAGATCTACGAATCCGTCGATAAACACCATCGGAGCATCCCCGATTACCGTCTCAAACAGGTTCCATTCAAAGCTTCCCGAGCGCAACGCACCGGGAAGTGAAAGCGTCCCTTTCACGCTGACGATACTTCTGCTGCCATCCCGAACAACTGAAACGCCCTGCCCGGCAAATCGTTGTCCATTGTATCCGATTACCGGGACGAAGCTGTCGGATGTAAGCAGTGTCTGTCCGCGAAAGGCAAGAACAAGTCCGCCATCCCGGTCGATGAGCGACAAGCCTTCAGACACCCCTTCGGCCGGCGCCTGTTCGCGCAGAATCACACGAATCGCCTCCGAGTCTGCCGGGCGACCGGCGCGGTGAACACGCACACGCCGGCCGGCGGACTCCACCCGGAATGATCGAGCCTGTATCCGCTCGAACAGCACCTCCGGCATATGCGCCATACTGCTACCCGAATCCGAACCGTTGCGGTGCACCAGTCGTGCTACGAGTCTGTCCCCGGAGTCACGGATATCGGTACACGAACGAGCACTACCATTGTCCTCGCCTGTAGCAGGCAGAGACTCGAAGACTTCACGCAGGTGCTTTGAAATCCGTTCGTGACTCCTGTACAGCCTCGCTACAGCCTCGCGCGTATCGCGGTACCCACCGCGGCAATCGAACCAGTGTCGCGAGAGCAGATCAAGCCGGGAATCAAATGCCGTGCCGCGTTCGGCCGCCGTCGCTTCGCGTATCTCCTGCGGCAATTGGGGGGCGATTGAGGCAAGCGCCGCTTCACACGCCCGGTCGTCCGCTACAGCACTCGAAAGAATGGATGACTCGTAGGACTCGGCAAACACCCTGTAGCCGTTCCCCGGTGCATCCACCGTATCCCAGGATAAGGAAACGGGTGCTACATCGTCGTGAGTATTCAGATACTGCGTCAGGGATGAGAAGACGAGGTACGGCAGATCCTCGACTGAGCGCAACAGCGCGGCAAAGCCGGAGGCGACAGGAACCCGGCGCAGTCCCGGGGGCATTCTGAAACCCTCGGTCTCGCGGGAGAAAACATCGAACTCCAGAAACAGAAGCAGGTCCCTCCCGGGGCACTGCGAACGCCGACGCCGGTGCATTTCGCGTACCCAGTGTCGGAGTCCTCCGTGCTCAAGCAGGTCATAGAAGTGGTATGTGGGTACCACCCGAAGGGTGCCGCGGCCTTCCGCGTTCGAGTGCGTCATCCCAAGTGTCAGTGGATTGTGCGCCTGCAACAAATCGAGAGGACCGGCATACCGGCGAAGCGCATCACGTTCCGTTGAACTGTTAAACAGACACACCGCCTGAAACCCGTATTCGCTATAGCGGTCTAATGTAGCCCGACTGGTCATCATGGCCGGAGGCCTGACGATCGGATGCACCGTTTCGAACACATCCTTTAGGCCGGCTCCTGTATCGGAATGCTCAGCCCTCAAACGGGCGGCTTCAAACTCCTCGGCGGTCATCGCCGGAGCAACTTCACCGTTCCAGCTCTGATAGATGACTTCGTCGCGTCCTGTTTCAACCCGCGACTGTATCCGGGAAAGCAGCTGAGGAGCTTCCCTCGAAACACGCGTCAATGTCTGACGCTGGTCGACGTTCCAGACACCGGCGCAGGACACGCCGCGCTCGTTCGCCGACTCAAGAGCGTCCAGGACAGATTCGAGTCGTGCAAATGCCTGGTCGCTGTCGGTATCGTCAGACAGGTTCAGATGCAATCCTAAAGCCAGATGTATATTCGCTGTTGTATGTGACTGACTCACCGCTTCAATATCTCCCTTAATGTTGGCCGAGGATAGTAGCACTTTGAACAACGCATTGGAAGGAATTTGACAGCGTTCGCCCGTATTCGGACAGTATCACTCATTATGCCGAGAGCTTTAACCTATACGCCCGAACTTCTTGAATATGTTGATACGTGCAATTACCCGGAAACCGAGGGTATGTGCCGATGCCGCGAATACACTTCGCAACTTCCCGAACATGATATGCAGATACCGCCGGATGAAGGCAGCGCGCTCGTCTTTCTGACGAGACTCTTCGCAGCTCGCCGCATCGTGGAAATCGGAACATTCACCGGGTATTCTGCCCTCTGCTTCGCCCACGGGATGGACCGCACCGGCACAGTCACGTGTCTTGATAGAAGCAGCGGGTGGCTGGAGACCGCGCGGAGCTTCTGGAACCTCGACGGCGTAGCCGACTGCATGGAAACGATCATCGGGGAAGCAGCGGAAACAATTCAGGAGCTTGCGGACAGGCGGGAGGGACAGTACGATATTGCCTTTATCGATGCGGACAAAGAGTCATATCAGCATTATTTCGAATGCTGTCTTTCACTGGTGCGTACCGGTGGATTGATTATCGCAGATAATGTGCTCTGGCATGGAAACGTTGCCGACCCCGGGATTACCGACGGGGATACCGAGGCGATTCGAGAGTTCAACCGGCGTATTCGTACCGACAGCAGGGTCTTCATGACGCTGCTGCCCTTTTCGGACGGAGTTACTCTGGCGGTCAAACGGTAAACACGCGAAAAACCATGAATGAATCAAGTATTAATCTGAAGGATCCACTCACACCCGAAGATCTGCTCGCCATCGGCTCGCGCGACTGTGGTGTATTCGTCGACAGGGACACGATTTCTGTTGTCGATCGGTCGAGAAAGACACTCACCGATCACCTCGCGACCGGTGAGGCGATCTACGGGGTGACGACCGGCTTCGGACCGTTCGTGAATAAGCCGGTAGACCACGACTCGCAGATCGAGCTGCAGCTTAACCTTATGCAACAACTCGGATGCAACGTGGGTCCCCATTTGCCTTCCGACATCGTTCGAGCCATTATGGCCGTACGGGCACGTGCTCTTGCCCGCGGGGTAAGCGGAGTCCGGAGCAGAGTGCTCAACTCGCTCATTGATATGATCAACAGCGGTGCTACTCCGGTTATCCGACGATTCGGATCGGTGGGAGCGAGTGGAGACCTCGTTCCGCTCGCGACGCTCGCACGCTGCATGGCAGGATGGGACACTATCCGGCTGCCCGACGGACAGGTAGTCGATAACAGCCCGGGAACACTTGCCGAACTCGGCATAGATGCGTTCTCGCCTCAGCCGAAGGAAGCGCTTGCTATCGTAAACGGAACGAGCTTTTCGAGCGCCATAGCAGCGGTGTGTACAGCGCGAACACTGCGAAGCTTCTCGGAGACTGTCCTTCCACTTGTTGCGACCGCCCTTGCCCTTCTCGATGACAGTCATCAGCACCTGGCATCGACTATCTACGAGTTCAAGGCACACGAAAGCGCAAAACAGGTCGCCGAATCCCTGCGTGCGCTTCTGAATCTCGATCGTCCCGCCGATTCACCAGGGCTCCCCCAACCACCCTACTCCTCGCGCTCGGCGGTTCTGTGGTACGGAGCGGCAGCCGAGAAACTCGATACCGCCTACAGAACGCTGGAGACCGAACTGAACTCGGTCGACGATAACCCGCTATCCGTACCCGAGGAAGACCTTCTCCTCCACGGAGCCAACTTTCAGGGAACGTATACGGCCCTGGCCGCCGACGATCTGTCGCAGGCTGTCGGGCGGATCGCCGTGGGACTCGAGCGGCTCATAAACCGGCTGCTTCATGATGACCACAATGGCGATCTTCCCGCGTTTCTTGCCGAAGAACCGGTCGGCCTGCACAGCGGATTGCAGGGCTGTCAGCTGCTGGCCACAAGCCTGACAGCGGACATCCGGACCCGTCAGAACACACACGGTCTCTCCAGTATTCCAACAAACGGCGATAACCAGGACATAGTCAGCATGTCGGCCAATGCATCGCTGAATGCACTGGAACTGTCCGACCGATTCGCGCAATTGCTTGCCGTCTCCGAGTGTATCTTTGCCAGGGCCGTCACTCTGTCACCGGGAAAACTCTCTTCGTCCCTGGAAGCCCACTGGAAACAAAGGGGAGAGCTTCTCGAAGCTGATTTCTCCCACGGCGATCTTTCGGCGCTTATAGACGCACGGCATATGGAGATCTGGAACGGTCAGCCGGTATAGTCAGGGGCAGGCCGAATGCGTGGGGATTGTCACGCATCGCTTCTGATTGGTATTCATAGACGGGTATGTACAGGCATCGACAGTCTAAGACCAGATCAGCTCTCCACAGAGTGAACCGTTTCTCCGGCGACGAGCAGAAGGCTACCGAAGGTGACCGCAGATCATTTGCCACGCGAGCATTGCGTTTCGCGGGTACAGCGACTCTGATTGCGGCCCTCATGCTGCTCGCCGGCTGCGCAGAAGAGCAGGCCGATCCACAGCGTGAACAGCGGCAGCTTCTCGGTACAAACAGCGTAATTACCATTTACGACTCGTCGTTTCCTGACGATGCCTTCGAGCGTTACTTCGAACGCGTCGAGGAAATTCAGAACAAGATGAGCATCAATGAAGCCGAGTATGACGACACGGAGGTGCTCAAAATCAACAGAAACGCAGGTGTGGAGCCTGTACAGGTATCGGACGATACGTTTTTTGTAATTTCGGAAGGCAAACGCTGGGCCGAGATTACCAATGGGCTTTTCGATATAAGCGTTCAACCATTAATCCGTCTCTGGGACATCGGCGGCCCGGACGAGCAGGTGCCGTCGGAAGAGGATCGGGAAGAGGCTCTCTCGCTCATAAACTATGAAGAAATAGAGCTCAATGAATCTGAGAACACGGTGTATCTTCCGAGAGAAGGAATGGGGCTCGACGTCGGTGGTATCGCAAAGGGGTACGCGGTCGATGAGATCACCCGAATGATGCGCGAAGACGGAATAGAGCGCGCGATTATCGATTTCGGCGGCGACCTTTACAATATAGGCACCAGGCCTGACGGTACTCCGTGGCGAATCGGAATTCAGCATCCAAGCGGCCGCCGCCAGGAACTTCTCGGAGTTATTACATCGAGCGATGAAGCGGTTGTAACCTCCGGCCCCTACGAGCGCTACTTCGAGGAAGACGGCACCCGGTTCCACCACATTTTTGATATCCGCACAGGTGCACCGTCCGACAGCGAGCTTGTGAGCGCAACCGTAATCGGAGCCGATGCCATAGGCGCCGACGTGCTTTCCACGGCAATTTTCGTTATGGGACTTGAGGACGGATACGCGCTCATCGAAGACCTCGAAGATTACGAGGCGGTATTCGCCGACGAGCAGGGCGGCGTGTACGCAACAGCCGGTGTTCGCGAGGACGTAGAAGTACGCGCAGAGGATTTCGAGCTGCGCGATCATTCTTCTGTGGACTGACATGCGGGGGTCACTCATTCGGTGAAACGTCTTCCGGTACTGTATACGCCGGCTCTCCTCGGCATTCTGGGAATAAACACTCTTCTGGCGCTGTATCGGCTCATGCCCGATATGAGGCTGCTGTGGGTATTCCTTCCATCGCCGGAACTGCTGCTTGTGTTATTACCCGTTTTAACAGGGATCGCTGTCGGAAGGGGGCACCAGCGACGTTACCCGTTCATTGGTGCACTGATCGGAGCAGTACTGAGCGCGTACTCACTCGGAGAAGGAGCAATCCGGTTTCTCTATTCCCGCCCCTGGGAGCCGGTGGCTGATTATCCGCTGATCCGCGGCGGCGTTCTGCTGTACAGTCCCGGCGACGGCATAATCGTCGATATCATTATGGCGGTCCTGCTGTTTTCCACTGCACTTGCCCTGTTCGCCGTGTTTTTTGCAGTGCTTCTGCTCGTGCGTGCTCTCATGAGGAGGGAACTCGAGCGCAAACCTGCCGCTGCCCGGAACAACATTGTACTGGCGGTGAGCGCTCTTATGGTAATCGCGATTGCCGGAAGCATATCGGCGTCACCGTCCCGGGCTCTTTCGGTGCGTTTCGTCGACACACTGCGGGGCGACGACTTCACCCTGGCATCGATGGATACCGAAGATCGAGCGCAACCGGGCGATCTGGAAGAGGACACGGAAGAACAGGAACGGAGTCCGGACACAGGTCAGCCCGCAGGGGAACAGCCGGAACCCGAGGAAGATCGCGAAGCCGAGTACGATCGTGAAGCCGAATACGGCGCCCCGGGATTTCGCGACCGGGATATTTACAAGTTCATTGTGGAAAGCTATGGCATTACCATTTTCGAGAACGAGGAAATCGAAGAGGTTGTCGTTCCCAAGATAGATGAGATGCAGGAGCGCCTTGAGGCGGCAGGCTTTTCTGCGGTCAGTAATTTCATACGAGCCCCCGTTCTTGGAGGTCAGAGCTGGTTAGCCGAAGCCACGTTCCTGACCGGCAATGAAATCGATCGACAGGGACGATACGAGCAGCTGATGGACCAGGGGTCCCGAAGCATTCTCAAGGAACTCGAGGACAAAGCGGATTACTACAGTCTCGCCGTCAAACCGGGTGCGATAAACGGTCACTGGAACACCGAGGCTGACATCTACGGCTTCAGCGAAGTAATGACTGCATATGAGGGTGATTTCGGCTACGAGGGTCCGTGGTTCAGCTTCGTCCCTATACCCGATCAGTTTGCAATCTGGCAGACCCATAAGCGGATTCAGGAACTCAGAGCGGAAAACGGAGCAGCTTCAGACCGCCCCCTGTACCTCCATTATCAGCTTGTCAGCAGTCATACACCATTCAGTCGGATTCCCGAGTTCTTCGAGGATTGGGAGTCTCTTGGCGACGGTTCCCTCTACCATGAGGCCGACAACAAGTATTTCGACAACGATTACCTCAGCGGCGAGGACTACATCGGCGGCTATAACGCAAGCATTACCTATGTTCTTGAGGTTATTACGCACTACATGGAGCACCACATTCCCGACGATGACGACAGCCTGTTCATCATCTACGGCGACCACCAGCCCGGCCCGCAGGTCCGCGGCAACACCGACGCTCGTGCTGTCCCGATTCATATTGTTTCTCGCGATGAGACGTTGCTCGAAGCCTGGAGAGAGCACTACGACTATATCAGCGGCATGAGTCCAACCCAGGAAGAGCCGTTCAAGTCCATGGCCGACATGTTCTCGAAAATGACTGATATCGCCTCACAGCCGGCACGTGACCAGCACAGCCGGCACGATCAATAAATTACTGTCCACCAGATTGGTGGTAGCCGTTTGCGAAGCCGCTTGAAATGGCTGCTGTCACGCCATGCCCGCGTAACGCGGAATTTTTCGCAGATAAATGGAAATATCGCTTTTGTGCTTGCGCGCTATTCACGATAGGTCTATATTCTTCGGGATAATAACAAGGCAAGGTATTTCTATGGAAAAGCCCCGTGATGAACTCTTTTTCCTTGTACCAGCCGCCGGTAGCTCGAATGTTGCCGGGATCGCCAGGCGCCTCCGATCTACTCTCCAGTCCAGCGTATACACAAGACACCCACGAAGCGTCGCTTCCGACTTTCAGCACCGCAATGAGGGCGGCCTGTATTTCCTTCTTCTCAACGGGAGTGGCATAACCCCGTTCGCAAGTTCGGAAATCCGCAACTGCATTTCCGCGATTACGACATCCAGCTCGCGATTCGTACTGTTGTGTCCTTTCGCTATCTTCCGGGGCCTTACCCCTTTCCCGACCGACGCCTGGTCAGGTCGCCTCGATCCTTCCGAGATCGAAAACGACCTTGGCACTGCACTTCCGTGGGTGCGGAATGGACGTTTATGGTGCTCGAGCACCGACCTGAAGATCGTCATCGAGACATCCGTCGGGTGCAACGACGAAGTAATGGAATCCGCGGTAAAAATCCCGGCGCAACACATGGATATGGAGCTTCTCACCGCCAGGCAACGAGAGGTCGCGGCCCTCGTATCGCGAGGAGCGCGCAACGAAATAATTGCCCGCACTCTCTCAATAAGCGTCGCCACGGTCAAAACCCATGTTTCGAGAATACTGTCCACACTCGGCCTTAAAAGCAGGACGGAGCTGGCAGCCCATTTCAGGCAGAATGATCTGTTCTTCTAGCCCGGCCCTGGCATTCAGTCACAACTCGCCCGAGCATACCGGTCCCCTATCCAACGAGCCGCTTAAGAAGCTTGAGCTTTCCCGCGTACGGAGGATAGCGCATTCGGAGATCAGGGCGGCTTCGATGATTCACAATGGACTTCAAATTACTGAATGTCTCGAAGCTCGCTCTGCCCCGGTAGCGTCCCATACCACTTGCACCAACCCCGCCAAACGGCAAGTAGGAGTTTGCAACATGCACAATTGTATCGTTAATGCATCCGCCTCCGAACGCAAGGCGGGAGGTAATATCCCTTGCCTCCCTCCGGTCTTCGGTAAACACGTACAGCGCAAGCGGACGTTCGCGTGAGTTCAGCGGTTCGAAGATCTCATTGGTGTCTGTATATCGCAGGACCGGGAGGATTGGGCCGAAAATCTCGTCCTCCATGACCGTATCACTCCACGTTACATCGCGCATGACAGTCGGCGCGATATAGCGCTCGCGGCGACGAATCTCTCCGCCGATAACCACCTTATCTGTATTGATCATGGCAGCGATTCGGTCGACATGACGTTCGGCTATGATTCTCCCGTAATCGGGACTTTCCGCCGGGTTATTGCCATAGAACTCGGTAAGTGCACGGCCGAGCGCCTTTACGAACCGTTCGTACACGTTGGCCTGCACAAGACAGAAATCCGGGGCAACGCACGTCTGGCCCGCGTTAAGGTATTTACCCCAGGCGATCCGCCGCGCAGCAGTCTCAACATCCGCCCGAGCAGTAACAATGCAGGGACTTTTTCCGCCCAGCTCAAGGGTAACCGGAATAAGACGTTCAGCGGCGTTTCTCAGGACAATTCTGCCTACGGCGGTATTACCCGTATAGAAGATGTAATCAAACGGTTGTTCAAGAAGCGCTCCGGCAACATCCTTGTCACCTTCGATAACCTGAAATAATCCCGGTTCAAACGTGTCCCGAACCATTCTCTCTATTAAAGCCGATGTGTTCGATGAGACCTCGGACGGCTTGAGAACAACGGTGTTACCGGCTGCGAGTGCGCCGATGACCGGCGCCAAAGCAAGCTGAAAAGGATAGTTCCAGGGAGCGATAACAAGTGTTACCCCGTAGGGCTCGGGGGTGACGTAGCTCGTGGAGAACGCCAGTGCAAGCGGCGTACGCCGCCGCCTCGGCTTGGCCCAGCGCCGCAGTTTTCGGCGTATGAGCGAAAGCTCCTGATACACAACTCCGATTTCGCTTGTATACGCCTCGGCAGGAGGCTTACCCAGATCGGCCGCCACCGCTTCAAGAATCTGATCCTGGTGGCGATCGATCATCGTTCGGAGTCGGTCGAGCGTCTCGATACGATTGTCGACCTCACGCGTGAGACCGGTCTGAAAATATCGCTTCTGATCGGCAACCGCAGAACGCACCGAATCCGTCACAGAAGCCGTCCCATCTTTCTCGAACCGCAACTCGATACCCATCTTCAACCGTTACCCTTCTCGAGTTTAAGGGCAGCAGAGTTCATACAATAGCGCAATCCCGTCGGCTGCGGGCCATCGGGGAAAACATGTCCGAGGTGACCACCGCACTTGCTGCAGAGCACCTCTGTTCGAGTCATGAAAAGGCTCTTATCCTCCCGGTGCTCAATGGCCGACTCGTCGAGCGGAGCATAGAAGCTCGGCCAGCCCGTACCGGAATCGTACTTTGTTTCCGAGGAGAAGAGCGGATTTCCACAACCCGCACACCGATACGTACCGGCCTCCTTTGTCGCATGATACGCACCGGTAAATGGCCGCTCAGTGCCACCCTTTCGCAATACCCGGTATTGCTCGTTCGAAAGCAGTTCCTTCCATTCAGCATCCGTGCGTGAAACCTCGTATTCTCGTGCCTTCATGTCCCCAATATATCGTCCCATGGCGCTCACGGCTATCCTTGAATTCCTGCGCAAACAAGTCCGGCGCCCGGTCTGACGCCAGCTTGACAGTCGCTTCATGCAAGCCTACCGTTAGACATTATGGCCGACTACGAACAACTGCTTTCCGAAGCCCGTGACCGTATTGCAAACAATGAAACTGCTGTTTCACAGAGATTTCAGAGCATCGGGACCCGCCTGTACGAGGACCCGCCACAGTCTCTGCCCGAGGACTGCCGGAACACGATCGAGTCTATCCGGGAGATCGACGAGACAATACGTGAATATGACGCACTCGTACAGCGGATTCAGCAGATCGACCAGCGCCGTCATGAGATCCGTGAAGAGCGGGAGGCGAACGAGGAAGAGATTCGCAGTCTCATCAAGGATAGTTCGGCCTACTATGAGAGCATTGGCGAAGCTGCATATGAACATTTCAGAAGGAACCGGGAAAGCTTCAGCGGCTATGAACACATTTTTGAGTCCCTCTCGACAGTACACGAAGAGCTTTCGCGTATAGCCTCCGAAATCAATACAGCGGAGCAGGAACTCGCGAGCAAGAGTTTCTTCGACAAAGTTGTTGTTCGAGGCCGGCTTGCACTCCTTCGGACACGGCAGGCAAACAAAGAAGGGAGCATTCCCAAACACTACTACCGGATAGGTGAGCGCATCGTGGAAACCGACTTCGCCGAACAAGCCGATTCCAGCGATCTCAATCAGGCTCTGGAGCCGTATAGACTGAATCAACGACGGATCGAAGAGCTTCGCGGCCAGCAGGCTGCTCTCGACGATGAAGAGCAGAGGCTGCATACAGAGCTCGAGGAAGCAGGTGTTACCAGACGATCGGCGAAGAGGGTCCGTGAAATTGAATCACTGCGTTCGGAAAACGAACGGCGGCGCAACGAGCTGCTTGAAGAGCTTGGCAGAAGCGCGTTCGACTCCAGTGAAGTCCTTGCACCAGACGACGCTGACCGTACCGCCGTGCGTGAACTACGGGAGGCAATTGCCTTCGAAAACCAGCGGATTGAACGCCTGCAGGCAGCTCTCGAAGCTCAACGGCTTGAGCAGAAAATCGAAAGGCTGAACCAGGACATCGAACAGAAAAACCGGACGATATCCGAGCTCAAGAAAGAAGTCACCTCACTGAAGAAACAGCAGAAGGAGCTCACCTCACAGCGTGACGCTGCGCTCGAGCGCCGAGGCGACGTTGAGGACCTCGAGGCGGTGCAGAACAAAAGCGCGCAAAGTCAATCCGGGGCTGCAGACAGCGGCCAGGCCGGCTCCGAATCCGGGAAAACAGAGACCAACGAGTAGGCCGGCACAAGGTAACAGCCGACTCCGGAAACGCAGACAGGAACGAGGAAGCCCGGTAGCGGATGGCTGGTCGCGGATGCCCGGTCGCGGATGCCTGGTCCGGGTCGTATCAAGGCACCGCCGCCGTCCCGTCATAGCGCACGGCGATAACGACCGATGCTCGCCCCTCCGAGCCGGCACAGTAACACACACTCATATTCGATGAGTGTTCGGGCGAAACAAGATTTGCTTCGATATCGGCATCAAAGCGGTCGTCATCGAGATCGACGACCTGTCCTTTGTATCCGAGTTCCACTGCCAACCAGTCCGAATAACAACTGAGCTCGACATACACGCTTCTCGCCTCCGAGGACAGGCTGAACTCCCGCACCCGTCTCAGCACCGTATCCACCGCAGCTCGAAGCTCAGTCCGCAGCTCTCGGCTGAGCACTGATTCATCGAGATGATCCAGTCCGAAGCTGAGAAAATCCGCAAGCTCACCGTTGGTCTGCTGCTCTTCGGTAACCCGGGTTATTCGTCGCTTTACCGACTGAACGGCCTTGCTTTCACCGACCTTGACCGCAATCGTGGTAAGATCGTCATCGAGTGCGTTCCAGCCGGTAAACTCGCGAAGCTTACGAGTCATAAGCGCGGTCAGGTCCGGCCCCTCGAGATGCGCATTCGCAATCATGAGTTCGGCCACCCGGCCCACTCCGAACTGCTCGCCGCGCTCGTTCACCGCCTCCGAGAGCCCATCGGAGAAATACAGAACCAGATCATCCCGTTCGAGAGGAATATCTATTACCGCCGGCATCTCATCCCGAAAGAATCCGAGCGGACAATTGCGTCCCTTCAGAAAACGACAGTCCCCGGTAGCCACACGGTAGATGATTGCCGGCGGATTTCCGCAATCGACGAACGACAGCCTCGCACGTGTCGAGTCGAACCGTGCATACGCAAGGGTGACGAAGCGGTTAAGACGGTACAAATCGTCGAAAACCCGCGTATGCGCTTTGCGCACAATCTCTCCCGGACCGGGCGGGCGCCGTTCCCCCGCCCCGAACCGCAGCAGCTCGGCGGTCGACCTGAGAAACCCAAGGCGCGTTCCGGCGGATAGAAGCGCAGCACCGACTCCCTTGCCCATGACATCGCCGAGCATCACATCAACAGACCCGTCGAATACCGAAAAATGGGCGAAAAAGTCGCCATCCACCGCTTCAGACGGAATTGTTGTACCGTGAACATGAACGCCGTGGCGTTTCACCGGAGTCTGATCGCACAGAAGACTGCGTTGTATTCGGGCAGCGAGTAGAACCTCGCGATCGCGACGCTCTGCGAGCTCCAGAAGTTGTTCATAGCGATCGCTCGAATCCCAGACAATTCCCGTCGCCCAATTAGCCTCTCCCGGCGCCCGCGTCGCACGAATAGAAATCTGTCGCCATGACGGTCCCCGGGACAGACGCACGGAATGATCCAATTGCTCGCCACGCCGCGCCCAGTCAACCTTACGGACAAAATCCCGTCGGTCGGCAGGATGGATGAGGGCCAGCACGGCGGTCGGATGGCGCATGAGCAGTCCCGGGGGCACCCCGAGCAATTCCTCACAGTCGTCTTCTATGTGTTCGAGGCGCTGGTAGTCGGCATCGCAAAAGAAAAACACGCTGTGAGGAGGCGACGGGGAAGCTTGCGGCACCTCACTCATTCGCGCGGTACTCCACTGATTGTCATAGGTTCGTGGTTCCGAGAATAGCGGCTCGGTGCCGGTTACGCAACTCCCGGAATATCACTCCCTGCCACTGTCCGCCTCCCGGCCCGGCCGTCCCGGCACTGGCATGCTGAAGACAAACCTGCCGTCCCTTCACTCGCTTGCTCAAGGCGCCCCGAAACGGATAGCGTACACGGTGCGAGCGGCGGCTTTGACCGACCGACCGATATTATGAACGATCGCCCGAACGACCTTTTCTCCGCCGCCGGGCCTGCTCCCGGGGGCATCAGCTCCGAACCGCTTGCCTCGCGAATGCGACCCCGCACGCTCGACGAGTTTATCGGGCAGGACCACATTCTCGGGCCCGGTCGTCTGCTGCGCCGGGCTATTGCAGCCGACATGCTCGGAAGCATCATCCTTTCCGGCCCCCCGGGTACCGGAAAGACAACCCTCGCCCGCGTTATCGCAAACACCACCCGAAGCGAGTTTACCTCGCTGAATGCAGTGCTCGGTGGCGTGAAGGACGTACGCGAGGCGATCGATACCGCACAGCAGCAGCGTGACTTCTACGGCCGGCGCACAATCCTCTTCGTCGACGAAGTCCACCGCTGGAATAAAGCCCAACAGGACGCACTTCTGCCGTGGGTGGAAAACGGTACGGTGATTCTCATCGGAGCCACCACCGAGAACCCGTTTTTTGAAGTAAACTCCGCCCTCGTAAGCCGCAGCCGAATCTTCCAACTTACTCCGCTCACAAACGACGATCTGTACAGAATCGCCCGGCAGGCGCTATCAGACGTCGAGCGCGGATACGGGGCCTTTGATATTGAGATTGATGACTCGGCGCTCGCGCACCTCGTCGATGTTGCCGACGGCGACGCCCGCACCCTCCTGAATGCCCTGCAACTGGCCGTCGAAACCACTCCCGATCAGTTTCCGCCGGACGGCCCAGTGCATATAGGCCTGTCCGAGGCCGAAGAAAGCATCCAGCGGCGGGCGCTCCTCTACGACCGCGAGGGCGACTATCACTTCGACGCAATCAGCGCGTTCATAAAGAGCGTGCGTGGCAGCGACCCGGATGCCGCCCTGTACTGGATGGCCCGTATGATACGTGCGGGTGAGGACCCGAAGTATCTGTTTCGCCGAATGCTTGTGCTCGCATCCGAGGATGTCGGCCTTGCCGACCCACACGCGCTTGCAGTAGTAGAGTCGGCCGCTGCGGCATTCGACCGCGTCGGCATGCCGGAGGGGCAGTACCACCTGACGCATGCAGCGCTCTATCTGGCAACCGCCCCCAAAAGCAACAGTACCCTCGGCTATTTCGACGCCGTACAGGCAGTCGAAGAAGAGCAGCGACGGGAAGTGCCCAGACATCTGCGCGATGCAAACCGGGACGGTGCAGGGTTCGGACACGGCGAAGGATACAAGTACCCTCATGCATACCGGGATCACTGGGTAGCCCAGGCATATCTGCCGGGCGATCTCGCCGGCCGGGTGTTTTATCATCCATCCGATCAGGGCTACGAGATGCGCGTCGGAAGGGAAGTCCAGCGCCGGCGTGAGATTCAGCTCGCCGAGCTCGACGACACCTCCGACGACGGTGAGATTCTCACCTACACCGCAACAAAGGCCGCCGACAGCCAGTGGGTAGCCAGGGCACGGGCAGCCACCGCCGCCCGAAGCGCCGTGCGGGACGCGCTGTTCTCCTCCTTCGATGTTCCCCGCCACGCACGCGTGTTTGTCTTCGAGCCCGGCCCGCCGGTTCTCGTCTGGGAAGGCATGCGGGCAGCCCCGGAAGGGCTCGTCGTAGCCCTCTTCGCAAACGACGAGTACCGGAAACGCGCCGCCGACCGTCTGAGGGCCAGAGCCGGAGCCGGAACGAGCATGCCGGGAAAGGATCATCTCCCGAAAGAAGACCGGGAGGGCGATGAGATAGGAAACGGTGAGTTGGAAAACGCCGGGCCGGATCAACCGATTCTGCTTTCCGGAACAGCCGACAAACTCTTCGCGCCTGATGAAGCCGCAGCAGGGCTTGAAGAACATCTCGGCGACGGCTTCGAGGCGGCGTTTACCGACCGGCTCCTGAGCAGACTCGGCTCAGAAGCACTTTCCCGGCTCGTCGGACGATGTGCGCATCGCGCACGCATAGCCATGAGCGAACCGGCGCCCATGGCCGGAGTCCGCTTAAGCGATCTTGCCCGCAATTACAACGCAGACCCGAGTGTCGTAGAGGCTCTCGAAAGCGCCGAACCAGCAATTTTCCCGCGAACCTCCCAGGCGGACCTCGACGCGATCGTAACGACTGTCCGGACATCCGGTTTGACCGTCGAGCAGGCGGAAATGCAAACGGTGGTCGACGAGCGCACAGTCCAAACCAGCGATATCGAGACCTGGTTCTCTTCGGACGCAGCATACGGGTCTGAACTTGCCACCGCCGGAGGCCGGGAACTGTGCAACAAAGTCCGTTCGGAGCTTTTGCGGACCATCGGCGACCGCACAGTCGAATGGAAACGCTCGTTTTACCTGATCCGCGCACACATCTAATCGGCGCGGAAAAGGATGCTGCCCGCCTTCGCAACCGGGCACTCGAATGGTTAATTGCCATCCGATTGCCACTTGTCTGTTTGCCCTTGTCTGTTTGCCATTTGTTTGAGACGAAGACTTTTGTTGCAGCCGGGGCCGCACTGGAGTACGTTATAACCTGTGAGATTTCGCCACGTATTACCGCCTTTATTATTCTTTCTTCTCTTCGCAACGGCACCTCCGCTCGCGGCAAATGAAGCCTTCGTCCGCACAGCCGGCGGAAGCGCCACCCTCAGGCGAGCTGCTGAGACGAATGTACGAATGCGGGCGGAGTATATAGATATCAGCCTCTGCGACGAATTCTACGAGGTTGATGCGCTGTTTGTATTCGACAATCCCGGCGAAACAGTGACCCACGAGGTCGGATTTCCCCGATTCAGTGCCGGAGATGCAACAGGCCAGGACTTCCGCGACTTTGAAAGCTGGGTAAACGATCAACCTGTCGAAGCAATCGAGGTGCCTGCGGCCGGCGGAAGTCACGATATAACCGGGGCCAATCGTTCAGAATCCGCCTCAGACCGGCAACAGACATCGGGAGGCGATAATCCGGCACCACGCATCGACAGTTATTTCGTGCGTGATATCGAGTTCCCCTCGGGTGAGTTGACCACTACCCGGGTGCGCTACCGTGCAGATTATGGACGAGATCGTCTCTTTCGCACCGTTCGATACCTGTATGGAACCGCACACACCTGGGCGGGAGATCTCGATACAATGACCGTTCGCATTCTCAACAACAGCGAACGCTGGATCGATGAAGTCCGGTACGACGACATTTCCATAGCCGAACGGACTGACGAGATCGCCTTTGCCACACAGGGAGCCCGGAACTTCGACCTTATCAAGACCAGTGTCGATCCAGATCCGGAAGCCACCATAGATCTCTATATCGAACGCTATCCCTGGTGGCTCGGTGATCCGCTTTCGAGCGATGTATCCGATGACTGGATATTCGATTCAGTCCGCGTCAAACCGGAATATCTGAGACTGCTCACCCTTGAGCAGCTTCGGATATTCCGAAACACTTTTTTCGCCCGGAACGGCCTGGATTTCGGCGATGGAGAGCTGGGGCGGTATTTCAGCCAGTTCCGATGGTATGATCCGCACACCCGTTCGACCGACGGACTGCTGAATGATATTGAAGAGCAGAACGTGGAACGTATAGAAGCCGAGGAACAGCGGCGGGAAAGTTTCGTACGGTAGCAGCGCTTCGCGGTATGGTAGCAGCGCTTCGCGGTATGGTAGCA
>CAZMEV010000039.1:0-8397 GCA_964565375.1 uncultured Spirochaetaceae bacterium
GCGCGTCCGTCGTTAATGCTGCTGTTAAGCGTTTCTACAAGTCGCCTTGAGTCCTCAAGACGTTCAGGATCGATGTCGTAAAGTGCTACGTACACATCATGAAGCTCATTACGCATAAAAATATCTCCGAGGATATTCTTTGCGAAGACACTGCTGCCTGCACCAATAAATGTGATCTTTATGGACATATCAATCTCCTTACGCAACCGCACATCATATAGGCGCACATCGTACAGGCAGCTCGCTCCGGATACCATAACGAAGTGATAGGTAGAACGTCGAATTGCGGGGTAAAATTCGCCGACAAGGTGTAGAATAGCCGTAATATCCAGTTGGCGAACGTCGTGAGATTTATGGCTCGCGATACTTCGAAAGGAGAGAAAAATGAGTGCAAGCAATAGTGAGACGTCGTCATGTACGGCCGCACACGGAAGGCGTATTGCACGGGCGACACGAATTATGGCGGTCGGCCTTGCAGCGGCAGTTGTCATGACAGGCTGCGCAGCCTTCGACTCGGCTATGGCTATGGCTACCGGTGACTTCGACATGGACCGCTTCTCAGCGGAAATGCAGGTTAACATGATCCTGCCGATCGCGCTGTACGGGTATGGCGGAGATCCGCAACACGGGTATGAAGAAGGGGTCGGAACCGTCTGGGAGCAGCGCGACGCGCAAAGTGGCGAATCTTTCAGGACCGAGCGGGCGCTTCTCAGAAACAATCCCGACGGGACACAGTGGTGGTACATTTCGGTCGGCGACGGAGATGAGATTTCGGAGTTCGAAATGCTTGTCGATCGGGATTTCGCCGCGCGGGAAGTACTGTGGCGCGATCCGGATACCGGCGAGATTCAGCGCATTACCTACGATGAACCGGTGCGACCGGAAGACGTCGACGAAGATAGCGACGATTACGAAGAACTCGAACAGACCGCCGATATCGCCTCATTCGCCGACGACCCGCCGGAAGGGTTCCGGGTCACGAGCGAGCGGCAGGAGGTAACGGTAACCGCCGGTACGTTCATGGCCGAATGGACGCGGCTTGAACCCGACGACGCGCCGGACGAGGTGTATGAGACGTGGTTGAGCGATGATGTTCCAGGCCGGCTCGTGCGTCAACGATGGGTTGACGGCACAGAGGAATGGAGCGGTGAACTGATACGCGTCGGCGATGATTACCGAACCAGATTTGGAGCATACTGACTAGTTTTTTCTTTCAATCATGCGCGCAGCGCCCTCCCGAACGTTGACCGGATATGAGTAATTTCGTGATACTCCACATGGTTCCAGACACTATGTAAGGGGAAATTACTATATGAAGATACGTGTATTACTGACTGCGATTATCGCGTTAGTTGCATTTGGCCTTGTCGCGTGTGGAGACGGTGATCGTGCCGCTACCCGCGATGCAGAGAACGGAGAAGAGGTCGCACAGGCCGAAGAAACGGCAGACACCGAAGACGATAACGACGGATTCGACGTTTCATCACTCGAAGACGGCTGGTACCGCGCCGAAGAAGAGTTCGACGGCGACGCTGACTGGCGCAATATTGTCATGATCGAAGTCTCCGGCGGCGAAATTGTCGACGCGCGGTGGACCCCGGCATCCAAGACCGGCGGACCCGACAAGTACGAATATTCGGAAGCCGGTGACTACGGCATGGAGCGGGTCTCGCAGTGGCCGTGGCATGAGCAGGCCGACGCTGTCGTCGAACACCTTATCAGCACCCAGGATCCGTTCGACATCGAGTTCAACGAAGACGGTGAGGCCGACGCAATCAGCGGCGCCACGATAACGGTAGATTACTTCTTCGAACTCGCCCAGGAGGCACTCTCGGGCAGTCCGGACGGATTTGGCCAGTATGAAGACGGCGTCTATCGTGGCGAGGCCGATCCGGGTGACGACTGGCACGATGCCGTTCACCTCACGGTGCGCGACGGATACATAATATCGGTATACTGGGCACCGGAACCGATGGGCGACCAGGGCATGAACAAGTATGAGTACTCGGAAGAAGGCGAATACGGTATGGAAAGCGCCTCCGAGTGGCCCTGGCATGAGCATGCCGACGCGGTTGCCCGCCACGTCATCGAAAATCAGTCCCTCGAAGGCTCGGACGATGCCGACGCCGTGACCGGAGCGACTATAAGCCTCGGCGGGTTCTACGCCGCAGCTTCCGACGCGATTGCGCAGGCACAGTAAGCGACAGCGTGTGCGGTGAACCGGATGGCTTTTCCGCCGTCGTTTACGCACATGAACCTGCACTACGAACAATCGCAGCATCTAAAGCCCCCGGGAGAGCATTCCCCGGGGGCTTTTTCTGTTGGTTCGAAACACCGATAATAAAACCGATATGGAGCGGCTTGTCGGCACTCACAGGCGATTCCGGGCGGGACCCGTTCCCGGCGTCGTTGCAACCTCGTTCATATTTCTGCTTGCGTTCGCATCGTGTTCACCTTCCGGCACGTCGGCTGATAATGCCGCGAATCCCCTCATCCACAGAAGCCCGGGTGGCGATTACGTGTTCCCGGTGAGTGCTCCGATCGAGCATCTGGAGTGGACCGAGTACCACTGGGACGGGGCAAACGCAGTCGACATCTTTGCTTCCCGGAGTCTTGATGCCAGGTCGGAGGCGTTAGCCGAGGTGCATTCCGCGCCCGTTCTCGCGGTGGCCGATGGGACCGCTTTTCGGGTCGATAATCCTCGCGGTGGGACCGCCGTGTTGCTGCAGGCCGACAGCGGTAAATCCTTCTACTACTCTCACCTTGCAGAAACAAGCGTGACCGGCGAACTCGGTGCACAGGCCGAAGGCACGCCGGTATCGCGCGGCGAAACCATCGGCTCGATCGGGCGGAGCGGGTCTCGAACCCAGTTCATTGAACCGCATCTGCATTTCGAGGTGATCGAGGGTGAACCAGAGAGTATCGGCTGGTCTGACGACATTAACGCTGCGCGCTGGATTCGCCGTACTTTCGGGTTTCGGTGGATAGACGAGAACATCGCCGAATATAATTCGGATACGCCGGAAGGGTTCCCGCTGGAATATGCCTCAACACCCGTGGAAGGATTCGATTCGATGGCAGGCGATGAACCGCAAACTGCGGGGATTCTGTTTCACCCACAACCGGGAAGCTCTGTGCGATCACTGCATGAAGGCGAAATACGGGTAATGCGGGATACTGAACTGGGCCTGAGAGTGCAGATAACCAACCGGCCGACGGACACTACCATCGTATACTCCTATCTCGAGAGCACCGACCTGGAAACCGGCGATACGGTGACGCGGGGACAGAAGATCGGAGCAGCAGGTGACAGGCTTCACGTTATGTACTTCGAAGACGGGCAAGCTCGGGACCCCGAGTCAATTCCGGGATGGCACCAGCCTGAAAAGTAGTGCCGAAGCGTCTTCAGCGCGGAAAAGAACGGCTCAGCCCGAAACGGTTTAGCCCCCGATAAGGAAGGGCGCACCCGATAAAAAAACCGGCAATCCGCATAGGACTGCCGGTTTTCGTTTTATCATTGCAAGTGCGCGCATTGCGGCACCAATAGACGATGCTTTCTTAAAGCTCCTCGTCCATTGCCGGGTCGTCCATGTCGATATCTTCGTCGACTTCAACCGGCTCACATGCAACCGCAACAACGCCTACGGCAAATACAACAACGAGAATCTGAAGTAACTTCTTCATAATTGGTCCTCCCCTCTGACTGATTTATCGTAAATGGTACAGTCGGACTTTCATTTGGAGGCCGAGGATATATTAAGAACGTATAAAGATTCTTGCACATCAATTAAGTCCTGCTTCGGGTATTTTGCGGAAGGCGGAAATATGGTATAAGGCACGACCATGGACTCTGTGAAATATTTCCTCTCCGAGGATCGTCTACCGAAATACTGGTATAATATTCAGGCCGACCTGCCGAAGCCGCTTCCTCAGGTACTTCATCCCGGTACAAAACAGCCGGTAGGCCCGGATGATCTTGCTCCCCTTTTCGCCTCGGAGCTGATACAACAGGAGGTATCAACCGACCGGGAAATAGAGATCCCCGGACCGGTCCGCGACCTGTACCGCCAGTGGCGTCCTACCCCATTGTACCGCGCAAGACGTCTTGAGCAGGCACTCGATACGCCCGCCCATATCTACTACAAGTACGAGGGCGTAAGTCCGGTAGGCTCACACAAGCCCAACACATCGGTTGCTCAGGCGTTCTACAATATGAACGAAGGGGTGAAACGGCTCACCACCGAAACCGGGGCTGGACAATGGGGCAGCGCGCTCGCTATGGCGTGTGCGCAGTTTTCCATGGAACTCGCCGTCTACATGGTAAAGGTAAGCTATAACCAGAAACCGTACCGGCGCGGACTCATGGAAACCTTTGGAGCATCGGTTACTCCGAGTCCGAGTGACAGCACCGAATCAGGTCGGGAAGTGCTGCGCAAGCATCCGGATTCAACCGGCTCGCTGGGAATCGCGATTTCCGAGGCGGTCGAAATGGCCGTTAAGGATGAGAAGACGAGGTACGCGCTCGGAAGTGTGCTAAACCACGTTCTCCTGCATCAGACGGTAATCGGTGAAGAGGCAATTCGCCAGTTCGAGGATGCCGGTGAGGGCCCCGATGTGTTGATCGGCTGCACCGGCGGCGGTTCCAACTTTGCGGGAATGATTCTCCCGTTCATGGGACAGCGCTTCCGCGACGGGCGCGTAGAAAACCCCCCCGGTGATCGCGTGATAGCCGTCGAACCATCAGCCTGCCCTACTCTTACAAAGGGACAGTATGCATATGACTATGGAGATACCGCGCATCTCACGCCACTTGTGAAAATGCATACACTCGGAAGTGAATTCGTTCCGCCCGGTTTCCACGCAGGAGGCTTGCGCTATCACGGCATGGCTCCCATTGTCAGTCACCTCGCAGATCTCGGAGCTATTGAATCGATTTCCATCGATCAGATGGAGACGTTCGCGGCGGGGGTTCAGTTCGCCCGCGCTGAAGGCATTCTCCCGGCCCCGGAGGCAAATCACGCCGTTGCAGCTACCATACGTGAGGCAATCCGCTGCCGTGAGGAGGGCAAAAGCGAAGTCATCGCATTTAATCTCTGCGGGCACGGTCACTTCGATATTCAGGCGTACATGGACTATCAGGCGGGAAAACTCCAGGCGTACGAGTACCCTCAGGAGGAAATCGCAATGGCGCTGTCCGGGCTTCCCTCGGTCTGATGCCTTCCGACTCGACAAGGGTCGCAGCGCGACTGCATGCAGCCTGGGAACTGATTGTCTCTGTTGTTACCGTCTATGCGGCTCTCGAGGTTCCCCTTGCACTTGTCATGCAGGTCTCGAGGACCGGGTGGCTCCTCGCGAGCGAGCTGGCGGTGACCGCGGTATTCGCAGCTGATATCGGTTACCGGCTGCACCTGTCGAGAAATGCCGGGCGCCTGCGTGACTATTGCCGACGCTGGTTTCCGATAGATCTTGCGGCAACAATTCCATTCGGACTGTTCGCCGGCATTCCGTTCGATGCCTTGCGGCTTCTTCGCCTGCTGCGTCTTGCAAAACTGATTCGTGTAAGCCGCTCGGCGCGGAGGCTGCGCAACTCGTGGAACGCGGTTAACCCCAGCCTGTTGCGAATGGGAATACTGGCGTTCTGGATCATAATGACCGCCCACTTCGTGGCGATCGGCTGGCTTCTCGTCGGCGGCGTACCGGATACCGGTCTTTCGCCGCCTGAGCAGTACCTCCAGGCGCTGTACTGGACAACAACCACGCTCACAACGATTGGATATGGCGATATCACTCCGGTCGGGACTGTTCAGATACTCTATACGATTGTTATCCAGATAATCGGGGCGGGGTTATACGGGTTCGTCATTGGTACGATCGCCACCCTCATCGCGAATGTAGACGTAGCGAAGTCAAATTTCCAGGATCGCCTTGAACGAATACAGACGTTCCTCCGTTTTCGCAATATTCCGACGGATTTACAAGACCGGGTTCGCGAATACTTCGACTACCTCTGGGAAAGCAGGCCGGGGGTATGAAGAAAAAGACATACTCAGCGACCTTCCGGAGAACCTCCGGACAGAAATAGCGTATCATATCAACAAGGACGTACTCGAAAAGGTGCCGGTCCTCAAGGGAGCCGGAGAAGAGCTTCTTCGCGATATTGTGTCGAAACTCGATCCGGTGGTATTTCTTCCTGGGGACATAATCGTACGCAAGGGGGAAACCGGTCGCGAAATGTACTTTATTTCCCGAGGAACCGTAGACGTGGTTTCCGGGGATATGAGCACCGTGTATGCAACACTAACCGAAGGCCAGTTCTTCGGCGAAATAGCGCTGCTGCTCAGCACTGAACGAACGGCGACGATCCGAGCAAACGACTACTGCGATCTCTACCGACTCGATCAGGAAACGTTCGGGTCCGTACTCGAGCGTTATCCGGAATTCGCTGCTTCCATTCGTTCCATGGCTGAACACAGAAGACGGGAATTAGGCCTGTAAAAACTTCCGCATTCATAGTGACGTGCGCAAAAACCTGAATTATACTTTGCGTATACGACAGGCTGGTTGTAATGGAGCAAACTGCTACATACATTGCCGATCTCGCAAGTGACTGTATCGCTCTTATTGACGCGGACTATCGCTACACGCTTGTGAATGAAGCCTACCTCAAAACCATGGAACGTACCCGCGAAGAACTGATCGGATCGGCAATTTCCGAAGTCTGGGGCAGTGCCGTTTTTGAAGAGTCGGTTCGATCCGGCATAGACGCGGCATTCTCCGGAACGCATGTTGAGCGAACCGAACGACATCGCATCGGTGGGAGCGAACGGGTCTTTTATGTACGCTATTGCCCCTCCGAAATCGGCGGTACCATTGACCAGGTACTGGTTTTTATCAACGAGTTGACGCCAGGCTCGCAAAGCGCTCATATGAGCGTAGCCGGTCGTGACCGGATTACCGGCCTTTTCAACCGGCAGATGATGGATGTACTCATTCCGAAGCAATTCGCCCAGGCAGACCGTTCGGGCGACCATCAGCTGCGCGCACTTCTGTTTCTGAGTTTCCGGAACTTCAAGGAAATTAACCGGACACACGGGCACGCCATCGGAGACATTCTTCTCGAGAACAGTGCGCTTCGCGTGAGCGAATGCCTGCGATCCGGCGACTTCATATTTCGTTTCGATGGCGCAAACTTCGTTGTGCTGCTCACCGAGATCTCTCGTGATACCGACGCCTCCATAGTAGCCAGAAAAATCCGCGATGCGGTAGCTGTCCCTTACCGTCTCGAAAATGTGGATTTCCGCATTGACTGTTACGTCGGCATCGCTCTGTATCCGAAGGACGCTACCGGGGTTCACGAACTCATCCAGGCAGCCAATTCCGCAAGCGTCGACGCAGAGCACAGTGGCGATACGTTCTGCTTTTATGACCGGGACACGCATATTCGAGCAGTTGAGCGTGTTCAGCTGCATACCCAGCTGAAGCGCGCCTTTGAAGCTGACGAGTTCAGAATGTATTACCAGCCGGTTTTCGATATTTCGCGAGATCCGGCCGAGATCATAGGCGCCGAGGCGCTCCTCCGGTGGGAACATCCCGAGCGAGGCCTGCTTTCACCCGGGAGTTTTCTCAGGCTCGCGGAAGAGACGAAGGTCGTGCTTGCGGTCGACCGATGGGCCATATTCACCGTATGCGAGACGCTCGCCCAATTGCAGTCCTATGAGGACCTTACCGTTTCCGTAAACGTGAGTTCTGCAACCTTTATGGATGAGCTGTTCATTGATGTCATTGAGGGCGCTCTGCAGGCCGCAGGTAATCCGGACCCGAGGTTACTGCGTATTGAGCTTACCGAAAGCATGTCGGTCGAGAACCTCGATATGCTCTATCCTCGCTTCCGCGAGCTCGAGCGGATTGGCGTCCGGCTGTGGATCGATGATTTCGGTGTCGGACAGTCCTCCCTTTCATTGCTTAAAGCCCTTCCAGCTCATGGAATAAAGATTGACCGCAGTTTCATTCAGGGTAGCGAGCATTCAGAAAAAGAAAGGAAGTATCTCGAAGGTATAATTGAAAGCGTTCGCGCACGAGAAAAGGACGTTATCATTGAAGGCGTATCAAACCAGCATCAGCTTACCGTCGCGCAGTCGCTTCAATGCACCTACGCACAGGGATTCTTTATGGCCAGGCCGATGGAACTTGGCTCGCTCGAGGCATTCCTGGTGCGAGGAGGTTTTCGAGCCAAAGACGCGTGAGCAGGCGATGAGCATGAGGCGCCGGAAGATACGCGGGCAGGCGACGAGAGCGCGGCGCCAAAGGCTTCATCAGCAGCGGTGCGAAACACCATTCAATTGTCAGCACTTCTCTACCGGCGCCTGCGCCTCTCTCACTCACTTGCCTCTCTCACTC
>CAZMEV010000039.1:8497-26633 GCA_964565375.1 uncultured Spirochaetaceae bacterium
GCCTCTCTCACTCACTTGCCTCTCTCACTCGCCACCCGCGTCACGTACGGGTGCCACTCACCCGTGTCAGTTACACTTGGAGTCGCCGCAGTTAAGGCATGTTCGACACCCGTCGAGAACGACCACCGCTGCGTTGTTGCACTTCGAGCAGAGCGTTGCCCCGGCCGGAAACGGCGAAACGCTTCCCTCACCCGAGCTTTCATCCTGTGATCGGGACGTAGTGGAGTGACCGTTCGGGCCGGCGTCCGCTCCGGTTCCGGATTCTGCAGGTGAATTCCCTGCGCTTCGCGACTCGTACTCCGAGCGTTTCGCATTAAGCAGCTCACGCTGGGCCTGCGTAAGTTCGCTGTGGGTCTGAATCATGCCGATTGACATGAGGTGTCGCTCGATAACCTCCCCGATTTCAGCAATAAGGGAGGGCATGAACTTCCCCCCGGTTTTCCAGTACCCGCCACGAGGATCGAAAACAGCTTTGAGCTCTTCCACGAGAAATGCAACGTCGCCGCCTTTTCGAAACACCGCCGAGATAATCCGGGTCAATGCAACAATCCACTGAAAGTGATCAAGATTTTTGGAGTTAATGAAAATCTCGAACGGCCGTCGAATTTCGCTCTCGGTGCCCTCATTGAGAACGATGTCGTTAATAGTAATGTACATTGCATGGTCGGAGACCGGCGTCTTCACCTTGTACGTTGTTCCCTTGAGCTCGAAGGGCCGCTCAAGAGTTTCATCCATGGAAATGACATCGCGCCCCGGTTCAGCGGCGCTCTGCGCGGCCGTCTGCGTCTCTTCCTGCGGCGGATCATTTTTCCGCACCCGGTAGTCAACTATGGGTCTATCTATTCGTATTGCCATTGTGAGTTCCTCCCTAGAAGCGGCCGTAATAGCCTTCTTTCAGCGCATCGTAGAGATTAGCGGCATTGTGCGTTTCCCCGTCATACTCAATCTCTTCATCGCCCCGCGCCTTCACGATCGAACCGTCGTCGAGCACAAACTCATAGGTCGTGTTCTTCAGATCCTCTTCGCGAACCAGAACACCCTGGAACACCTCGGGATTGAACCGGAAGGTCGTACACCCTTTCAGTCCTTCCTGGTAGGCGTACATATAAATGTCCTGGAAATCGTTATATGGGAACTCGGTCGGAACATTGGCGGTCTTCGAAATAGAGGAATCGATCCACCGCTGCGCGGCCGCCTGAATATCCACGTGCTGTTTCGGGGTTATATCGTCTGCTGTAATGAAGTAGGACGGAAGCGCGTGTTTGTTCTGCGGATCATCGTCGCCGGACTTCGAAGCCTCCGGAAGTGCTTTGCCGTCTACGAAAACCCGGTAGGCGAGAAGCTCGTATGAAAACACATCGACCTGTTCCTTTGACTTACGTCCCTCACGAATAACGTTACGACGATAGTGATGGGCAAAGCTCGGCTCGATACCGTTGGAGGCATTATTCCCGAGTGACAGCGAAATCGTACCGGTCGGCGCAATCGAGGTGTGATGTGTGAATCGCGCCCCGGTTTCTGCGATGTCATTGACAAGGTCGGGAGCAACTTCGGCAACTCGCTGCATATAGCGGCTGTAGCGGGCAAGAAGCACCCGGCCCGGCACCCTATCTCCAACCGAGTAGCCGTCGTCGGCAAGCTCAGGACGCTTGCGCAGATGCTCGGGGGTGAGCGTAATATCCTCAAGCATAATGGGGGCAGCGCCTTTCTCCCTGGCAAGTTCCACGCCGGTGCGCCATCCGGTCACCGCCATTTCCCGCGAAACCTGGTCGGTGAAAGCAAGTGACTCCTCCGAGCCGTACTCCATGCGCATCATAGTCAGAGCGCTTCCGAGCCCGAGAAATCCCATCCCGTGACGTCGCTTTCGCTCGATCTCCTGTCGCTGCTTCTCGAGCGGAAGCCCGTTCATTTCCACCACGTTGTCGAGCATACGCGTAAACACCGAGACGACATCCCGGTAGGTATCCCAGTCGAAGTACGCGTTCTCGGTAAACGGTTCACGTACGAAACGGGTAAGATTCACCGATCCGAGCAGACACGCTCCATAGGGTGGAAGCGGCTGTTCACCACACGGATTGGTCGCCCGAATCTTCTCGCAGAACCAGTTGTTGTTCTGTTCGTTCACCTCATCGATAAGGATGAAGCCCGGTTCGGCGTAGTCATAGGTCGAACGCATTATGAGATTCCACAGCGTCCGTGCCGGCATGGTCCGGTAAATGCGGCAGGCGACAAGCCCCTCGTCGTTTGTAACGTAGGTGTCGGCGATCGGCCATTCACGCCACACGACCTGTTCAGGGTCGTTGACGTCAATTCCGTCCGCCTGTGCTTCCCGGTCTGTCACCGGAAATGCGAGAGGCCAGTCATCGTTGTTCCGCACAGCTTCCACGAAGGCGTGCGTGATCAGAAGCGACAGGTTGAACTGCCGGAGTCTGCCGCTTTCACGCTTGGCCCGGATAAAATCCATGACATCGGGGTGGCCCACATCCATCGTGCCCATCTGAGCCCCGCGGCGACCGCCGGCCGACGAAACGGTGAAGCACATGCGGTCGTAAATGTCCATAAACGACAGAGGACCGGAGGTGTGTGAGCCGGCACCGGAGACGAATGCGCCTTTCGGCCGCAGTGTTGAAAAGTCGTATCCGATTCCGCACCCCGCCTTAAGGGTAAGGCCGGCCTCATGCACCTTGCGCAGAATATCGTCCATGGAATCGTTGATCGTACCCGAGACGGTACAGTTAATGGTGGACGTCGCCGGCTTGTGCTCGCCGGCACCCGCGTTCGACATGATTCTGCCGGCTGGAGTAGCACCGTTTCGCAGAGCATTCAGAAAGCGCTCATACCAGTACTCGCGCTGTTCCTCCGCCTCAACCGAGGAGAGGGACTTAGCCACTCGCTGTAATGTTTCATCGATGGACTTGTCGAGCGGTTCACCCTTGCGTGATTTCAGCCGGTACTTCGAGTCCCATATATCTATTGACGCATCCTGATACGGTATTTCGGCCGTTGCCGGCGCCTCCGCGCTCGCACTGCGACTCATACAGCCTCCTTTAGCTACGCTATATCTATAGTGTATATCCCGCACACTGAATCCTATTGCACTATATGTCAATGCCATTCGAGGAAGAAACGCGCCAATCGTGCAAAGTGTTTCAGTGCGGCAAGATACGGCCGGCGGGCGAGACGTCGCCGGGGGCGGGATTGCTCTACAACCACCCGGTTGAGACCGCGACAGCGACCACAACGGCAAGCGCCCAGACGTAGTAGGAAAAATAGCGGAACTTCGCCTTATACAGAAGGGTCACTACAAGCTTCAACGCGAAAACTCCGACGACCGCTGCAACCACAAATCCGACGAACTGCGCACCGACACTCACAGCGCCGAGCTGTTCGCCGTACAGTGCCAGGACGCTCTGCAGCCCGGTCGCAGCGATGATCGTGGGGAATGCTATGAAGAAGCTGTACTGTGCCGCCCATGGTCGCTTGAGCCCGACCACGAGCGCTGCAACAATAGTTAGCCCGCTCCGGCTGAGCCCGGGGAGCAGACTTAACGCCTGAGCAACTCCAATGGCAAGTGCAACGAGGAAGGTCAGCTCGGCGAGCCCCCGTTTGCGCGCTGGAATAACGTCGGTCCAGTACAGCAGAATGCCGGTTATGACCAGTGTAACCGAAATCATGATCGGCTGCGCGAACACCTGCTCGGCGACACGGTAAATTGGCAATCCGAGGGCACCGGAAACCCCCGTAGACACAAATACCCCGAGAAGCAGAAGCTTCACAAAGAGATATCGCGGCCGTTCCCGGTTCCCGCGAAGCGGAGCAAGCCGGGCCGGATCATCTGCAGGAAGACTGTCGCCGTTACAGCGAAGTTCGCGAAAAAGCGCACGAATGAAGCCGAGCAACTGACGACGGAACACCACGGCAATAGAAACGAGCGTTCCCACATGCACCACGAGGTCGAACAGCAGCATTTCCGGGCTTTCAGGGTTTGGAAGCGCCGAGCCTCGGCGGATCAGCGCATGCTGCACGAGCACAAGATGGCTCGTAGAGCTGACCGGGAAAAACATGAAAATCCCCTGGACGACCCCGAGGAGTACGGCTTCAGCAATTGTCATAACGAGCCGCTACTGTATCCGCAGAGCGGTCTGTGTGGGAAGTAGGCGCGGGCGTCGTGGATGGGCGCCCCATGGTTCCGGGCGCCATGCCCCGGTGCCCCATGCTTCCGGGCGCCATGTACCTGCTCTCAGTCGAGCATCCGTACCGCCGACAAAGCGAAGCCGTACAGGCCGAGCACATCGACATCCTCATCATCGCGGTTCCAAAGAAGCACAATTGTGTACTTCTCACCGTCGTCTTCCTGCCCATGCACGACCTCGGCGGCTGCACCCGGAACATAGCCGTCCTTGTAAACAACATTGTCCCAGTCGACCGCGTCGGCGGCTCCCCGCGACACCGCTGCCGCTTCCATTCCGGCGACGGCTTCAGCCAGCTCGGCAAGCTGCCGGGCCGTGTACATCCAGCCGATATCCCGGCGGTCGCGATGTGAGGGCAGCCCCATGTCACCATCGATTGACTCGGACGCAGCCTGTTCGAGCACAGCCTCCCGCTCGGCGCTCGAATCGGCGTTCCTCCAGTCTTCGGCAAGCGTCTCTTCCTCGTCTCCGAGAATCGCGAACATCTCCCTCGTCGTCGGCACAGGACGATGTTCCCCGGCATAGCGGTCGATCTGGTCGCGTCCCGCGACCCGCATGAGCACATCCGTGGCGGTATTATCGCTTATACTCATCATTTGAACGAGAAGCGTATCGACGGTAACCGCTGTGCCCTCCGGCCAGTCCTGCATAAGCCCCGAGGGAAGCGAACGATCGTCTTCGGTGATCTCTACCACATCATCGCCGGCCAGCGTCCCATCGTCGAGCAGATCTCCGACTGCCGCAAGCACCGAGAGCTTGAAAGCGCTCGCAACCGAAAACGCCTCTTCGGGGTTGTGCTCAAGAAGCACCTCGTCGTTCTCGAGGATGAGCGCCGCAGTATCTCCCCGCAATTCCTGCAGTTGCTCGGACAGCTCATCGAAGGTTTCCGCGCGCGGATTGGCAGGTTGAAAGAAGACCGCGTCTATCTGGTCGCGCTCGTCAATCGAGATGGTCGCGGGCACCAGCGCTTCTTCAAACAGAAGGGTATATTCGCCGTCCTCGCCGTCAATGACCTCGAGCTCGCCGATTCCGTCGATAAGCCCCGCGACCTGTCCCTGAAGCTGCACAGGTGACAACTGCTGACGAAACTCGGGGCTGAACCAATCGTCGTCGTATTCGTCCCTCGTGACGAGCCGCTCAAGCATTTGTTCCTCGAGCGACTCGACGCCCTCAGGGATATCCGTCGCCCCGGCGATCGCTGCACTCGCAGGAAGCAACAGCGCAAGAAGTAAAAACCGGATTCCGGCGCGACGGAGCATAACGATACCACTACGGCCACCGGTACGACATGCCGGCGTAGCTACGAACCTCTCCCGCAACATGGTGTGACAATGCATGCGATGACTCTCCCATGGCTGTCCAGCGCCGGGCGCTCACTCCGATGGTGGCAGGCTGTTGCCCGCCCCAGCGGTGCCCCACTTTCGGGCGCTCGTTCGAGGGTGTCCGCGGATATCCGGCCCAGACCACTATTCGATCGTGGCAATTACCTTCCCGTGCGCTTTCTCGATACCCCGCCGTTCGGCATTGGCAGTCCGTCGCTGGACTTCGATAGCCTCTTCAATAAGATACTCGAGCAGCGCGAGTTCCTCGTCGCTGTAGCGCCCCTCGCCGGCGCTCGTGCCGGCTGCGGAGCTGCCGCCCTCGCCGGCGCCGGCGGCCTTCGCACGGCTTTCCATGCTCGCGACACTGGCAAGCAGCGTAAGCATGCTCATCGACAGGTGCGTCATGCGGCGAAGATGGAACTCGGCCTGCGTTATGTTCTTACCGTAACGGAGAAAGCCGTCCTTCAAAAGACCGCGAAACATGCTCTCCCCGCGGGAAGCTACTTTCAGCGCCCGATTCAGCGTCGGATGCGAGGCACTTAAGCCCTTTAGAAGGTTCGTCCGGGCAAGCTTGTTCAGAGACAGGAGCTTTCCGACCGACCCCTTGCCCTTGAGCTCACCGCCGAACTGCCGGAACAGGGTAAGTGGAGGATAAATGGAGTGTATTTCGCTGGTTCCCTCGAAGATCGTTGTGACCCGGAAATCGCGCATGCGCTTTTCGTAGGGAAGCGTCTGAATAAAGCCCGCGCCGCCGGCGGTCTGAAGCGCGTCATACAGCGCATCCCAGCAGTTGTCGGTGCCGTAGAGCTTCGTATGGCTGCTTTCCATGGCCACGTTCGCGAGGCTTTCGTTTTCCAGGATATTCGCCGTAAAAAACGTTATGTTGCGCGCGGCGAAAGCATGCGCCTTTGTGCGAACCATTTTCTCCTGGATAAGCTCGAACTCGCGGATGGGCATACCGAACTGCTTCCGTGAAGAAGCGCGCTGCTGCATATCGCGCAGACTCTGCCCCATAAGCCCTGCGCTTGCCGCACCGAGCGCCAGGCGGCCGTAGTTGAGAATGTTCATGGCGATCTTGAACCCGTCACCCTCATTGGCAAGCAGATTCTCTTTGGGCACCTTCACATTCCTGAACTGGATGGGCGTGGTTGAGCTTACCTTGAGCCCCATTTTCGGCATGTCCTTTCCGACCTTCACGCCCTCCCAGTCACGCTCGACAATAAAGGCGGCCATTTTCTTCCCCGGATTCTCCGGGTCGAGCTGAGCGAACACCGTAAAACCCTGCGCGTAGTTGCCGTTGGTAATATAGGTTTTGCCGCCGTTGAGAATATAATGCTCGCCGTCGTCGGAGAGTTTCGCTTCGGTGGTGATGTGCTGAGCGTCGCTTCCGGCTTTCGGTTCGGTCAGACAATAGGCGAATACCATCTCGCCGCTCGCCGCCTTCGGAAGGTACTTCTTCTTCTGCTCTTCGTTTCCGAACAGCAGGATGCCCTTCATGCCGATTGAAAGATGCGCAAGCGGTATGAGCACAATAGACATATCGGTACGCGACATTTCTTCGACGACGCGAAGGTACTCGCTGACACTGAACCCGAGCCCACCGTATTCCTCGCCGATCGTCATGCCGAACATACCGAGCTCGCGGAACTGCTCCATGAGCTCATCGGGGATCGTGCCCTTTTTCTCAAGCTCCAGCGGCGAATACTGACCGACAATCTCGTGATACCGATCGACAAAATCCTGCACCCGGTCTTCACGAATAGTCGTAAAATCGGTGAAACACAGGTCCTTCCGGAGTGTTCCGGAATAAAGATGCTCGAGAAACCCCAGCGCTTTTTGCTCCATAACAGGATGGATTTTACTCTGTCGGTCGACCGACCGTCAAAAGTTTTTTCATAATATTATAATTCGCTAAGGTCGATGTATTCCCCATTGTCCCGCCGTACCCGCCAATGGCCGGCGAAGGGCCTTCGGCCGCCTATATTTCCCCGCGAACCACGATGTAGCTTCCGCTGCGGTCGACCCGGATATGGGTTACTTCCCGGTCGCGCTGTGTTACCGAAACACGCAACAGATACAGGGTGTCCGGCCCCATCGGTCGCGGCACAAAAAACGCGTTGCGATTCCCGTCGGTGAGCACGAGAAACTCGTCGTCAACTTCCCAGTCATCGAAGTCGAGAAAATCCGACTCGAGCGTCCCATCCGCGTTGAGCGTCATAACGCCCTCCACGAGGTCTCCCGGCGCCGGCGGATTGCGATAATCGTCGAGGGTGTAGTTGGACAGGTCCATGGCCCGGTATGCCGTCCAGTCACCAATAAGGTCGTCGGCCTCCTGGGCAGACACGGCGGTCACGGCCAGCAGCGCAAATGCACTCAGGGCGATCAGTCGTTTCATAACACGCTCCATTGTATTGCTCACAGTCATAAGTATATGAAAAAGTATCGGCATGTGCACGGATTCAGCCCACCCTCAAGACGTACAGGCCCGCACAAATACTGCCTGCATCTGCACAGCGGCCGCGAGCGGCGATATCTGCCGGCGGCGGGGTTCGCGGTGATTGTACTGCCGGTTCGCGTCCAACCGGAGGACGGCACGGGTGACAGAACGCAGCCGTTCCCTGCCTGGCTAAGCGCGGTGCCCGACGCAATTGAGCTGTCAACCGGCGCGCGATCTACCGCGATCCCGAACGGTTGCCTCGAACGCGCCTCCGTAACCCGGGCACTGATTGACCCGCGGCTGAACATCAGCCTTAACGCTCCCATATATATGTACCGTTACGGCGAGGTAACACGGCTGCGCCTTCACACAAAACCGTGGTACCGGCGCGAGCTTCAGCGATATGCCGACGAGATTAATGAGCGTGTCTATGACCGCGGACGGTTCAAACCCTGACATCCGTCCGGGATGCCGGAGCCTGCCTCCCGGGGCTGCGGCGTGGACCCTAATCGGCGTGGCCGTCCTCGTAGTCGTCGTCATACCGATTGCGCGCCTCACTGATGCTCACGTTCAGCTCAAATGCAATCAGAATAACCATGGAGTTGGCATACATCCAGATGAGCAGAACGATGATCGTACCGAGTGAACCGAAGATAGCATTCCAGCGACTGAGGTTGGACAGGTACACGTTGAACCCTGCGTTCACGACGAGCACCGCCACCGTCGCCAGAATTGACCCCGGGGACACAAAGCGATGCCTTCCTCCCTTCGCCGGCGCCCAGTAGTACAACGCCGATATACCGAGAAAAAGCATGAAACCCACCAGAAGCACGCGGGCAAGATCGATAAGGATCGAGTACATGCCGCCGGGAATTATGCTCAGGTCGGAGAGCACCGAAATCACGGTGCCGCCGACAATCTGTATGATACTTGCGATAACAAGCAGAAGGCCGAAAACGCTTACAAGCCCGATACTCACGGCCCACTGCCGGCCACGCGTGTGCGTTTCGAAATCATGGTAGCTTGCGTTAAAGGAGCGGATAATGCCCAGCACCCCGCGGGTCGCCATGTACAGCGAAAAAATGAACGTAATAGACAGCAGTCCGGTTCGCTGCCGTGTTACCGCGTCGCGGATTGTTGCCTCTATGAACACGGCAAGTTCATCGGGGAACGCGCCGGTCACGAGCTCGAACACCTGTTCCTGAAAGCCGTCAATCGGAATATAGGGGATCAGTGCCATGACAAAGAGCACTGCGGGGAACAGTCCGAGAAAGAAGCGGTATGCAATGCTCGCCGCCCGGGTGGTAATAGCGCCGTTCTGTATGCCGGCAGCAAAGAACATGCCGACATCATACACAGACAGTCCATCGAACCCGGGAAGAATAATCCGTTTACTGACGTCGATAAGTCGCTGTACGACCGGAAGACGCTCAATGATTCGCCATAGTATGGACATAGGTACTGCGTAAGCCTTCAGCTTTTCAGCTTAGCCGTACTTGCGCCATGTGAACAATCCCGGCTGCGACCGGCGGCCGGCGGGTTTGAGCGAGCGTTGACTGGCGGGTTTGAGCGACCGGCGACCGGCGGCTTCCGCCCGCCTTTTCAGAACGGAGCATCTGTAGTTACCTTTATCCGGGGGACAGGGGACAAGGAGGATACTTACGAAATGAGGACGAAAAATATCTGGAAAACCGCGTTTTTCGCGCTTGCCGCGGTGGTAATCGTATTCGGAGCGGGCTTATATGTGGGCATCAGCGGCTCTGATTCCGGTGCCGACGCACAGAGGCAGACTCAGGTAGCAAATAACCCCGGCGACACCCGCGTCCCGACAGCTACCCCCGTGCCCGACAATGCGGAAGGGGGATTCTCGGAGGTCGCGCAATCGGTACTTCCGGTCGTTGTGGAGGTTTCAACCGTCCAGGTGATCGAACAGGAACAGCAACATCCCTTTTTTGAGTTCTTTGGAGAACCCGATAATGACCAGGAATTTGAGCGCCCCGGCCTCGGCTCGGGTGTAATCGTGGACCAGGAAGGAAGCACCGTTTACATCATTACGAATAACCACGTAATTGGCGATGCAGATGATATAACCGTTTCGACATACGAAGGGGCACAGTACGACGCCGACGTCGTAGGATCGGATCCCCTGCAGGATCTCGCACTTATTTCGATCGAAACCGACCAGAATATGCCGGTTGCAAGCCTTGGCGATTCTGAAGGCCTTTCGGTCGGCGAGTGGGTACTGGCAATCGGTAATCCGCTCGGATTCGAAAGCACGGTGACAGCCGGCATTATCAGCGCAGTAGGACGACAGCCCGGACCGGGAACCCCGGTCGCTGAGTACACCGACTATATTCAGACCGACGCCGCGATTAATCAGGGAAACTCCGGCGGAGCACTGGTTAACATGGACGGCGAGATTATCGGGATTAACACATGGATTGCCGCCGGCGGTCCGACCGGCGGAAACGTCGGACTGGGATTCGCGATACCGGTGAACAATGTGGCGGTCGCCATAGATCAGTTCCGTGAGGACGGCGAAATTACCTATGGGTGGCTCGGTGTAAGCATTACCGACGTCGACGATCTCGATGAAACACTCACCGACGACCTCGGCATTACCGGCGAAGATGGTTCGTTCATTATCGGCGCATATACCGACTCACCGGCTGCGCGGGACGGCATCCGCCCGGGAGATCTTGTTACCTCGGTGGACGGCGAGCCGATCGAGAACAGCCTTGAGCTTCAGCGGGCTGTCGGCCACCTCATGCCCGGCCAGCAGGTGGATTTCGATGTCATTCGCGACGGGGAATCCATGACAATCCCGGTGACAATCGACGAACGCGGCCCGGAGGAGGAAGTCGGGCAACCCGACGATCTCTGGCCCGGATTTCAGGTGGCTCCGCTCACCGACGAAATCCGTGAGTCGCAGGGGATTCCGGGCTCCCTCGACGGTGCGATTATCGCAAACGTCGCTCCGGAAAGTCCGGCCGCGGAAGCAGGACTGCGCCCCGGGGACCTTATTCTTGAGGTCGATGGTAACGAACTCGACGGCGCCGGCGATTTCTATACTCATGCAGCCGAGTCGAGCGGCGAAATCATGCTGCGGATCGTGCGTGGCGGCACAGAACTGACCATAGGCATGGAGGCGCTGTAGCAGCTCAGGCCACCGGCCGAGCGAACAGCTTCCGTCGGCTCGGTACCCCTGACGAGCAGTAGCTTCCGTCGGCGCGGCACAAAGCCGCCGGCGAAGCAATGCCCCAACCTGTAACGTTACGCCACCTCCGGGCTTTTATAGCTTCGGAGGTGGTTGATATGAAACAACTTACATGCACTCAACCGACCACTCGCGGTCGTGCCGCCGCGGTGGCAACCGCCACGTTTGTTGTGACGGCACTGCTTTTCGTATTTGCTGCAGGGTTCTACGAGGGATCACGACGCGCCTACCGGGAGGTAGCCGCATACCTTTCGAACACACAGACGCCGGGTGATGCCGGATTGTTCCGGCTCGCGGGAGACAGCATCCCGCACACGCCCACCGCCGGCGCGGCAGAACATCAACCTCAAGAGATATTCTCCGTCGCTTCGACCGCAGTGGCCGGGCCCGCTTCGTTCGCGAATGTCGCCGCGGAGGTGCTCCCGACGGTAGTGGAAGTAAACACTGTCTCGGTCATACGGCGCCGGTTACCGCGGTTTTCTTCGCCCTTTGAACGCTTTTTCGATCCGTGGTCCCGCCCGGAGTTCGACGAACGGGAGTTTCGAAGACCTGGCCTCGGTTCCGGGGTGATCGTCCGGCACGACAACGGCGCCGCCTACATTCTCACCAATCACCATGTCATAGACGGTGCGGATGAAATAGAAGCGGTACTCTTCGACGGACGCTCATTCGACGCACGAGTAATCGGAAGCGACGCACGGCTTGACCTGGCACTCCTTGAAATCACCGCCGACGAGCGAATTCCGGTAGCCACGCTCGGCGATTCATCCGATCTGCATGTGGGTGACTGGGTGCTGGCGATGGGAAACCCCCTCGGCTTCGAGAGTACGGTAACCGCAGGAATTATCAGTGCCCTTGGACGACGTCCAGATCCCACCTCCCCGATTACCGATTACACCGATTACATTCAGACCGATGCAGCGATAAATCCCGGCAACTCCGGCGGTCCGCTTGTATCCGCCGACGGAGAGGTCATAGGGATTAACACCTGGATTGCCTCCCGAAGCGGCGGCAGCGTCGGCCTCGGTTTCGCCATCCCGATTAACCAGGCAATGCGTGCGATTGATAACTTCCTCGAAGAGGGCCAGATCGTCTACGGCTGGCTCGGCGTGAGTATGCTCGACAATTCAAGCGAAACCGGAGCACGGCTCTTCGAAGAACTCGGTGTAGCCGAACGCGACGGAACACTGATCACCGGGGTCTACCGTGGCTCCCCGGCTGCCGAGGCGGGGCTGACAGCCGGCTCTCTTATTACCGCAGTCGACGGCGTGGCGGTGTCGAGCACATCGGAGCTTTCGAGGGCCGTGGGAGACCTGCCACCCGGTCAGGAAGCGGTATTCTCGGTTGTTTCTGAGGGCGCGCTGCGTGAGATCACCGTCACGATTGCCCGCAGGCTTTTCGGCGATGACGGGCCTTCCGGCCGCGATCTGTGGCCGGGATTCACGGTGATAACGCTATCGGAAGAGATCCGCGAGAGTCTCTCGCTTGCAGATGACGCCGGCGGGGTGGCGGTCACCTCGGTCAGTACCGGCAGCGAAGCGGAAACCGCCGGTATCCGGTCCGGCGATGTAATTGAACGGGTCAACGGCGAGGCGGTGCCGGATGCAGCCGCCTTCTACCGAGCCATCGCGGCCTCGAGTGGAGATGTTACTTTCAGCCTGCGTCGCGGAGAATCGGTGGTGAGGATCGGGATCGGCGGGGTAAAGGCTGAATCGTAGTGCACGATGTCTCCTGCAGTTTCGGCTCGAAGCACTGAATTTTGAAAGAAATATCTTGTGGATTTCTTTGCACACTTGTCAGCGGTGGCGCGTCGGGATTAGTATATGCATTAGTAACGCATCCGGGTAAATGGGTCTGCCCGCCGGTCCTGGAACGGGACAAGTAATCATCCCGTTCCGGTAGAAGACTTACCGCGGTCAGCTACCCCGCAACGGGAGATACGGTGTGTATCGCGGCGTTGCAACCATATTTGAGGAGGTGTGAGCATGACATCGTTCATACGCGTACTTACTGCAATAACACTTGCGCTCGTTCTCCTCGCCCCAATGGCATTTGCTGAGGGCCAGCAGGAGGAGATCGAAGCCACCGATCCAACGGGAAACCCGTGGACCGACGGACAGGATCTGTCCGGTACAGAGGTTGAAATTTTCGGAGCATTCGTTGACGAAGAAGCTGCCGGATTCGAGGACACACTCGAACGGTTCATTGAACAGACCGGGATTAACGTGACCTACGAGGGCTCAGCCGATTTTGAGTCACTGGTCATGGTTCGTGCCGAGGGAGGCGATGAACCGGATATAGCTCTGTTCCCGCAGCCGGGGCTTATGGCCGACGTTTATCGACAGGGCTATATCGAGAACCCTGCCGAATGGTTCGGTGAGGATTTCCTTGAAGAACGCTATGATTCTGACCTGATAGACATCACCCGCGTGGATGGGGAAATTGCCGGCGCCTGGGCACGAACGAATGTGAAGTCGCTTGTATGGTATTCGGTACCATTATTCGAAGAAGAGGGCTACGAAATACCTGAAACGTGGGATGAGCTCATGGACCTCTCGGATCAGATGGTAGCCGATGGGCATTACCCCTGGTCTATCGGCATTGAAGCGGGCGGCGCGACCGGTTGGCTGGCTACCGACTGGCTTCAGGACATCATGTTCCGTATTCATGAACCGGAAGTCTACGACGACTGGATTACGAACGATGTTCAGTTTGACAGTCCCGAGGTTCGTGAAGCATTCAATATTCTCGAGGAGATCTGGTTCGACGACGACTACGTGCTCGGCGGTACAGACGCCATTCTCACCGTCCCCTATACCGACGCAACCACCCCGCTCATAACGCAGGACGCGGCAATGTTCCGTCAGGCTAGCTTCGCTGTCGAACACTTTCCAGATGGCACCGAAATCGCACCGGACGGCGACGTCTGGTTTTTCCCGTTCCCGGAAATCGAGCCTGAATACGGACAGCCGGTGGTGATCGCAGGCGACATAGCAAGTCCCATGACAGACCGTCCTGAGGTGCGGGCAGTCATGCGCTTTATTGCCGACCCGGAAGGCCTTGGGCGCTGGGTTGAAGAAGGTGGACTGGTCAGCCCGCATCTCGACGCTGAGCTTGACTGGTATCCGGAAGTCGAACGCGAGTTCGCCGAGATATTCCTCGAAGCCGAAGCCTTCCGCTTCGACGCGGCCGACATGATGCCCGGACCAGTGGGAACCGGTACGTTCTGGGAAGGCGTCGTCGATTGGACACAGGGCGACGACCTTGATGACGTGCTGCCTGCTATAGACGCCGGATTCCCCGAAGACTGAAAAAACAACAGGATTGTCCTGTCTCCTCGACTCCCCGGCCCATGCCGGGGGGTCCGCATGTAACGTGGGGCCGTATGTAAGCCCCCATAGCTGTCAGCAATTCCAGTGTTATTTCGCTCAAATTCATTCTTGCCAATCCTCGGAAACCGGGCCTATAATGCCGTTAGTAACGCCATGGAGAGTCGCGGATCGGCTCAAAGCAGTTCCCGGCTCAACGTCGTCAGGCCCCTTCGCTCAACAACTGAAACGAAGGTTCGAATCACTCCGAACTGAACACCACGGCGTTTCAAAACGGGCGCAGTAGCGCCATATGACATTTTCAGGAGGTTTTTGCATGGACAAAAAGGTAATTGCGATAATCGGTATTACCGCAGTTGTGGTTATCGCTGCAATTGTTGTTGCAGTTACAGGCGACCGGCCGGATGACACAACGGAAGTAGCAGACGTGGATTACACCGACAACCCGTGGACAGAGGGTGAGGATCTCTCGGGAACCGAAGTTCAGATCTTCGGAGCATTTGTTGACGAGGATGCTCGGCGTTTCCGGGCAGCTCTTGAGCCGTTTATCGAGCAGACCGGTATCCAGGTCGAATATGAAGGATCGGGTGACTTCGAGTCTCTGATCACCGTTCGAGCCGAAGGTGGCGACGCTCCGGACATTGCTTCATTTCCGCAGCCGGGACTCATGTACGACCTGCACAGGCAGGGATATATCTATGATCCCACCGAATGGCTCGGTGGCATGGATTATCTCCAGCAGCAGTACGATCAGGACTGGATCGACATGAGCATGGTCGACGGAGAAGTCGGTGGTATCTGGTATCGCACCAATGTGAAGTCGCTTGTCTGGTATGTACCGTCGGTCTTTGAGGAAGAAGGATACGAAATCCCCGAAACCTGGGACGAGCTCATGGCCCTTTCGGATCAGATGGTGGACGACGGTCACACTCCTTGGTCAATTGCCATGGAAAGCGCAGGCGCCACCGGCTGGGTCGGTACCGACTGGATCGAGGACATTATGCTTCGTATTCATGAGCCGCAAGTGTATGACGACTGGATCGCCAACGACGTACCATTCGACAGTCCGGAGGTCCGCGAAGCGTTCGAGATACTCGGAGAAATCTGGTTCGACGATGACTATGTGCTCGGAGGTACCGACAGCATTCTGACTGTCCCATTCGGAGACGGCGCGAATCCGCTTCTGCTGGATGAGCCCGGCGCTCTCATGCACCGCCAGGCGAGTTTCATTCAGGGCTTCCTGCCGGACGGAACCGAAGTTGGTCCGGACGGAGACATCGACTTCTTCTACCTGCCGAGGATTGACGCCGAACACGGAGATCCGGTTCTTGTGGCCGGGGACGTCATGAGCGCAATGCGTGATCGACCGGAAGTTCATGCCGTCATGCGATTTTTCAGTACCGCCGAGGGAACGCGCGGATGGCTCGAGCAGGGTGGTTACGTATCGCCGCACGAAGATGTGGATTTCGACTGGTATCCCGATGTTGACCGACGATACGCCGAGATTCTCGATGCGGCGGATACTGTACGTTTCGACGCCTCCGACATGATGCCGGGCGCGGTCGGCACCGGGACCTTCTGGACCGGCATGGTCGACTGGACTCAGGGAGAAGATCTGGACGATGTGCTTCCTGCCATCGACGCAGGGTTCGACGAGTAAATCACAGACAATCTATGGGCGCAGCGGTAGCTGCGCCCTTTTTTCGTCTGATCGACGGAGTGCCCCGCTTCGCGACGCACTCTCTCGATCCGACGGAGTTTCCGGTTGGAACACCTTTTCTAGGGGCGAATTATATGAGTGATACATCGAGGCAAATGACGTTCTCGGATTGGCTCGACACACGGGCCGGACGGATCACAAGCACGGTGGTCAGCGCAGCGGCAACCGCCGTTATTCTGGTCGCAGGATTCATATGGTTGCGCGACAACGCGGCCACAGCAAACCGGTTCGCTGTGGCGGTTATTGCGCTGTTTATCGGTGTCGGGGGTATATGGGGGTTTTTCCACTCACTGAATGGCCTGGCCGAGCTGTTGCCGGAGGAGGCGAGGGATAAGACGCTTCCGTGGGTCTTCATAGGACCGGCTCTACTGTTTCTCGGCTTCTACATTGTCTGGCCGGTCATTAATACCACCTACATGAGTTTCTTCGACCGGTTCACCGAGAACTTCGTCGGTCTCAGAAACTATCAGTACATCTTCACAAACCCGGCAATGCTGATAATTCTGCGAAATACGCTTCTCTGGGTACTGCTCGTACCAACCGTTGCCACGGCGCTCGGCCTGCTCATAGCGGTTATCACAGACCGCTTCCGGCCGACCACCGAAAAGGTCGTGAAGGCGCTCATTTTTCTTCCGATGGCAATTTCGTTCGTCGGCGCGAGCGTAATCTGGCGCTTCGTCTATGCCTTTCAGCCTGCGGGCATGCCTCAGATCGGCCTGTTGAACGCGATTGTGACGGCACTTGGCGGAGACCCCGTCGCATGGATCACAGTTCGACCGTGGAACAACTTCCTCCTCATTTTCATTATGATCTGGCTTCAGACCGGATTTGCCATGGTCATTCAGAGTGCCGCGGTTAAGGGCGTGCCGAAGGATCTTATCGAAGCGGCGAGAATAGACGGCGCGAGCGAGGTTCGTACCTTCTTCAACGTCACTGTTCCCTATATCAGCGGTACCATTCTGACCGTTGCGACCACAATCGTGTTCCTTGTGCTCAAGATTTTTGACGTTGTCTATGTCATGACAAGTGGTGCCTACGGCACCAATATCGTTGCATTGCGCATGTACCAGGAGGCGTTCGTTCAGCGAAACTTCGGGCGGGGAAGTGCCCTCGCTGTCTTCCTGTTTGTAGTTGTTATCCCCCTGATGGTTCAGAACGCACGCGCAATGAGGAGTAAGTAAGCCATGGCACAGAATACACAGAACACGCAGAAGCATGCCGCCGACATTGCGGCACGAGAAAATGAACTCCGCTTTCAGGCCTCATCCCGTGGAAGTATTCTCGGATCACGCAGGGCACAGAAGATCCTGGGAGCAATTCCTGCACGCCTGTTTGTGATCTTTGTTCTTGCAATCTGGACACTGCCGACCATAGGCCTGCTGGTGAGCTCATTCCGTACCCAGATTTCCATACAGCAGTCCGGCTGGTGGATGGGGCTGCTGAACTTCACCAACTGGGACCAGTGGACGCTCGCAAACTACGATCAGGTGCTGACCGCCGACGGCATGGGAGTCGGTTTCTTTAACAGTATTCTTATTACACTGCCGTCAACAGTAATCCCGATCACCATTGCCGCCTTCGCCGCATATGCAATCGCGTGGATGAAATTTCCGGCACGGCAGATTCTGTTCGTACTTATTGTCGGACTGCTCGTAGTACCGCTTCAGATGGCGCTCATTCCAGTATTGCGCGTCTATACGAGTTACCAGTTGAACGGGACGTACGTCGGAATGTGGCTTGCACACACCGGATTTGGATTACCCCTTGCAACATACCTGCTCTATGGCTACATTTCGAGTATTCCCAAGTCAATTCTCGAGTCGGCGTTTGCCGACGGGGCAACGCCGTGGCTGACATTTACCCGGCTTATTCTTCCGCTTTCGATTCCGGCAATAGCATCGTTCGCCATCTTCCAGTTCCT
>CAZMEV010000040.1:0-26340 GCA_964565375.1 uncultured Spirochaetaceae bacterium
AGCGGAACGCCCCGGAACAGAGTCGATGCCGCACCATCGACTCTTTTTTTGCCCTTATACCTTCCCTCAGGCAGGGAGGTCTTTGATACCTGTTTCGCTTCTCAGAGGTATACGCGTGGCTGAACGTGACCTTACCGACGAACTTGCCTCCGTTATAGAAGGACTGGGCTTTTCTCTGGTAGAATGTAAAGCGCAGGGAGTTCGCGGAACGTTTCATGTAAATGTGGTGGTTCATCGGCGGGGTGGTATTTCCCTGGATGACTGCGCAGAAATACATCGCACGCTCGTACCGCGAATTGAAGTTATTACCGGAAATCGCGATATAAGCGTAGAAGTATCCTCGCCGGGAATTGGTCGGAAACTGAAATCTCAGAGAGAGTATGCGGTTTTCGTAGGAATGCCGGTTAAGGTTCTCGATCTGGAGAATGAATGGATTACGGGCATACTTCAGGATGCCGACGACCGTGGTATTACACTCGCCCGCGACAATGCGATCGAGCATTACGCGTATCCGGAGATACGCGCTGCACGACTTAACGATGTCTAGGAGGACAATCAGCAACTATGTCTGCTCAACTTGCTGAGGCAATAAGCCTTCTCGTTCAGGACAAGGGGATCAGCGAAGAACTGATTTCCAGAACAATCGAGGAATTTCTGCTCGCCGCATATAAACGGAAGTTCGGCACTGCCGAGAACGCCGTAGTCCAGTTCAGCGACGACGGAGAGGACGTTACTCTCTACGCTCGAAAAGAGATTGTTGAAGATGACGATGTAGAAGATCCGGTTACACAGATTGCGCTCTCCGAGGCTATGAATCTCGCCGAGGATTGCGAGATCGGAGATGAGCTGCTGATAGAAATTGATCCGAACGAATTCGATCGGGTAGCTGTTCAAAGTGCGAAACAGAAGGCGCGACAGACGCTCCGCGAGATTCAGAAGGACACTCTCTACAGTGAGTTCTCCGACAAGGTCGGAGAGATGATAATCGGGTATTACCAGCGTGAACGGAACGGCAATATATTCGTTGACCTCGGGAAAACCGAAGGAATGCTTCCCAAACGATACCAGAGTCCTCGAGAGGCGTATCGTCCCAACGACCGGATCAAAGCGCTGATTTATGAGGTAACCAAAAGCCCCCAGGGTCTCCAGATTATTCTCAGCAGGACCCACACCGACTTCGTACGGAGGGTCTTCGAACTCGAAGTACCGGAAATCTACGATAAGACGGTTGAAATTTTCAAAATCGTACGGGAACCCGGCTATCGGACCAAGATTGCTGTGTACTCCAATCGTGAGGATGTGGATCCTGTCGGTGCGTGTGTCGGGCTCAAGGGGGTCAGAATTCAGGCAGTCGTCCGGGAACTGGAAGGTGAGAAGATTGATATTCTGAAATATGACGTCGATACCCGCTCTTTCATCAAGAATGCGCTTTCGCCGGCCGAAGTCCTCCAGGTGATCGTTCTCGACGAGGCCAAACGGCAGGCTCTGGCAGTTGTACCGGAAAACCAGCTCAGCCTTGCAATCGGTAAACAGGGGTTGAACGTGCGCCTGGCAAACCGGCTTGCCGACTGGAATATCGATGTCAAGACTGAAGAGCAGTTCGCGGAAATGGATATTGCTGCGGACACCAAACGGGCAGTCAGCGCACTTTTCGGGGATGAGCAGGGTGAAGAAGAGATTACGCGTCTTTCCGAGCTCTCCGAAATTCCTCCAAGAATTGTGGATATTCTAAGCCGTGAAGGTATCGATCTCATTGAAACGCTCGTGAATACTTCCGATGAAGCGCTTGAAGCAATCGAGGGCCTCAGCAGTGAAGATGTTTCAATGCTCAAACGCATTATTGCCGAAAGTGTGGAGATTATCGAAGATGAGTCCACGACTGAGGAAGACAGTGCTCCTGAGGCGGAGTCTGAACAGCTGGAGGCTTCTGAAGAGGGAGTCGACCAGGAGCAGGCGGATGTAGCGACGACCGAAGAGATCGTCGAGGAAGAAGAGGAAACCGCCGAATCCGAAGAGTCCGAAGAAGAAGAGGAAATCACACTTATCAGTGAACTTCCTGACGTTCCTCAGCACGTTGTCGAGAGTCTCAATAGTGCAGGTGTTGTCGATATTGTGGATCTACTGACTATGACCCGTAAGCAGTTATTGGCAATCGAAGGGCTGTCTGAAGATGACGTAGAGCAGATACAGGATATCATCAGTGACAGTGTAGAGATCATCGACGAGGACGACGAAGACGAGTAAGAGCCCGTGATACCCGGTTTCACAAAGTGGCAACAATTCGTTACTATTGGACCAAAGGAGGCTTTCTCCAGGGACGCATATGGCAGAGAATCAGGAAAAAGACGAAAAGAAACCGAAGGCTACGCTCATAAAACACCGGAAGGCGGATTCCGCGGCTTCCCGATCCTCGGAAGAGGAAGGTCAGAAGCGAAAGACCAAGATTGTCGTTAAGCGGAAGTCCAAGTCTCAACAAGCCGGTGGCGATCAGGGGGCCGGCCGGAGGGACCAGTCCGGTCAACCTGCCAGTGAGTCCTCGAAACAAGTTCATCAGGAAGAGTCCCCGGGTGCGTCCGAAGCACAGACGGCTCAACCGTCCAGCGGAGAGGGTGCTGCCTCAGAGTCGCAGCAGACCGGTGAAGGGGTGAGAAAAGAGGCTGCCGCCGGTGCACAGCCGGAAACCGGCGAAGCGTCCGCATCGGGCGAAGATTCGCGCAGGGAAGAGTCGTCGGGAGCATCCGGAGAAACCGCATCGGCTGAGGACCAGCCCACCTCTCCTGCACAGGAAGAGACGGCCCGGAAACAGAAACCAGAAGAGCAGGCGAAGTCCGGCGGTGATACGGCTGCCGGTACCGACAGCTCCAAGTCGGACGACGCAGCCTCCAGGTCAGGACCCGACGCCACGAAGTCGGGCGGTGATTCAGCCGGACAGGGCGAGCCCCGAACGAAACGGACATTCCGAAGGCAGCCGGCGAGACCGTCTCCGGCTCCGTACCGACGAACGGGAAGCACCGGCAAGCATGTTTCAACATCCGAACTCGAAGCCCGTGCAGAGCGAGCTGAAAGCCGTCCTGCTCCAGGCCCCGGTCGTGGTACCGGCGGCGGGGATCGCCGTGGCGGTGGACCTCAGACAGGTGGCGGAGGTCCTCGTTCGTTTCCGCCCAGGGGCGGAGGATCACCACCACCGCCTTCTCCCGGAGCAGGCCAGCAGAAGGGAAACCAGCGCAAGTTCTTCAAGTCCAAAAAGAAAGACCAGGGCAAAGGCCGTGATAAGCGCGAGAAGGCGCCGGAAAAGGAGATTCATTACAAGCAGAAGCGAAGTCAGAACCGCACGAATCCGGTCCCGAAAGAAATCGAGATCATGGAGAATGTCAGTGTTGCGGATCTCGCCAAGAAAATGAATCTCAAGGCGTCAGACATTATCGGGACGCTTATGAAGATGGGTATGATGGTTACCATCAACCAGCAGATTGACGCAGAGACTGCCGAGATTGTGGCGTCGGAATACGGTTCTTCGACCAAAGTGGTCAGTCTGTATGATGAGACGGTCATTGAGACCCCACCGGATGACGAAGCGGATATGCATCCACGGCCGCCCATCGTTACGGTTATGGGCCATGTCGACCACGGTAAGACAAAGCTTCTCGACGCCATCAGGTCGGAAAATGTGGTTGCCGGTGAGTTCGGCGGAATTACGCAGCACATCGGCGCATACCAGGTCGAGACGACGCATGGCAAAGTCACATTCCTCGATACACCGGGCCATGAGGCGTTTACCCTTATGCGTGCTCGCGGGGCGAATGTTACCGATGTTGTGATTCTCGTTGTTGCAGCCGACGACGGCGTCATGCCGCAGACCCGGGAGGCGGTTGATCACGCGAAAGAAGCGGATGTGCCCATTATCGTTGCAATTAACAAGATAGATAAGCCGGATGCAAAGCCGGACCGGGTAAAGCAGCAGCTGTCGGATCTCGACCTCATGCCCGAGGCGTGGGGAGGAAGTACGCTGTTCTGTGAAGTTTCGGCCCTGAAAAACGAGGGAGTCAAAGAGCTCCTCGAAACGGTTGCATTGCAGGCTGAGGTGCTTGAACTTCAGGCCAATCACAACTGCAGGGCAGAGGGTAAGATCATTGAAACGAGAATCGACGCCGGACGTGGTACCGTTTCAACTGTTCTTATTGAACGCGGCCGCCTGAAAATCGGAGATGCGTTCGTGGCCGGTGTTTATCCCGGTAGAGTCAGGGCAATGTTCAACGATCGCGGAGAACGTGTTGAAGAGGCCACACCGAGTATGCCTGTCGAAATCCTCGGGCTTACCGGTATTCCGGATGCCGGTGATCCATTCCAGGTTACCGAGAGTGACAAACAGGCACGCCAGATTGGCGATAAACGACAGGAGCTTCGTAAGCTTGAAGATGCGCGGAACGTCAGAAAGATCACGCTCGATAACCTTTATGACACAATCCAGGAAGGCAGCATTCAGGAGCTCAAAGTTGTCGTTAAAGGTGACGTGCACGGATCCGTTGAAGCAGTCAAAAACGCACTTGAAGGGCTTTCGACCGATGAGATTCGTCTAACCGTGATCCGCGCTGCTGCGGGTGCCATCAACGAAAACGACATTATGCTCGCGAGTGCCTCGAACGCGATTGTTGTCGGTTTTCATGTACGCCCGACTCCGCGCGCTGCTGAACTTGCAGAACGTGAGAAAGTTGAAATCCGCAAGTATGGCATTATCTACGATGCGGTTGACGATATACGTACCGCAATGGAAGGAATGCTCGCACCTGAGCTTCGAGAAGAGACGGTTGGCACCGTCGAGGTTCGCGAGGTGTTCAAGGTGCCGAAGATTGGAGTTGTCGCCGGCTGCTACGTGAAGTCCGGTACTGTTAAGCGTAATGCGAAGGTACATGTCATTCGAGACGGCGTTGAGGTCCACTCCGGAAAGATCGAGTCTCTGAAGCGGTTCAAAGATGACGCACGTCAGGTCGAAGCCGGCTACGAGTGCGGTATCGGTCTCGAACGGTTCGACGACATTAAGGTCGGGGACGAATTCGAAGTCTACGAAGTACGCGAAATTGCCAAGAAACTCGGTGAGTCCAAGGCCGATAAGGCGAAAGCCTCGTCGGGCGGAAACGAGTCCAGGGAATCGTGAGGTCTCGAGATGGACAGAGTTGTAAGGGCTTCACAGCTGATCGGCGAGATTGTAAGTACCTCGATCGTGCGGGGGCAGGTTAAGGACCCGAGGGTCAGCAGCCTCTGCTCGGTCGTAAGCGTTGACGTTTCCAAGGATCTGCGGTACGCGACGGTGAGAATCACCGGGTATATGGGTGCAGGTGAATTGAAGTCGGCGGTGAAGGGCTTAAACGCGGCCAGCGGGTTTCTTCAGTCGCGGATTGCATCGCAGGTACACTGGAAAGTCACCCCGAAGCTTCGATTTGTTGTTGATACGACGATCCGGCAGGCGCAAAGCGTGGTGGATGCACTTGATTCCATGGAGATCACTCAACCGGAAGGTGTGGGGCCCGCTGACGGCCCGGGGGGCGTGCGGCCCGCTGACACTCCGGAGGGTGTAGAGTCTGCTGACGCTCCGGCGGGCGTAGAGTCCGCCGATGCCGAGGCCAGGGAAGAGGAACAGGTGGATTGAATCCCGTTGACGGGGCTGTTTTGCTTGATAAGCCCGTGGGAGTGTCCTCGTTTAAAGCCTTAGGGCCGGTGAAACGGGCTCTCAGGGGTTCAAAGGTCGGACACACCGGAACCCTTGACCCGTTCGCGTCCGGGCTCCTGGTGGCTTTGTGCGGGCGGCTGACAAAACTTGCCGGCAGGCTAACCGACCTGGACAAAACCTATGAGGCGGTTTTCGAGTTCGGGCGGGAAACGGATACACTTGATCCGGAGGGAACGCTTGTCGCCGAGGGTGAGCTTCCGTCTTTCGATCGGATTGCACAGGAAATTAAAGGATTCAGTGGAACGATCTCGCAGAGACCTCCAGCCTATTCGGCGGTTCATATCGATGGAAAACGTGCGTATGAACGCGCTCGATCCGGAGAGACGGTCGAATTGCCGCTGCGCCGCGTGTCTGTGCGAGCTTTGGAAGTTATCGGCTGGGAGCCGCCCGACCTGCGCGTACGTATGACGGTTTCTTCGGGGACGTATGTGCGTTCTATTGCACGTGATCTTGGCTATGCATGCGGCAGTGTCGCATATGTGAGGGGCCTTCGGAGGATTTCAGTCGGGCGGTGGCAGGTCAGTGATGCGATCGCGCCGGAAGAATTTTCGCCCGATCGGCACGTGATATCCGCATCCCGGACGGTGTCTGCCGTTCCCGGATTGTTGCGTGGTGTTGTCACCGGCAGTGCCGCAGAGCGAATCTGCAACGGAGTGCCATTGCGCCGTGAGTGGTTTCGTCTTGACGGAGAAACCGAAGTGGCGAGTGACCAGTCTCATGAGGATATTGCGCTCTTTGATGACAGTGGAGAACTGCTGGCTGTTGTCGCCGGTGAGCAGGAAGGGTTTTCCTATCGGTTTGTACGACCCCGGCAGTGAGTTGACAGGTTTGCATGTGGTCCGGGCTTGAACTGGGGCAGATTGTGGCGGAACGGATGTCAGACTGGCCGTACAAGCGCTTGTCGAATCGGCCGTCGAGACGCTTGCCGAACGGCGGGGGTCCGGACGCTTGCCGCAACGGCCCGAGCTGTCGTCTGAACCATCGGGCGGGCCTGTCCTGCTCCGGGCTTCCACCGGAATCCACGGTTGACATTAATCATGCGCTCATCGATAATTAGCGCGTTTATTTCTGGAGATGTTGTCGTCGATTGCAGGTCACTCCTTTTTTATGGACACACAGAGACGGGCGCTTTCGCGAGCAGCCGGGGAATATCGCTGAAATGTTCCCGACGTTCCTGAAAGCGTCTTCGAGTGGTTCCTGAGAAGGGAGAAAACCTGCGACTCATCCAACTTTTTACCATCGGACAAGGAGAAGCGGAAAGCATATGCCGTTAACAAAGGAACAGACGCAGGAGATCGTTGAGGAATTCGGGAACGGATCGAACGATACAGGGAACACCGAAGTACAGGTCGCGCTGCTCACTCGTCGAATCGAACAGCTCACCGAGCACTTCAAGTATCACAAGCAGGACCATAATTCGCGTCGCGGGCTACTCAAGCTTGTTGGGCGTCGTCGCCGTCTGCTTCGATATCTGGCGAATAACGATCTTGACAGGTATCGAGCGCTTCTCGGGAAGCTCGGACTCCGGAAGTAACGTTGAAGTACGAGATCTCCATGCCTGTGGTGGAGAAATTCAAGGCACGGTATTCCCAATCCCCGATTGTCCCGCATGCCGGCAGGGACGTGAGGTTTTTTGCTTCCAGCTCGGATCTCGAAGCCGGAAGTATGCATGACCTCCGGCAGGTGGACGTAAAGACGCTGTCAGGTTCCGGGCGCGGGATTCGGCCAGTCGGCACTCCCCGGCAACAAACCGGGACCGTGTGGCGACCACTTGTTATGACATGCCGGGACAGTGACAGAGTGTGGTCACCATCAGTCTCCTCAAGCAGTCACGTGGGACCAGAAGATGCGCTGCGGCTCCCTGGGATGAACGGTTGGAGCCACGGTTTTCGAACAAAAAGGATTACAGATTATGCACGAAGTTAAGGTTACTATCGGCTCTCAGGAGCTGGTTTTCGAAACCGGAAGACTGGCGCGTCAGGCGAACGGATCTGTCTTTGCACGGTTCGGCGGAAGCGCGGTGATCGCGACTGTCTGCTGTTCGAGCAAAGAGCTTGACGTTGATTTCCTTCCGCTTTCAGTCGATTACAACGAAAAGTATTATGCGGCGGGCAAGATCCCCGGAGGTTTTCTGAAACGGGAAGGTCGGCCGAAGGACCGCGAGATCCTCGTCTCGCGACTCATTGACCGTCCGATGCGACCGTTGTTCGACAAGAAGTTCAAACGGGATATTCAGATCGTCCCAACCACGATTTCAGCCGATCAGGAAAACCCGCCGGATGTCATAGGTATGGTAGCTGCATCGGCGGCCGTTCATCTGAGTGACATTCCATTCGGCGGACCTGTTGGCGCTGTTCGGGTTTCACATGTGGATGGACAGTTCATCATTAACCCCACCTTTGAACAGACGGCTCGTGGAGACCTCGAGATCATGGTTGCAGGCACCTCCGAAGGAATTACCATGGTCGAAGGTGGAGCGAGCCAGGTCAGCGAAGAGGTTCTCGCGGAAGCGATCGAGGCTGCGCGGGAACCAATTGCGGATCTTTGTCGCGCTCAGGAAGAGTTGCGTCAGAAAGCTGGAAAAGAGAAGCTGCCGGTGCCCGAGGATGAACCGGAACTGCCGATTACCGGCGAGGTCGTTGAGTTTGCGCGCCCGAAACTCGAGGAAGCGTGCTTCGTCAAAGGTAAAATGGAGCGTCGCAACGCGATCGACGCCGTCAACGAAGAAGTTACCTCACATTTTGAAGATCGAATTGAAGAAGGGCGGGAAAAGCAGTTCGCTGCGATTCTCGATGACCTTGAAAAATCAATTCTGCGCGAAAGTGTGCTGAACAGAAAAGTTCGCACCGACGGGCGCGGGCCGGAAGATATACGGGACATCACTTGCGAGGTCGGCGTTCTTCCGAGGGCTCACGGGGCGGCGCTGTTTACCCGGGGTGAGACGCAGGCTCTGGCGGTCACGACGCTCGGTACTGTGCAAGATGAACAGATTCTTGACGACATCGAAGGTGACCGGCGTGAGCATTTCATGTTGCATTACAATTTCCCTCCCTTCTCTGTCGGTGAGACAGGCCGGCTCGGTACGGGTCGTCGTGAGGTAGGACATGGACATCTCGCGCAGCGGGCTGTCGCGGCCGTGCTGCCGGGCAAAGAGTCGTTTCCGTATACGACTCGTATCGTATCGGAAATCCTTGAATCAAACGGGTCGAGTTCAATGGCGACCGTTTGTGGAAGCTCCATGAGCCTGATGGACGCTGGTGTACAGATTGATAAGCCTGTTGCCGGAATCGCAATGGGCCTTGTTCAAGGAGAGGAAAACAGCGTTGTCATAAGCGATATCACCGGCGAGGAAGATGCGCTTGGTGATATGGACTTCAAAGTTGCCGGTACGGAAGCGGGAATTACCGCGTTCCAGATGGACATAAAGATCTCCAATGTTGATCCGCAGGTTATGCGTGACGCACTCGAGCAGGCTCGTCGAGGGAGAATGCATATACTGGGTGAAATGGCGAAGGTCATTAATCGACCGCGCACTGAATTGAGTGAGTACGCACCGAGAATTCTCAGCTTCGAGGTAGATCCGGAGAAAATCGGAACGCTTATCGGCCCAAGTGGGAAAACGATCAAGGGAATCTCCGAGAAACATGACGTCACCACAAACATCGATAACGATGGCACGGTAACCATCTACTCGCAGGATAAGGCTGGTGCGGAAGCTGCCAAGGAAGCGTTCATGGCGCTGCTCGAGGAGCCGGAAGTGGGCAAGACGTACGACGGCATCGTGCGACGTATCGTTGATTTCGGTGCCTTTATCGAGTTTCTACCTGGTCGTGAGGGACTGTGTCACATTTCGAAAATGGCTGATCACCGTGTTGAATCTGTCAGTGATGTGCTCGAGCTCGGCCAGGAAGTGCCCGTGAAGATCATGGAGATCGACAAGATGGGCCGCTTCAACCTGAAGCTTATTTACGACGAAGAAAACCGCGAACGTGTGGCTCCGAGAGGAGATACCGACCAGCCGGAACAATCGGACAAGGAATCCGGACACGGTCGACGCGGCAGTGGAGACGGTGGTCGCGGCCGAGGTCGCGGTGGCGATCGACGTCGGTGAGACTGTCACAGTTACGTAGTGAAATAATGCCGTTTCCGGCGGAACTCTACCGATTCTGGTAGAGTTCCGCCTGGAGACAGCGTCTGCACCGCGACAGGCAGGTGTTCCATGGATTTCCGCGGTCGGCGTATTGAACGCTACATAGCCGGAGAGGTGTTCTTTTCCTTCCTTGTAGCGTTTCTCTTCTTTTTTCTCATTTTTCTCATAAACCAGTTACTGCTCCTCGCTGAAGATATTCTCGAGAAACAAGTGCCCGTTCTCGATGTGCTCGAGATGTTATGGTATTCGCTTCCGAGTATCGTTGCGCTTTCCGTTCCGTTTGCGACTCTTGTGGGCTGTCTGATGGCGATCGGCAGGCTTAACAGTGATAACGAGATTATTGCAATGCGGGCCAGTGGAGTCAGCCTGTATCGGATGTTCGCTCCGGTACTTCTTCTCGGAATTGTACTGAGCCTGTTCACCTTTGTGACCAACGATTACCTGCTTCCGGTCGGAAACTTGAACCTGGTTCGACGGTACAGGGAACTCATTCTTTCTAATCCGGATCTCGAGTTCCAGGCGTACTCAGCCAGGGAGTTTCAGGATCTGGTGCTTGTCAGTGGTGAAGTGGATGAGTCGAGAATTCAGGATTTGCTCATAATTGAAACTGGAAGACGATCGCGTGAACGCATAATAAACGCGAGAGAGGCTGTCCTCGAGGAGGATGAAGAGCGAAGCGGAGTTATTACGCTTCGTTTGTCGGACGTGTCCCTTCAGGATCCTGTCGGTGGAAATCCTGAAGATTATGATTATTCGCGCTCCTCAGAGATGACCTACAATATACTTCTCAGAGATATCTCGCTTACGCTGCAGAATCCTACGGCGCGAGAGATGAGTTCAGTCGACGTCCATGCGATGGTCCGGGAGCAGAGGGAAGATCTGCGGGAACGCCGCCGGGAGCGTGATGAGCGGGTAGCCCGCCTGAGGCAGGAGCTTTCAAGCAGAACGATCGAACTCGAGCGAGCAGTCAGTTCCGGAGAAGTAACAACCGAACAGGCCAGGGATGAATTGTCATCGCTTGTTACCGATATTGAGGGCGAACGTTCCCGTACAATTGTGAGTCGCAGTCTTCAGCTGAATCTCATAGAATTTCATAAGAAGTTTTCGATACCTGCTGCGTGTTTTGCCTTCGTGGTATTTGGTTTTCCGGTAGGATTATATGCGAAACGCAGTGGACGGGCGATCGGGTTCGGTATCGGCCTGTTCGTTTCCTTTCTGTATTGGGCATCGATATTCGGCGGCCAGACACTCGGTGTTCAGCATCCACAGTTGCCGGCATCACTGGCGATGTGGCTTCCGAATATACTTGTTATTCTGGCAGGCCTGTGGCTGTTGTGGGAGCGTGCCCGTCGATGAAATTCAGGCTCGATCGGATGCTTCTGCGAGAATTTTTCCCCGTTTTTGTGTCCTCGCTGCTTTTTTGTGTACTCATTCTCCAGTTAGTGGATCTGTTTGATCATATCGTCAATTATATCGAACGTGAGGTGGCCGTTGAGGCCATTGTTCGCCAGCAGGTCCTGTACGTACCGCAGACGCTGGTCTGGGGTTTCCCGTTATCGCTGCTGTTCGCGGTAAGCTTTGCAATGGGGAGTCTGTACTCGAATAACGAGTTAATCGCCGTGCTCGGTGCCGGTCGCCGCCTTGGGCGATTTCTGATTCCGCTTCTTGTGTTTGGCGCGATTTCGGGACCCCTGCTTCTCTGGTTTGAAGACTCTGTGGTAATTGACTCCCGGCGCGTGAAGGAAGCTGAGCAGCGGCAGTTACTCGGCGCAGGTGTTGCGGGAGGGACAAATACGACCGTTGCCAGTGATGGAGGTCGCCTTGTCTTCTTCACGGAATACTATGCCCGGGCGAGCGATACCATGGACCGTGTGACGGTGGTTGAACGCAATGAAAACGGGGAGCTTCTGCGCCGGGTGACTGCCAGACGTGCCAGATGGGATGGCGATATCTGGATTCTTGAACAGGCGATTGTGTTCGAATGGGATGAAGGCGGGGAGGTGAGTGCTCGCGAAACAAGCGAGTACAGAAACCGTGACTACACGGTGGAGCCCGAGGTATTCCGACGGGGCAGTCAGAGCGTCGAGGATATGAGGCTTGGGCAGGCACGGCAGTTCGTCGAGCAGAGGAGAAACGCTGGTCTGCCGTACCGGGGTGCACGAACTGAATATCTGAACAGATATGCCTTTGCGATGACGCCGTTCATAGTGACCCTCATTGCGGGGGCTGTCGGAAGCCGGCTTAAGCGCAGTATCCTGCTGCTCAGCATACTCCTGGCTATGTCAATTGCTGTGGTCTTCTACGGGTTCGAGTTTGTTGCTACCATGATGGCCCGTTTCGGGTATATCACGCCGGAATTGGGTGCGTTTGTTCCGGTTGGTGTTTTTCTTATTGTTGCATTCTCGCTGCTCGCGCGCGCTCGCACCTGACAACTGTAGAGGAGAATAATGGACTTTTCGATTCAAGCAACAGACTCCGGCGGGAGAGCCCGAACCGGCACATTAACACTCCCTCATGGACGTGTAGAGACGCCGGCATTCATGCCGGTCGGTACCGCCGGATCGGTAAAAGGTGCATTCCACCGGGATGTGCGCAATCTGGGCTATTCTCTGATTCTCGGAAATACCTATCATCTATATCTGCGCCCCGGTGTGGAAATAATTGAAGCTGCGGGTGGACTGCACAGATTCAGCGGCTGGGACGACAATCTGCTTACGGATTCCGGTGGATTTCAAGTGTTTTCTCTTGCGGATTTCCGCAAGATAACCGAGGAAGGGGTGCGTTTTCGAAGCCATATCGACGGCTCATATCATACGTTAACCCCTGAATCCGTTGTTTCGATACAGAGCCGATTCGGTAGCGACATTCAAATGGTCCTGGATGTATGTACCGGCTACGAGTCCTCGAAGGAAGAGGTAGTGGATGCACTGGCGAGAACGACACGGTGGGCAGAACGTGCGCGACGCAGTTGGGCGGATCTCGGCTCCGACTACCGTGGAGCCGCCTTTGGTATTGTGCAGGGGCATTTTGATAAGTCGTTGCGCCGCCGCAGCGCTGAAGAGATATGTTCGCTCGACTTTCCCGGCTATGCGATCGGCGGGCTGTCTGTCGGTGAACCCTTCGAGACATTCGCGGATATTATGGCATTCACTGCCCCATTGCTTCCCGAGGCTCGTCCTCGCTACGTAATGGGAATTGGAACGCCCGAATATATTCTCGAGGCGATCGGTTGTGGCATCGATATGTTCGACTGTGTGTTTCCGACAAGAATCGCGAGAAACGGTACCATTTTTACGCGTGACGGACGGATTGCCCTGAAAAACGAGCAGTTCAAGAAGGACTTTCGTCCGCTCGACGCCGAGTGGAGTCCTGATATCATCGGTCCGTATTCGCGGGCATACGTTCGCCATATGCTCATGAACCGTGAGATGATCGGTCCGATGATTGCAACGCTCCATAATCTGTACTTCCTTAAGCGCCTTACCGAAGAGGCCGGGAAAGCGATTGAACAAGGCCTGTTTGCTGAGTTCAAGAACGATTTTCTCGCGCGTTACAAAGGCTGAAGAGTCTGCTATGAGCGATAAGGTTGTAGCACAACGATCCGAAACTCTTCACGACCATGAACCCGACGACCATTCAATGCGTTCGAGTGCTCGCAGCGCCGCTGTGGTTATGGGGGCTACATTGGCTTCGCGCTTACTTGGTTTCGTGAAGATGGCGGTGATCGGTACGGTGTTTGGTGCCGGTGCCCGGGCGGATGTGCTGCATCTTGTGTTTGTTATTCCCAATAACCTCCGGAAACTGCTGGCCGAAGGCGCCCTTTCCTCAGCTTTTATTCCGGTTCTTTCCGAGCGAATCGTGAACGACAAGGACAAAGCGGCGGCTCGTTCACTTGTCAGGAGTATTATCACCTTTCAAGCCGTGATTCTGGTTCCGCTCGTTTTTGCCTCCATAGTCTGGAGCGGCCCTGTTACCCGGGTAATTCTCGATTTCCAGAATCCTGTTCAGGCACAGTTAGCAGCGTCTCTCTTTCGCTACATTATTCCGTATCTGCTTTTCATCAGTATTGCCGCGGTACTCGTGGGAACACTCAACAGCCATGACCGGTTTCTGCTTCCAGCGCTCGCACCACTTGCATTCAGTATCTGCGTGATTACTGCTTTGACAGTCCTGAGCGGGCGGCTCGACATCTATGCAATGGCCGCCGGTGTTCTTTCCGGAGGCGCGTTGCAGCTGCTAATGCTTGTGCCTCAATTCCGGAGACTGGGGTATTCCTTTCGCCCGCTTTTTGCATTTGGCTCAGATGACATGCGACGGGTTCTACGACAATGGGGACCGGTTGTAGCTACTGCCAGCGTATATACCATTAACCAGCAGATTGCTGTGCGATTCGCATCAGGCCTTGAGCCGGGAAGCGGCTCAGCCATGCAGAATGCGCTGGTATTCTGGCAATTGCCCTTTGGATTGTTCTCTGCCTCGGTCACAACGGTTCTCTTTCCACGCATGAGCCGTGAAATCGCTCAGCACGACACCGAAGGCATCAGAAATACGCTGGAGACCGGATTTCGCTATCTCGTGGCATTACTCGTCCCATCTGCAGTGTATCTGGCGTTTTACGGACGTCCCACAATCTCCGTAGCACTTCAAAGCGGCGAGTTTACGCCCGCTGACAGCCAACTTGCGGCTGCGATGCTTGCGACGTATTGCATCGGGCTTCTGAGCGTCGGGGCTTTTAACTATTTTCAACGATTCTTCTATGCTTCCGGCAATTATCGAATACCGCTCTATACGGCTCTATCTGTTCTGGTAATAGACGTTGCGTTGAGTATCTGGCTCATTAATACACCGCTGCGCGTAATCGGACTTGCGGTAGCACACTCGGTTGCGTTCACCGTAGGACTCGCGGTTCTTCTCGTACTTTCAATTCGACGGGTAGGAGCCTTTAACCGGTCCAGACTGCTGTCGGAAAGTGCGAAAAGCGTGGCAGGATCGTTCGTTCTTCTGCTCTATCTTGTCGGAGTTCGTGCTGTCGACGGCCAATTCTGGCTTGCAGGGCGATCTTTTGCCACATTCTTCACCGTTGTCGGAATCGCGGCGGGTGGAGTGACTATTGTTCTATCGGTGTTCTGGATTCTGAATGCTGAGATAGTTACGGTGTTCCTGCGCAGTCGTATTGGGGGCCGTAAGTAAAGTGGTGAGATCGTAAATCCGATATTGAAACAGGAAAGGTGTAACCGATTATGATGCGCTGCAGTACTTTACCTTTGTTCTGGATTATTGCCCTGGTCACTGTCTGGCCGCTCACGCTTTCCGCTCAGGAAGCAGTTGACGAGCAGGAGGAAGCCTCTCAACTTGATCAGCATGAGGATTGGGAGGAAACACTCCGTTTCGGCATTGAATCGGATGTTGTGGAATTACTCGACGAACTTGCCGAGCAGCGGGTGGAAGAACTCGCTGATGAAGTGCTCGACCTTCTCAGAGAGAGAACTGATCCCCGGTTGCTCCAGAACGGGTTGAAGTATTTTTCGGCGTTAGATGACCCGCGCGCCGAAGAGGTAGCCCGTCAACTGCTGTCGGACCAGGATATATCGCAGGTCGATATTGCAATTGAGGCGCTGCGTTATCTCGCTGACAGTGTTGATGTGGCGGATCCTGAGACCCTGATCACCGTGCGGCAGTTATTGAACGTTCAAAGTGAACGTATCGCAGCCCAGGCTGCGTTAACACTCGGTTCTCTCGGTGATGTAGATGGGCTCACTGAAATGTATCGTGCCTTTCAACAGCGGGGTGAAGAGAATGTCAGGCGCAACATAGTTCTTGGTGTCGGTCGCATGGGCCCGCCGGCACGGGAGGCTGAGGAGTGGATACTCCCCCTGCTCGACGATCCCCGTGCAAGTGAGACGTTGCAGCAGTACGCCATTGATACTCTGGGGCATATTGGCTCTGAGGACGCTCGTGAGCCGCTTATGGAACGTCTTGGAAGCGATAGCAGTCTCACGCGGGCCTACGCCATTTCGTCGCTTGTTATGCTCGATGCCTCCGGAATCACCGATGAACTCACACGCGCGCTGCGTGACGATAACTGGCGGGTCAGGCAGCTTGCTGTTGAGGGAGTAGGGGAAGCAGAGCACACCGAAAGCCTTCCTGCTATTCGGTATACGGCCCGGCGCGATCCGGATCACCGCGTTGCCACAAGTGCCGTTCGGACGCTCGGTCAGTTTGACTCAGATGAAGCATACGAGGTTCTGCGTGAGATTGCACGCGAGAGCGGCGCTGCGATTCAGGCACGTCTTGCGGCAGTGGACATTCTGATTGAGAACGATCTGGCTGATTCGCTTGAGACACTTACTGAAATTGTGGAGGCCGACGCTCGCGGGCCACAGCAGCAACTGGCGAGTCGGGTCGCGTCCGGATTCGCCGGAGCTGAACATGATGGGTTGCGCGATGTGTTTGAGAGACTCCTTAATCACGACGAAGTTTCGATGAGGCTGCTCGCAATCCAGGGAATCGGGAGAAACGGATTCAGCGAATTCCGGGACGATATCGAAGAGTTGACTGCCGAGCATATGCCGGTGTCGGTCCGTCGTCATGCGGAGGAAGCTCTGGAGAACCTCTGAATGAAAACGGCCTGGAAGCCCCGATTGCGAACCGCGGGCTGCACGCTCCACACCCAGCGATTGTCTGTTGCCGGTCGAAATTCCGCCGCGGATCGATGGTCTGTTGCCGGTCGAAATTCCGCCGCGGATCGATTGTCTGTCGCCGATCGAAAGCCCCCCCCCCGCCGACCGGTCAGCAGAACACCGTGTTCTGCCGGCCGGACACAGCAACGGAGGCCACAACCGCATTACTCGAAATCGGCCACCTCTATGCTCTCTACGGTAAAGTGATAATTGCGATCGTTTATCGTGAACTGGAGCTCTTCGCCCTGCTTGTGGTTATACAGTTCCTGTCCGAGCGGTGACTGATAGCTGATCACACCCTGGTTGGGGTCGGATTCCCACGGCCCGAGGATCGTGTAACGCACATGCTCACCCTTGTTCTTATCGTAAAGGGTTACCGTCGTACCGAACGAAATGGTGGAGGGATCAACTTCGCGCTTGCGTACCATCGTCGCCTTCCTGAGGTCCTCCTCGAGGCGCGCTGCCTCTGCGTTCAGTTGATCCTGGCGTTCCTTGGCGGCCTTATATTCGGCGTTCTCTTTCAGGTCCCCGTATTCGCGTGCGGCAGCGATTTCTCGTGAGTTCTTGGGAACTTCGACATTGTGTATTCGCTCGAGTTCCTTCTGTTTCTGTTCATAACTCGACTGCGTAACAATGAATCCACCGCGATTCACGCTCTCCCGTCCCTGGTCTCCGTAGAACCGGAAATCGGGGAATCTGGTCAGAATTCTATTCTTCAGGTCAAGCTTGATCGTCGGATCGAGATCCTGAACGTCATTAAGCAGTGTATATATACGCTGGATTGACTCTTCGTCCGCTGTATCGAGGAATGCTTGAAGCCGCTTCTCCTTGAACAGGTAGTTCTGGACCTGGCGGTTTATTTTTCTGTTTTCACTGACTTCGCGACGGTTTTCGATATCGCGGAAGGTCAGTTCGAGGATATGAATAAGGTTAATGAGCACCTTTTCGTAAGAGAGCCCAACCCGTTCATACCAGCGGTCTTCGTCGATATTGCGGGCGAGCCATACGAAGGCAGCACGCTGATCGCGGTATCTGTCGACGACGTTGCGATAGAGTGCCGTCAAATGCTCGTCCTTTCCTGCTTTTACGAGATCATGGATAATCTCCTTGCTGAGGAAGTACGGGAAGAGCTTCACATAGAGGTCGGGCCAATGTGGTATATCGCGGCGGATGTGCACGAGACACCGCTTTTTGAGGTCATTATTCGCTATTGCCGCAAAGGTCTTCTCCGGCTCCTGGAGCGCAGCGAAAAGCATCGGGAAATCAACCTGCAGTCCAGGGTCAAGGAAGGGGCGGTCGCGGACGACGCGCTCAACGATGAGATACGACGCGATTGTGTACTCGTTGACCTCGGACGTCTGGCGCAGAAATCCGACGAAATAGTCGAACATTTCCCGGAAATAATCGGTATCGTCCACCGTGTCGCCCTGACCGGCATAGTGAAGAAACTCTTCGAGTGTCTTTGCACGGTCGAAAAAGCTGCGCTCTGCCTTGAATCGGTTGTAAAGCTTCTCTTCAAGGGTTATCGGCTGTTCCCGAACCGCATAGACGTCCGTCTGATCCGGCACCGTCCCGAACTGTTCGTCGGTCTTCAGGATCTCACGGGCCTTGGTGCTCCAGCTTGTCCATTCGCTCTGGCTGATTATGGCCGGCACGAGTTCGGCCTTCACCTGCTTCATGTCGGCGGCGTTGCCCAGGCTGCGAATAATTACCTTCAGGGCCCACGACGGGTTGCTCTTCACTTCCTTCCGAAGTTTTTCCTTTTTCCGTGTCGTCTTCAGGACCCAGATATGGTCTTTGGGAAGTACCGAGAGCGCGTTAACCGCCATTTTCAGGGACATAGTGTGTCCCCGCTTTTTGACGAAATCAATTGTTATTTCGTCATCGTCGCTGATGCTTCTAATGAGCCCGACACCCCAGGCCTTGTGATAGACAAAATTCCCTGCGTCGAAAGAAATGTGCTTTTCGAAATCTGCGATGGCATCGTGGACATTTCTCCACCCCTGATTGAGGTTGCTGACCTTTATGTACTCTTCGAGATGGCTGTGATTTGCATACATCGAGCGATAGCACTCCACTATTTCTTTCCGTGCCCAGGGGTTGCGCGGGTCGTAGGTTAGAACGCGCTTGAGGATCGTTATTGCGGTATCCCACCGTTCATTATCCTTGAAATAGGGGTAAAGCGCCTCGAGCAGTTGTACAGCCCGGTCTTCGCTGATCTGTTTGGCTATCTTGCGTTCAGCGTGAAAGAAGAACTCGGTCTCATCCGGGCAGTGTTTTACCAGGGTATGCCAGATTTCTTTGACATTGCTGAAGGACTTCTTGTTTATGTAACGGTGCAGAGCCTTTTTGTAGAATGCAATGGCCTCATCCTGAGCTCCCTGGGACTCCTTCCGGGCTGCGATAAGTTTGACAATATCTGCTTCGTCGAAATCCACGCGAATGAGGCGTTCCCAGGTTTCGTACATCTTGTCGACCTGGTTTTCATTATTATATGCGTCGGCAAGTGTGCGAAGCGCGAAGCGGTTCTCACCGAAGTCCAGAATCCGCCGACAAAGGTAGCCGACAATCTTCCACTTATGATTGTCCTTGAAGATTTCGATCAACTGGACGAGATTCCCGTCGTCGACGGTCTGCCGTGAAATCCGGATGACGCCGGAGAGATACAGTGCAATGAGACTGTTCTTCGTGTGTTGAAGGTGTTCATCGCAGAGTTCGAGGATTTCCTCCTCGAGTCCATTCTCGCGGATTTCCTCAAGCAGGGAGTCGAGCTCCTCAAAATTGCCCACTGTGTAATTTTTCAGCGTGGCACGTGTCCACTTCTCTTCATTCAGAAGCTCCGTGACACGATTGCGCAGATCCTGCGCTGCCTGTGAGATTTCCCGCTGTTCCGTCTTCGCCGTGCTCATATGCTCTCCCGATTTCATGCTTTCATGCTGTGTGAATGGTCAGTATGTAAATGCTTCGTAAGCTTTCAGACTCAGCTGTCTAATCTTCAGCCGTACTTCATCAATTTTACTTCGTTCCTCACCCGTGTTTACGTAATGATCTATCAGCCAGAAATAGCGATTTATCAGCCGCGCCTTTTTTGCGCTGTCGATCTCCCCGCCGGAGTGTTCGTGTACTTCCCGCTCCAATGCGTATATGCTCTGTCTGAGCTTTCCATACTCTATGGAGCGTAACTCCCGCTTTACACTGAATACTCCATACACAACGCCGTATACCGGCAGCCACTCGGCAAGCTCCGGCTGTTCATACCCTTCTTCCCGTACCTTCGCGATCAGTCTGCAGATCATCTCCGATTCGAGAAGATCAAGGTCGATCCGGCTCGGTGAAATGAAGAAGGCTTCCCGAAAAAACGCTTTCGCCCGCTGGCTCTCGTTGACCAGCGCATAGCAATCGGCCAGTTCCGCCAGAATAGCAGCGTCTTCCCTCCTGTGACGACCGGCCTGCTCCAGATAATGCCGGGCCGTATCGTAATGGCCGAGTGCCTTGTGACAACGTCCGATACGCAGCAGCAACTCCGCGTCCGTGCCACCGGACACCTCAAGAAGCGACTCATACTTCTCCAGAGCGAGACCGAATACATGGGCTCGTACGGATGCCATCCAGGGTTCCGCAGCTTCGCCGACACGGTCAACGAACCGCCTGAATGTACTCCACTGTGAGAGCAGGTATTCTCCCTGCTCGAACTCACTGCCGATCTGTTCTACGAGCGCATCCCGCTCTTTCCAGAAATTGGCGTATTTCAGGACGGTTGCTACATCCGGGTGATCGAAATCCAGTGAAAGCGCTTTCTCAAGTACATCTATCGCGTCCCCCAATCGATGACTCGCAAGATGGTCGTGAGCCTGCTCAAGCAGCGCGTTAATTGATTCTCCCTGAAGGCTCGTTTCCTGTGCGGCCATAAACCTCTGTCGATCATCCGAAGTTTCTCAATTATATCAATGCACAGGGCTTAGTCAACGTAAGCCCCATCATGCCTTTGCGTATTCGGGTTCGATGAGGTTATTATGACATACATGAACGGGGGCCGCGCAATCATCGCACCAAGTATTTTGTCGGCAGATTTCTCCGAGATCGGCCGGGCGATAACGGAAATCGAGGAATCCGGTGCCGACTGGGTTCATCTGGACGTCATGGATGGTCATTTTGTGCCGAATCTGACATTCGGTCCGAAAATGGTGGCGGATATCCGCCGCAGGACCAACCTCCCGCTGGATGTACATCTTATGGTGGAACGGCCCGCGGAACTCCTCGATGCCTACATAAACGCCGGCGCCGACAGCATTACCTTTCACCTTGAGGCGGAGGTCCACGCCCACAGACTTGTCCAGCGTATTCGAAGCGCGGGCAAACGGCCCGGTGTCGCTATCGTGCCTTCAACACCGGTGCGTGCACTCGAGCCGATTCTCGCGGATATAGATATTGCACTGGTCATGACCGTAAATCCGGGTTTTGGTGGGCAATCGCTCATTCCGGTGTGTCTCGAAAAGGCGAAAGAGCTTCGCGAACGGCGCGTGGATTCAGGCTACAACTACTACATAGAGGCCGACGGTGGCGTGAACGCCGAGACCGCCGGCACCTGTCGTGAGGCCGGTTTTGACGTTCTCGTGGCCGGCAGTGCGTTTTTCGGGGCCACCGACAAGCAGTTTGCCGTTTCGAGATTGCGCGCGGACGTGTAGGTCGCAATTTCTGTATCGCACTGTCTCCGTGGCTCGAGCTTCAAGGGCGGTTGCAAAGCTGACGAAATTAAAAGAGGTATGGAGTATCTTCCCGTGAAACCAGTGCGTACGTGCCTTGTTTGCCGATTTATCGTGTTTCTCTCCGGTCTTTTATGTCTGGCTTTGCCGCTTTCGGCCTCCGAAGGCGCCGCCCTTTTTGACGAAGGACTTCGGCATTTTTCGGAAAGCAGATGGGAGGAGGCGCAGGAATCGTTCGAGCAGCTTGTCGACCATGAGCAGTTTGCTGCGGATGCGCTGTTCTGGTCCGGCCGGAGCCTTCTTGAGCAGGAACGCTACGAGCCGGCCATAGATCAATTTCAGAGACTCATCGAAGAGTACCCGGAACACCCGGATGCCGAGGAGGCTGCCTACCAGGTGGGCCGGGCCTTTTTTCGAAAAGGAGACCGGGAACAGGCGATTGTCGAGTTCGAGGAGTTCCTTCGGGAGTTTCCCGATTCCGACTTCGCGGGCAACGCGCTGTACTGGAGCGGAGAAAGCCTGATGGCGCTCGGACGATTCGATGAAGCACGGGTGCTCTTTGAGCAGGTTGTGACCGAACACCCGCGAAGCTACCGTGCCGAAGCCGCGCGCTACCGGATGGAACTCATTGAACTTGGAGCCCGGGAGCGCGAGCTTCTCGAATTGCTGCGCTGGAGCAGTGAAGAGCAGCTGCGTCTTTCCGACGAGCTTCGAACGCTACGCGAAGACAGACGCCGCGACGTCGCCTCTGAAGACGCGGGTACTGAAGAACCTGACGGGGAGCGCGCTGACCCCGGACTTGAACGACGCGAACGTGATCGACTTGAGGAGCTTGAGCGGCGTGAGCGTGAGCTCGAAGAACGACTTGAATCGGTCAGACTTCGTGAAGAGGCGCTGGAACTACTGGAGGACTTATCGCTGTGATTCGCACGTTCGGACTGCTGCGACCGTCGGCCGGCAGCATATTTCGCGTTCTTGTTTGTGCATTTTTTATGTTGATGCTTTCCCCCGGCTATCTCGTATCCGATGATCGAGTCGAATCGTCGCGGCTACACGCCGTCGAGGTCGGCGGTGCTCCGCTACGCATTGAGTATGAACCGGGCGAGGGACTTCCGGGAGTCGTTTTCGCGGATAGCGACACCGCAGTTCCGGTCTGGTCGCGGCAGAAGCCGGCAAGCAGCGCGCTGTTTTTGCGGGTAGACAATCGTGTCAGCAGGATCACCAGTACTCGACCGTCCGAAGTCACCGAAACCGAAGGCAGCATTGAAATTATCTGGCACAGCGATCGCATTGTAACTACCCTCCGTGCCGATGCGGTCGACGACACGAACCACCGCAACCAGATGTCGACCGTCCGGTTGCGGCTGGCTCTTGAAAACGAAGGACGCCGTTCGCGGACCGTGGGTGTACGGTATCTTCTGGACACATGGCTCGGAGAAGCCACGGATGCGCATTTCCGCGTTGCTCCTGCCGATGGCTCCGCCGCCGAGCCGGTGGATGCCGAGCGCGAGGTTCCCGCACGAGGGGCAATTCTGGAAAGCAGCGGTGAGGCGGGCACGCTCCGGCTGCTCACCGGTGAAGGGAGTGCCCCGGAGCATATTGTGGTTGCGAATCAACGCCGTCTCGCGAATGCAGCCTGGAGTTACAATCCCTCACGTCGGCGAGGATTCGACCTGCCGCCGTATTCCCGGAACGACAGTGCAGTACACATTACCTTCGCCGAAGCGGAAATTGAGCCGGGTGAACGCCGCGTTATCGATCTGTACTTCGAGGTAGCGTCTGCCGGGCAGGCAGCGCCTGTCGTAGCCGCAGAGGAGGACGATCGTGACGCCCTGCCGGAGGTCCCGGATGTACCGGAGGACCCGGATGTACCCGAGGTCGACGTACCTCCCTTGCCACATGCAGCACCCCCAGCGGCGCCGTCCCCGGCCCCACCGGCAGCGCCGGGTACTCGCGGGACACTTGAGGAACCGGCCGACGAACCTGTGGATGATCCTGATCTGCCGCAGAGCCGGGAGGAAGCGACCGAGGAACTCAGGCGCGAACTCGAACGACTCCGGGAGATTTCCGACGGCGAGCGACGTGCGGAAGAGGGCGAACTGGAGGAAATCCGCGGTACCATTGAACGCCTGCGTCGCCTTCGTGATAGACTTTAGCGCGGCAGCAGGATAAGCGGCAGGATAATGAAACGGAACGCCAGTCCCCTTCAGAAGGCCTACAGGCTGTATTATGCGAAGGAATACGCGAAGGTTATCGCGCTGCTTGAGCCGCAGGTGTTCATGTACCGCGAAAACCCGCAGTTCTACCGGCTTCTGGGGCTTTCCTGCCTGCACACGCGCGACCTCGGCGGTGCACATTCCTATCTCATGCGCTGCATGCAGCTCGACCGCGATGCGATTGCTCCGCGCCTCGAGCTTGCAGCCTGTCACTTTGCAAAGCGGGACAATGAGTCGGCAATAGAGCTGTGGCTCGAGATCCTCGATGAGCAGCCTGACAACCACTATGCCGCGAAGGGATTGAAAATCCTCCGGGCAGGGCCCGAAAGCGAGGAAGCCGAGCGGTACCGCGAGACCGACAGACTGCGCACGCTGTATCCCGATATCCGGCGTCCCTTCCCGTGGAAGAAGCTTTCGGCAACTGCAGTGCTTATCGTGCTCGCAGGCGTTGCCGCGTTGAATGCTCCCCAACTTGCAACGGAGATTCAGCAGCGGCTCGCCTCGGAGCAATCACAGGAACACCGCACCGGCGTGGAAAACATCGACCTGTCGGATGAACCCGAACTCACGAGGGATCGGCCGGCCAATGGCGCTGCGGAAGAAGAACCCCGGTATGAGCTTTCCGAGTCGGAAATAGAGGCAACGTTCGAGCGCATGCGGGAGTACTTCCTCGACGAACGCGACAACATGGCAAACCGTGAGATTAACCGTATTCTGCATTCGAACGCTGCCCGGGGCCTGAAGGAGCGAGCGAGAACGCTGCAGGGGTATCTGAATGTTCCGAGCTTTGCCGATTTCCGGGACGGGTTCACCTACGAGGAGGTGACCGCCGATCCCTGGCTGTACGAAGGCAGTTACGTTCGCTGGCGTGGCCGGCCGAGCAACGTCGATATCGACGACGACCGGATTGCTTTTGATTTCCTTGTCGGATACGACGACGGACGTGAACTTGACGGCATTGTGCCTGCCGAGTTCGATTTCGCGGTACGAATCGATTCCTCCTATCTGATAGAGATCATCGCGCGGGTTCGAAGGGTGGACGGCGATGAGATCGCGCTGCAGGGAGTCAGTTCGCGGGTGCTCGGCCCGGCGGAGGGATCATGAGAGCAGTAGTACAGCGGGTATCGGATGCTGCCGTTCACGTCGGCGAGCGATGTACCGGACGAATAGGCGCCGGATTACTGGTCCTTGTCGGAATAGGTGTTGAAGATGTGGAGGCTGATGTTTCCTACCTGGCCAATAAACTCACGGGTTTACGGGTGTTCGAGGATGCCGAGGGGCGCATGAATCGTTCGGTTACAGACATTGGTGGTGCTGTACTCTGCGTGTCGCAGTTCACCCTGCATGGTGACGCGCGAAAGGGGCGAAGACCGAGCTATAACGGCGCCGCACCTCCCGACCTTGCGCAGCCGCTTTTCGACAGACTGTGCGCGGCGGTTCGCGAACTCGGAGTTCCCGTTGAGACCGGCGAGTTCGGCGCGATGATGAAAGTTTCCATGTCCGGTGACGGGCCGGTTACCGTGCTGATTGATTCAAAGAAACAGTTTTAGCGCACTCAGGTATTCCCACGCGTCGAACGGTTCGAAGAACGGTGCGAGTGACTTCTCCTCGTGCATACGCATTATAATCTCGGCAGTAAGTCGTGCACTCGATACCACGTGGAGGAACGGGAGCTGCTCGCGAAGTTCGTCGGTGCAGCTGACCGTATCCGCAACAACGATTTTGTCGAGCAGCTGCTCTTCGTGAAGTTGCTGCAGGCGTTCAACCGCGGGGCCGCTGAATACCGGATGAATCGCCGCAACATTCACCTGTTTCACGCCGCGGTCCTTCAGTTCCCGTACGAGGGCGTAGACCGATCCGCCGGTATCTATCATGTCGTCGACGACCCAGACCTCTTTTCCCTCTATTGGCGAGTCGGTGAGAATATTGATCCGGTCCACGGTATTGGCTTTTTTGTAGTCACGGCTCTTGTGGGCAATAACAAGTTCAGCCCCGAATGCCCGTGCGTAGCGGCGTGCGACATTTTCCCCTCCGGCGTCCACCGAGCAGAACAGCCACCCGTCGCGCACATGGTGCTCGAGAAAATCGCGGCTCTTTATGAAGTGGTCGCTGATATACGCTTCGAGCAGACCAATGGCCGGAATGTCGTCAATGGAAAACACATTCGGATCTACAACGGTTCGGGATTTGTCGCTGTGCAGCTGATAGGTGACCATATGGTCGAGCCCGAGGCCGGCGAGCGTCTTGTAGTGCATCCAGAAGCCTACCGAATTACGCCTCGTAGTGCGGTCGCTTCGCGCACAGCTGCAGAACGGCTCTACCAGCGTAATGCGTCCGGCCTGTGCGCGGCGTAATGCATCGATGGAGTGATAGAGCTCCATTTTTGCCTCGGAAACCGGCAGTCCCGCGGCATTTCTGGCGGCGGTACCGAGCAGAAATACGTCCTTACCGCGCAGTGAGGTGTGAACCTCGACCTCCATTTCACCGTCCGCAAATTTCTGCGACCGAAGTTTTCCTATGAAGTTCTCAGCATCAACGGTTGCGTGAAACTCCGGAAATGTCTTCAGGTGATAGGCTACCCGTTCAAGGTAGTCCTCCATACTCCGCGTGCAGGCGAGAACGAGCTTTCCTCTCATGACGAGCGAATAATATCCGGGCGCGGCACGCGGGTCAAAGGTGCGATTGGAGTTCCGCGAACGTGAGATACGGTTGAAGTGGAATCCGGTTGCCGCGACACGCTGGTCAAAGGTGCGAGTGCGGTAAGGTGGCCGCGGGCCGGTGCGCCCGAACACGTCAATCCCCGGCACGAGCCGGCGTTGCCGCTTATTGGCCTCCATCGAGGCGGTCTATGGCATCGCGTGCCGCT
>CAZMEV010000041.1:0-19394 GCA_964565375.1 uncultured Spirochaetaceae bacterium
TGAGCAGGTACCCATTCACCGAAATAGAGCAGAAGTGGCAGCGTTACTGGGAAGAACACAAAACGTTCCGTGTCACAGAAGACGAAAGCATACCGAAAGAGAAACGCCGGTATGTGCTTGATATGTTTCCCTACCCATCCGCTTCAGGACTGCATGTTGGCCACCCCGAGGGTTACACGGCTACCGACATATATACCCGGTATTTGCGGATGAATGGCTATGCAGTGCTCCATCCGATGGGATTCGACAGTTTCGGTCTTCCGGCGGAAAACTACGCGTTGCAGACCGGGACCCACCCGCGGACAACCACGGAAGAGAACATTGACCGTTTCCGGGAACAGATCAAAAGTCTTGGACTGTCCTACGACTGGGATCGCGAAGTCAGTACTCATCGACCTGAGTACTACAAATGGACTCAATGGATCTTCCTGAAGCTGTATGAGCAGGGGCTTGCCTACATGGAAGAAGTGCCGGTGTGGTATTGCCCCGATATGGGTACGGTCCTTGCAAACGAAGAGGTATTAACGACTCCGGAGGGGCCGAGAAGTGAGCGAGGCAACTATCCGGTGGAAAGAAGACCGCTGCGACAGTGGATGCTGCGCATTACCGAGTACGCCGACCGGCTGCTGGAAGATATAGATACGCTTGAGTGGCCTGAGAGTATCAAAGCAATGCAGCGCAACTGGATCGGTCGAAGTGAGGGAGCGAACATCACATTTGCCCTTGCCGATCCACCGGCGGATTCACAGGAACGCGAAATCGAGGTTTTCACCACCAGGCCCGACACATTATTCGGGGCGACCTATATGGTGCTCGCACCTGAACACCCGCTCGTAGCCCAGATTACGACGTCCGAAAAGGCGGAAGAAGTTCAGGATTACGTGAAGCAGGCGGGCATGAAGACGGATCTCGAACGAACCGATCTGGCAAAGGACAAAACGGGAGCCTTTACCGGCGCCTATGCGGTCAATCCAACGAACGGAAAAGAGATCCCGATCTGGATCAGTGACTACATCCTCATGAGTTATGGGACCGGCGCAATCATGGCGGTACCCGCCCATGACGAACGTGACTTTGAGTTTGCGAAGAAATTCGGACTGGAAATCGTCCCGGTAGTGCTCCCGGTCGACACAGCTGCTGAGTACGAGACACATGCCGAAGTTCCTACCCCGAGTGAGGCATTCACTGGAGATGGTATTGCGGTGAACAGCGACCGGTTCAACGGAAAAGACACAGCCACCGTAAAGAAGGAGATCGTGGAATGGCTGGCTGAACAGGGCGCTGCCGAGTTCGCAGTGAACTATAAGCTTCGGGACTGGATTTTCTCCCGTCAACGCTACTGGGGTGAGCCCATCCCTCTGGTTCACTGCGGTGAGGACGGCGAAATAGTACCGGTCCCGGAGGAAGAGCTTCCGGTTACGCTTCCCGAGGTGGAAAGCTACAAACCGGCGGGGACCGGAGAGTCCCCGCTTGCGCGCGTAGAGGAATGGGTTAATTGTGGATGCCCCGACGGCTCGGGCCGAACAGCGAAACGCGAAACCAACACGATGCCGCAGTGGGCCGGCTCCTGCTGGTACTACCTGCGCTACCTTGACCCGCACAACGACAAGGAACTGGCTTCAAGGGACAAGATCGATTACTGGATGCCGGTTGATCTGTACGTAGGTGGCGCTGAGCACGCGGTGCTTCACCTGCTCTATGCGCGATTCTGGCACAAGGTCCTGTACGATATCGGTGTCGTGAACACGGACGAACCGTTTCAGAGGCTCGTAAACCAGGGCACAATCATGGGCCCTGACGGTCACCGTATGTCCAAGTCTCGCGGCAATGTGGTCAATCCTGACGAGGTGGTTAAGGATTTCGGGGCTGACAGTCTTCGCATGTACGAAATGTTCATGGGCCCCCTGCGACAGGATAAGCCCTGGTCGACGAGCGGGCTGCAGGGTGTTCACCGTTTCCTCGACCGGGTCTGGCGAATCGGTGAACGCGAGATTCTGGACAAGCAGGCTCCGAACGACCTGGTTCGACATCTTCATAAGACGATCAAGAAGGTGTCCGAGGATACGGCTAACCTGGACTTCAATACAGCGATTTCTCAGATGATGATCTTCATAAATGAGCTGTATAAGTACGATGAGCTCTACCGGGACCTCTGGGAATCGTTCATTCTTCTCCTCGCCCCGTACGCCCCGCATTTAGCAGAAGAACTATGGGAACGGGCAGGTGGTGAACCTCCGGTATCACTGGCGACATGGCCGACATACGACGAAGAACTCACCCGCGATGAAGCGGTCACAATCGTCGTACAGGTCAACGGCAAAGTCCGATCGGAGTTTCAGACAGCTCGCGATACAGGCAAGGACGAGCTCGAACGGCTGGCGCGGGAGATTCCGAAAGTTCAGGGATACCTCGACGGCAAAGAGCTGGTACGAACCATTGTGGTACCGAACAAACTCGTGAACTTCGTGGTCAAGTGAGACTCCGCGCCGCCGCGGAGCAATAATCTGCTTCGCGGCGAGAGGAGGTAGCCGGCCTCGCCCTCGCCGGTCACCGATACGACAAGCCACTGAGAGGAGTCCTCAGCAGCGAACACGTGCGTCCCCGGCGAAAGGGAGGACAGCACAAGCCCCTGCTCCGGGTCAGCAGTGACTTCTTCGGACCGCAATGCATCCATGCGGATCCACTTCCCTCGCGCTGATGCCACCACAACTCCTGCTCCTTCGACCGGCTCAAGCAGCCGTGCATGCATTTCCGCTTTGAAGAAAGCGTCGACAACGGCCTCGAGGTTAATGTCCCATTGCCGCTCCCCCGCTCTATCGGAAATCTCGTTAATCAGCCTTTCAATGTTAATGGCATCCGCGGGAACGCCGGCATAGATAAGGCGAGCGACAATCGTTGCGGCGACACCCGTTTCAAACTTGAGCGCAAGATCTCGTCCTTCGGTCGGTTTCCGGAGCACCGCACCGGCCGGCGGAAGCCTCCCACCGAGATCAGGAACACTCGGATATGCCCGTAACGCGGAAGGTTCACCGACCGGCACCGATACAGCAACACGCTCCCGCGGTGCGAGGTCTTCCGCCACAGTTTCAGCACCTACTACCAGGTCAAAGCGCATCTCGCCCGCCACGTGTCTCATTTCTTCGGGTATGTCCGGAATCCCGACAACTATGTCGGTATTATCCCGAAAAAAATCGCACCCGGAGATGGAGGAAGCGAACATCATAAGCACAACGGCACACTGTGTTTTATAACCCTTCATACCACTAAATACTACGTTCTCGTGCTATGTGATTGCCGTTTCATTGATACAACGCCCGGTTTCAAGGATAATACCGGCGCACTATGGCACACGAGTTCACCGACAGGCTTGAAAAAGCCCTTGCTACGCGGGCCGAACAGTTGCAATCTCACGAACTCAACTCGCTCAAGGAAGAGCTTCGTACATACCAGGCTGCCTTCGAAGGCTTGACCGATCTCCTTCACCGTAACGCGATTGTGGCTGAGGATCCTTACGGCGATGAACACAAGATCGGCTCGGTCGCGGCACCCGAGGACGGCCCGGTGTCCGACAATGAGAAGGAACACAAACTCAGCTCACGCCTCAGCTACTACCGGGCAATGCTTGACTTCGTGAACAACTACTACCAGTTCAATCTGGACATGCTCACCATCGCGGAACTCAGGCAACTCGGTGAAATGGTCATGTTCTGGAAATGGTCAAAACTATCTCCGAACGCCGATCATTACAGCACTCAGCTGCTCGGACAGTTCGTGCAGCGGCTGCGGGGCAGCAGCGATTCCATGGCAGCGGGAATTGTCCAGGAGAACCTGAATCAGCTCGTGCGCTCGCAGCGCAATATCGCCAATCTTCTGAAGACCATCAGCCAGTATCACCGGGAGCGGTACAAACTGCACGTACGTAAATATGTAACCGACCAGATGGATTTGCCGAAGATGGAGCCGGGCCAGGTAGACGGCGCCGTTACCCAGGTGAAAAGACAGTATAAGGGCTCGGGAATACAGGAGCCGTTTTACCCTGAATTGATTCGCGAGGTAATCGAGGAAGACTACACCGAGGCCGGCAAGGAAGCGCGGGAGTTCAAACTGCAGGGCCTCGGGGAGAAGCAGGAACAAAAGCAAAAGCGAAAAGAAGCCGACGACAGCCTGAAAAAAAGCCTTATCGATGCAGTTCGAGCGATTGCGGCAGCCAGCCGTCACCTGGAGGAGGCCGTCAGCAAGCTTCGGGAAACAAGCGAGGCGTACCAATCGCGAAAACGCACGCTATGGCAACGCTTACGTCGCTGGCTCATTAAGAGCGCGCAGGGCGAAGCTCCATCCACTGTCTACACCGTCACCTATTCCGACATAACCACTTCCGCGGAGCACAAGGAACAGGTAGATTTCGAGGCTCTCATGCACAAGATAGAGCACAAGTCGCGCCAGCTATCCGCGATCCAGACTCCCGGAAGCCGAGCCGCAGCCCGAATAGAAGCCGCGAGCGAAGATCAGATTCTCGCGTTTCTGACGAAGACCATCGAGCAGGTACAGATACATCACCGGACACTGAATGCACTTGACCAGTACTTTAAAACCCACATGCCCGAGGAGCAGAAGAATCGCATACGGGGAATCAAAATAGAACTTTCCAACATTCGAACCTGCATAACCAACGCGAACCAGCTGCGCCAGGATTACGTTTCGCTCAAGGAAGAGAAGGAACAGATGCGCAAACTCGGCGTCGAAGACGACGCCTGATGCCGCACCGCACTGCCCGGGCTCGCAGCCGAATGCTGCCCCGTGACTGCTGGTACCGGCGCCTCAGGGCCTGAAGCCCACAGGCAGCCGGCTCACACCCGGTAGCGGCCGAGCGAGCGGAATGTTTCACTGTGCTTCTCGAGCTCGGTAATTCCTGTTTCGTAGCGCTCGGTTTCTTCTGGAATCTCAACGTCCAGATAGAACATGTAACTCCACGGCTTACCGGGAATCGGCCGGGACTCCAGCTTCTTAAGGTTCAATCCGTGTGACGACAACACGTTGAGGCATGTCGAAAGTGCACCCGGCGTATCCGGCGTGGAGAGCACCAGCGCTTCCCGGTTGGGCTGACCGATTGCGGGGTGATCGCTGCGGGCGATGACCGCGAACCGGGTGTAATTATGCGGATTGTGCTCAATTCCCTCGCGAAGCACCTTCATGCCGTAGACACGGGCGGCATCGGCAGAAGCGATCGCCGCAACCGACGGGTCGTTCTGCCCGGCTACGAACGCTACAGACCCAGCGGTGTCGTAATAGGGCATCTGGACATAGTTATTGTCCTGCACGAACGGCCGACACTGGGCAAGACCCTGCGGATGAGAATAGACGGTGCGAATATCCTCGAGCGTCGCCTCCGGCCGCCCGATCAGACAGTGCTCGACCCGGATCTGGGTTTCCGCGAGTATGCGTGTATCGGGGAACTGCAGAAGCAGGTCATAGTTTTCGTGAACGCTGCCGGCAAGGCTGTTTTCAAGCGGCACGACGCCGTATTCGACATGCCCTTCAAGGACGTTGCGGAAGACGTCGCGGAACTCCGGCAATGCTTTCGGTTCGACAGCCCGTGACTGGAAATAGCGCCTGAGCGCGGTCTCACTGTAGGCGCCACGCTCGCCCTGGAAGGCCACGCGGACGGTTTCATGTTCCCCGGGCCCGGTGCCTCGAAACGCCGGTCGGGCATCCCCTGTGTCGGGCAGGCGTGTAAGCTCCCTGCCCACCACCGGACCCATGGCTTCGATGTCGCGCATGAGCTTTTCGAACTGTTCGCCGTACAGGCTCTGCGCTCCGTCGCTGAGCGCTTTATCGGGATCAGGATGCACTTCGACAATTACCCCGTCTGCCCCGACGGCCACAGCCGCTCGCGCTACGGGCGGAACTTTGGCCCTGATTCCGGTGGCATGACTCGGGTCGACAATAACCGGCAGGTGGCTGAGTTTCTTGATCACCGGAATCGAGGATATATCGAGGCTGTTCCGGGTGTATGTTTCAAAGGTTCGTATGCCGCGCTCGCACAGAACGACATCTTCGGCGCCGTGCGCAAGCAGGTACTCGGCGGCCATAAGCCACTCTTCAATGGTCGCCGACAGCCCCCGCTTGAGCATGACCGGATGACCGGTAGCGCCGACCTCTTTGAGGAGCTCAAAGTTCTGCATGTTTCGCGCGCCGATCTGAAACATGTCCACGTAGTCTTTCATCATGTTCACGTGTGACGGCGAAACAATCTCGGAGAGCACCGGCATGCCGGTTGCGTCACCGGCCTCACGCAGATACGCAAGCCCCTGCTCTCCGAGCCCCTGAAAACTGTAGGGAGATGTCCGTGGCTTGAACGCGCCGCCACGCAGCATGACAGCGCCCGACTTTCGAACGAGGTGGGCGGCTTCGAGAATTGCATCCCGACCTTCCACGGCGCAGGGCCCTGCAACAACCGTCATACGGGGGCCACCGAAGGCAATACGGCCAACCTGAACAACCGTGTCTTCCTTCTTCATCTCGCGGCTTGCAAGCTTGTAGGGCTTGCTCACCGGCACCACTTTGTCCACCCCGGGAAGCACCTCGACATCACGAATATCGATGCTGACCTGCCCGACCGCGCCGAAGATCGTCTCCTCCACACCTACAATCTCGCGCACCTGAAACCCGTGCGTCTCGAGAAATTCGCGGACTCGCTGCTTGTGACTTTCCTGAATTCCGTGCTCGAGGACTACTACCATAGAGCGCTACAGTACGGACCGCGCTGTCCGGTGTCAATAAATAAGATTTTTAAGGTCGATGTTTCCCTCCGCGGCTCGTGTCACTCCGCGATGGTCAACCGGGGAACTAGTCGCGCGTTTCAGCGGGAAAGCGGACCCGCATGTACGCGTGAAACCGCTGCAGAAGCTGCTGCCGGTATGCGGTCGCCCGCCGGACATACCGCTGCGTCGATTCCGGTGTCTGACCGGCAAGTACACGGCGCTCTCCCGCGTTGTATATGGCGATCGCTGTGGCATAGTCGCCGCCGGCCCGGTTCAATGCGTAGCGCAGATGTCCCATTGCAAACGCGGCGTTTGTATCGAAGTGAAAGAAGTCGGCGTCCGAGAGAAACGGAAATGTCCGATCGTTGAGCTGAAACAGCCCACGGTCGGTCGTCGAGGAGGCCGGGTTATAGTTTATGACGTCGGTGCGAAAGCTGCTCTCGATAAAGGCCACCGTAAACGCCTGGGTGGGCGTAATATTATAATTGTCCGCGTGATCGAGCACCGAAACAGCAATCGGTTCACTGCCGACAAGGTCAACGAAGAAATCGATCACCGCCGACCGGGTGACCGGCTCACGATACAGGACGAGACTCGGGTCGGCCAGTTCGAGATAGTTCGCTACGTTCGGAAAGGCTGCAAGCGGGGCGCTGTTCCCGCTTCCGGCGTACCCGGTCCCATGGTACCCGGTTACCCGGCGCTCATGTTCGAGCGTGCTGTGGCCGGTCGCGCTCGCGGCAAGCAGCAGCACTGCAAACAGAGGCACGAGTACACGCAGGCGCGATGGTGCATCGAATGGAGTCCGGTACCGATGGTGTGACTGCCGCGGGCCCGCGACCGGAAATCGGGAAAACATCAGCCTGTACGAATAAAAATGGCGTGCCCATTGAGATTATGTACAAACGTCAGCGAAGGATGTGACGCAATGCTGTCGACATACTCGGTGACTCCCTCGCATCCATAGAAACCGTAGTCATCGTAGACGATAATCCCGCCGGGATTGAGCCGGGGAAGCACCCATTCGGTGACATCGCGAGCGCCCTGATACACATCCACATCTATATGGCAGAAGCAGAAGCGCGAATCCTCAAGGCCCGCGGCGGTATCCTCGGGAAAGACGCCTTCGAGAATTCGTGTATTATTCAGCGACAGCGAGTCGAGAACGCCCTGTACGTGTGCGACGGAGGTATTCGCGTGCTCGCCGCCTTTGTAGTACTGGTCCTTCGGACCGGCTTTCACCACCCCTGCGAAAGTGTCGGCGAGGTATACGATGCGGGCCTCGTCGGAAACGGCTGCGGCACGTGCGGCGATCAGGGCACCGGTTCCGCCGCGCCACACGCCAACCTCGAGAAGGTGCCCGGGAGCCTTTACCGCCTGGGCGACGAGCGACCACAACTCATAACAGCGATACCGGTCGACAAGCGTGTGCTCGCGGATTACCTCGTTTACGGCGAGAAAGTCCTCATCTGTCGTCCATGGGGCGTAACTTGCTCTCGGTTCGACCCGGTCATAGCCGGGAGCGCTGTACTTGGCTTCACTCGATTCGCCCTGTTTTGTACTCACGAAACTCTGCCTGGTGGTCCTTATCCGGAAAATTCGTTGCGGCCCTACCGGCCCCGTGCTACTGTTCCGTGCATGATCGTAGGATTTGTCCTACAAAATCAACCGGTTGGGAGACATGAGCACCAATGAAGTTTCGCGGCCTTACGATCGGCGTTCCCTGTGAGATTATGACCGGCGAGCGCCGGGTGGCGACGATACCTGAAACTGTGAAGCAGTCGGTTGCCGCCGGAGCCCGGGTTGTCGTTGAACGGGGAGCCGGGGAAAAGGCTTTTTTCGATGACCGCGTTTTCGAAACGGCGGGAGCCGAAATGGCCGACGGTCCCGAGGCCGTATACGCTGCCGCGGATGTGCTTGTCAAAGTAAAGGAGCCGGCCTTCAACGATGCGGTGGGAAAGCACGAGATTGACATGATGCGTGCAGGTACTACCCTCGTGAGCTTTCTGCATCCGGCCAATCCGGCGAATCACGATATGGTCCGGATGCTTGCGGGGCACGGCATTACAAGCTTTACCCTCGACAGTATTCCGCGCATATCCCGCGCCCAGCACATGGATACACTGACGAGCATGAGCACGGTGGCCGGCTATAAGTCGGCGATCACGGCGGCGTATAATCTGTCGCGCTTCGTTCCGATGATTCCGACCACCGCCGGCGTTACGAACCCGGCGCAGTACCTGGTGATCGGGTCGGGTGTTGCGGGGCTGCAGGCCATTGCAACCGCCAGGCGCTTTGGTGCCAGAGTCAAGTCGCTGGATATTCGTCCCGAGGCCAATGAACAGGCCGAAAGCCTGGGAGCGGAAATTATTCCTTTTGATTTGCCCGAAGGCCTGGGAACCGGAGAGGGAGGTTATGCCGCAAGGCTGCCGCAGGAGTGGTACGAACGCGAGCGCGAACTTCTGCAGCCGCACATCGCCGAAAGTGACGCGGTGGTGCTTGCGGCCCTGATTCCAGGCGAACGCGCGCCTGAGCTCATCACGAAGGAGATGGTCGGGGCGATGAAGCGCGGGTCGGTCATCATAGATATTTCGATCGACCAGGGTGGAAACTGTGAACTGACCCGGCGAGGCGAAGAATACACAAGCAGCGGCGTGTTCATCAGCGGGATTCTCAATGTTCCGGCGAGCCTTCCGATCGATTCCTCGAGAATGTTCGCTCAGAATACGTTCAACTATCTCAGCTACATTTTCGATGACGGTGCGCTGAAGCTCGATCTCGAAGATGAAATTATCCGCGGGTCAATGGTTACGCGGGAAGAGGCCGTTGTCCACGAGGGCACTCTGAGGGCCATGAACACGTAGTATGATCGCCGGAGAGGACCGCTTATGACCACTGTAATTGTGTTTCTGGTTATCTGCGCGGTGCTCGGATACCGTGTTATATCCGCGGTACCGCCGCTGTTACATACTCCCCTCATGTCGGGAATGAACGCGCTGTCGGGAATCACGGTAATCGGCGCGATAGCGGTCTATGCCACAGCACCTCAACCGATCTCGACTCTGGCTGCAGTTGCAATGGTGCTTGCCATGGCGAACGTTATCGGGGGCTTCTGGGTGACCGAACGTATGCTTCGTATGTTTCACCGGCAGGCCGGCGATGAAACCGAGGATCAGTAATCGTGGTGTTTGAAATTCTGTCAGGTGCCGGTATCGTCATTGCATTTCTCGCCGGTATCCGGCTCATGCAATCGCCTCATACGGCGCTCTGGGGCAACCGCCTCGGCGCGCTTGCCATGCTGGCTGCTATTGCTCTGGCAATTCGTGAGTTCGGAATCGACGGCTCAGGGATAGTCTTCGTGCTTGCAGGAGGCGCCGCAGGCGCGATACTGGGCCAGAAAGTCCATATGATTCAAATGCCGCAGATGGTGGCGCTGTTCAACGGACTCGGGGGCGCTGCTTCCGCACTTGTGGCCGCCACGGCCATGGCTGCCCCATCGGACGAGGTAATTCCCGTCTTCTGGCTGACCGCCGCGCTTGCGCTTGGTATCGGAACGCTGACGTTCGGCGGGAGCATCATCGCTGCGCTGAAACTTCATGCCCGGATCAGTCAGAAACCGGTGATCTTTCCGGCGCAGAGTGCGGTTCTCGGATTTCTGCTTTTCTCCGGCGCCGTCTTCACCGGGCTGCTTGTGTTCGAGCAGACTGCGGTCTATCCACTTCTGCTTATACTGGTGTTCGCCGCTTACGGGGTTCTTATGGCCCTCCGTGTCGGCGGCGCAGATATGCCGGTTATCATATCGTTTCTTAACTCGCTGTCGGGAATAGCCGCTTCGGTAAGCGGACTGGCCGTCGGAGATCCGGTCCTCGCAGGTGTGGGCGCACTTGTCGGGGTTGCCGGCATGATCCTGACACAGGTCATGTGCCGCTCCATGAACAGAAGCCTTGCAGCGGTGCTCGGGGGGTTCCGCGTCGGTGAGCCGCGGGAAGAAGAGGATCGACATTCAGAGTCTGCACCATCTGCGGGAGCGGGGGCATCGGCTGCGTCGGCGGGATCAGCGGCAGTGGAGGCACCGCAGGGAGCGGGCACGCCGCACGGAGCGGTGGCACCGGCTGCGGCGGCGGGATCAGCGGCAGCCGGCTCGAGCGAATCGCCGAAACGACGCCTCACGGAAGAGAATCTGTATCCGCTGCTGCATGAAGCCGAACGTGTCATAATCGTTCCGGGATACGGCATGGCGCTTGCAAAAGCTCAGCGGGCAGTAAAGACACTTGCGAACCTTCTCGCCCGCGACGGGAAGCGGGTCTCGTTTGCTATCCACCCGGTAGCCGGTCGCATGCCCGGCCATATGAATGTGCTTCTCGCCGAAGCGGGTATCGGGTTCAACCGGCTTCACGACATGCGCGTGATTAATCCGGAGTTTCAAAAGGCAGACGTGGCGATTATCGTCGGCGCATGTGACGTGGTGAACCCTGCCGCATCGACCGCGAAAGGAACGCCGATTTACGGAATGCCGGTATTGAGTGTCTCACAGGCACGAGCGGTCGTTATCTGTAATCTGGATGACAAGCCCGGCTACTCCGGCGTCGAAAACACGCTTTACAGCCAGGAACATGTCATTCCCCTGTGGGGAGATGCCGCCGCGACGCTCGAGAGGATTACCGCCGGCTACAGGGGTGCGCGCGCAGAGCTCCCGGCGGACACCGGTGCCGCTGTCGAGATGAGCGAAACGGCACTCGAAATCCGGGAGAGAATTCGCGCGAGCGGCGCTCCGTCGGCCCTTACTGCCGCTTCGCACGTGGCTGTTGTTCCGGGGTACGGTATGGCGCGCGCGTATGCCGGCGAAGCGGTCAAGGTACTTATTGATTCGCTCAAAGCTTCCGGCAAGCGTGTTGTCGTCGGGATCCATCCATATGCCGGCCGGATTCCAGGGCACATTCCGTTTCTGCTCGACCAGGCCGGAGTGGAGGATCGTCTCTTCGGGTTTCCAAAGGACATGAATGCAGATTTTGCCTCATTTGACCTCGTCATAGGGGTGGGAGCTAATGACATTATCAATCCTTCACTCGCAGTGAAAGCAGCAGAGGAGCCGTTCGTTGTACCTCCATTCGATGCGTGGAGGGCAAAACAGATAATACTGTGCAATGTATCCGCCGACACGGGATGGGCGGGCGTGCCCAACCCGTTATTTTCCAGGAATAACGTGATAACGCTGTCCGGTGACGCGCAGGAAGCCCTTTCGGTCCTCACCGACGAGTATGCCGCTATCCCGACCGCGCAGTAAACGTCGCGGTGGAGAACCGGCTGGTATACGGGTACACTCTCGAAGCCGGCTGCAGCCATCTCTTCGCTTCAAGCGCTGAAATGCAGCAGGCAGACGGGCCGGCGAACTCCATGCTCAGCAATTCGGCTGCTGCCTTGCCAAACGGCCCGTTTCAGGCTCATGCTTCACTCATGAGAGTACGTTGGTTTTCCGTGAGTGTCTGCATCCTGATCCTCTCTTTTGCTCCGGCCGGGGTTGTCGGCGCCAACAATCAGGAAATCAGGATCGCGATTTCCGACAGTGACCTTGAACTCAATCCCCTATACGCCTACGTGGTTACCGAGGCTCAAGTTCTTACCGGACTTCATGAAGGGCTTGTATCATATAATCCGCTGACGCTCGAGCCGGTTCCCGGAATCGCCCGGAACTGGTCGGCAAGCGAAGATGAACGGACCTACACATTTGATCTTCGTCCGGACGCCCGTTACTCCAATGGCGATCGGGTTACTGCAGAGGATGTTCGTGCAACTTGGCTGGCACTCCTGGAACTGGGCGACGAAGCGCCTTATGCAGGACTTTTCGACATAATAGAAGGAGCCAGGGATTACCGGCGTGGCGATACCGACGATTCTGACACGGTCGGCATACGGGCGCCGGACGATCTTACACTGGAGGTTGAGCTCCGCCGGCCGGCGGGGCATTTCGTGAACATGATTGCACACCACAGTTTCGGTGTGCTTCACCCGGACATGCGTGATCGCCGTGATCACAATAATCCCGAGGAGTTCATCGGAAACGGAGCATTTGTACTCGCCGAATTAACCTCCGATGAGCTGGTACTCGAAAAGAACCCGGAGTACTGGGCGCAGGGAGCGGTCGAAAGTGACCGGGTAGTCTTTGAGCGATTCAGCGACAGCGTCGAAGCTACAGATAGATATTTCGCCGGAGATATCGACTGGAACGCAGGTCCGATTGCCTTCGACATGATTACCGACGACAGGCATCTCGTCGTAAACTCAATGTTCGGCACCACCTTCTATTATATAAGAGCGGAAGTTGAGCCGTGGGATGACCCACGGGTACGCCGGGCCCTTGCGCTCCTTCTTCCCTGGGATGAGATCCGGGAGGAGGATGCGTATTTTTCCCCAACCCACCGGCTGGTCCCGGGCATTCCCGATTATCCGGATGTCGAGGGTCTGCGCGAACAGGATCGGGGTGAGGCGCTCGATCTTCTCGAAGACGCCGGCTACCCCGACGGTGACGGACTGCCCGACCCGCTCATCCGAATTCCAGGCGGTGCCGATGCAGAACGAATCGCCTCGATTATGGCAGATGCATGGAATACCGTCGGATTGGAATCTCAAATTGAAACCGTACCATTCCCGGGGTATTTCGACGCGGCAGGCGAGCCGGAGGTAACCGTCGGACAGTTCAGCTGGATCGGGGACTACTCCGACCCGCTTACGTTCCTCCAGCTTTTTACCAGTGACAGCAATCTGAACGAGGCAGGATTTCGGAATGAGGATTATGACGAGCTGATCGAGCAGGCAATTCCCCTGGAGGGCACCGGGCGCTTTGAACGCATGGCCGAAGCGGAGCAGTTACTGCTTGAATCCGGAACCATTCTCCCGATCAGCCATTCTGCCGCATTTAACCTGATTGATCTTGATTCGGTGGAAGGCTGGTTCCCGAACGCGCTCGATATTCACCCTGTTCGATATCTTCGGCGTACTCCGGAAGCACCAGCGCCCGACTTGATCCGCTTCTGACGGTCCGGCCACGTAACCGGGCAGCTTGATCAGCCGAAGTTGCCCCGGCGAATATTATCAGAAGACTGCTGTGATGATTCGTCGGAGGCTTCAGGCTGGTTTTCCGGTGCCGGAGTGCCGGATTGAGATTCCCGGGGGGTTTCGGCGGGGCTGAACTCGGGAAAGGCGTAGAAGACTTTGCCCGAATCGTCCACGTCCATAATCGCGAATCCACGCGAAGCAAGTGATTGCAGAATCGAGTCTGCCTCGTCAATCGAACAACTCGTTCGAAGCGCAGCCACCGCCGGGGTAATCTGCCCGTTTTCCATCTTCGCAACCCGAAGAATCTCTTTCTCCTGCCGCGCGCGGGCCATTTTCGGGGCTTCCCGCTCGAGACGCCGCTGTTCACTCATGTCGGCCAACAGCTTCCCGGCGCTTCCGAGCGCGGGAAAGACACCGGCAAACAAGCCTATGAACAGCCAGATTCCGGAGCCACTTACCGCCCAGAGGGCTCCGAAGATGAATGAGGTCGAGAGGCTCGAGATAAGTTCCTGTATAAGCCGGTTTCTTCGTTTACCCACCCCTATAAGGTACAAAGAGATTGCATGAAGCGCAACCACAACATGAGCTGAGAATGAGTGGTGGCGTCAGCGGGCTTTACCCGCTGGAAGGCTTTCCTCTATACTTGGAGCTCTATGGCAAAGAGCTCCAAAGCCAAACAGACCACCGCCTTCAAGGAGGGCCAGAAACTGGTGTATCCTTTGCAGGGCGTCGGACAGGTTATGTCCATTGAGGAACGCCCCTTTGGCGATAAGAACCTCCTGTATTACATCATTTATCTCGAAGTCTCAGACATGACCGTTATGGTGCCCGTCGAGAAGGCCAAAGAACTGGGTATTCGGGCGATTGTCACCAAGAAGGAATCCGAACAGGCGCTTAAGCGCATGTCCGATAAGCATGAGCCGGTAACCGCCGACTGGAAAATGCGGTATCAGATGAACCATGACCTGCTGAAACAGGGCAGCGTGGAAGATATCGCCACAGTTGTCCGATCGCTTTATCACAGGAGTAAGGTTAAAGAGCTCCCGATACTTGAGCGCAAGCTTTTTGACAACGCACTCAAGCTGCTCGTCGACGAGATCAGTTTCTCTTTAAAGAAGGACAAACAGGAAGTCGAGAAGATGATCTTTGATCGTCTTAAGGCTGTCCACGAAGCCGCACAGGCAGAAGCCAAGCAGCAGGCTCAGGAAGAATCTCCGGCTGACGAAGAGGATGAGGATCTCGACGAGGAACTCTAATCCCTCTAACTTTAACAAACGCACGTATAAGAAAACGCCGCAAAAAAGCCTTCCTTTTCCTCAAGGAAGGCTTTTTTGTTGCACAGGCATTCTCATTGGCTCCGTCTCGTTGCACCTGCCGGCCTGTTACTACTGTAGCGTCTGCCGCCACTGCCAGTGTGAGGCGCAGACAGGGGATATCACCGAACCCAATCAGCCATCTTCTGCTGCAATAAGCATCGTCGAGGAATCAAGCCTGAGATTTAAATCCTGTCCTCCGGGATAGGTTTCATGGTCCTTGATAAGTTTGAGGTGCACATAGCGCTCTTTGTCCGGGGTCAGCGTAATAAGCACACTGATGTCGTCGACTACATGCTGCAACCGCGACGGCACGCCCCGCTCGTCTGCTTCAGGATCGTCGAGGTGAACAGTCGCACTGAACCATACGGTTACACCGAGTTCCCTGGCAAAGTTATGGAGCAGATCCATGCTCTCGCGGTCAAGACTTCCGACGTCGAGTCCGTCAATAACGACCATGTCGGCTTTGAAACCGCCATCAGAAATCATAGCTCTAAGACTGCGCAACACCTGGTCAAAATTTGACCCTTCGTGGTTGAAGTTCATGATCACGCGGTGTTTGATGATCTCGTCGTGAACATCCATGGCACCCTCAAGGTTCTGCCACGTCGCAATCTCTTTGAAAATATCTTCGTACCAGCTAATGATATGATCGGTCTTGCCGGCGAAACTGACGTGAATAACGTGTCGACCCTGGAACAGTGAGTCGGTGGCAATATGGACGAGGCAGGCGGTCTTGCCCACACCCTTCTCCGAAGCGATCACACCAATCGAACCCGGTACCAGCCCGCCGTGAGTGGAACGCTCAAGTATTCTCAGCGGGCTGCGCTTTATTAGCTCTTCTTTAACCATGATAACAGCTCTCCTTCACACTCACTGCTTGGCTTCAGCTTTGCGACGCTCTTCGATTTGCGTCTTCAACTCTTCGGCCACACTCTGCGGAACCTTTCCGTACTTCAAGAACTCCATTGAATACTCTGCCTTACCCTGCGTCAGCGAACGCAGAACGGTAGAATATCCAAACATTTCCGACAACGGGACCTCCGCCTCGACAACGGAAAACGCCGTTTCCTCGGACGATGCCAGAATAACGCCACGCCGCTGGTTTATGGTAGCGAAAATGTTGCCCTGGAACTCGGTTGGGCCTTCCACAACGACCTTCATAATGGGCTCGAGAATGATTGGTTTTGCCTTCGGATATGCCTGGCGGAAACATCCGATGGCTGCCTGCTGGAACGCCATATCGGAACTGTCGACCGGGTGCGTACTTCCGTCATTGATAACCACCCGAACGCCGACAATGGGATAGCCGATAAGCGTGCCTTTTTCCATGCACTGGCGGAACCCTTTGTCACAACTGGGTATATATTCGTTGGGAATTACGCCACCCTTGATCTCATCCACGAACTCATAATTGCCTTCCGACAACGGTTCCATGTATCCGGCGATCCGGCCGAACTGCCCTGAGCCACCTGTCTGTTTCTTGTGGGTGTAATCGAACTCAGCCATCTGACTGATTGCTTCACGATACGCTACCTGCGGCTGTCCGGTTTCGACTTCCGCCTTGTACTCGCGGCGCATTCGCTGAACGTATACGTCCAGATGAAGCTCACCCATACCCTGAATAATGGTCTCGTTGGATTCCTTGTCAACATATGTGCGGAAGGTGGGATCCTCCTTACTGAACCTGTTGAGCGCCTTACCCATGTTTTCTTCGGATTTCCTGTCCTTGGCTTTCAGAGACAGGGAAATGACCGGGTTGGGTACGTACATGGAGGTCATTGAATAGTTCAGGCTCGGGTCACAGAAGGTGTCACCACTGGCACAATCGATTCCGAACAGTGCCACGATATCGCCGACCGGAGCTTCCGTGATGTCATCCATCTTACTTGCGTGCATACGAACGAGGCGCCCGACCTTGAACTTCTTCTGAGCCCGCGTATTAAACAGCTCATCACCCTTTTTCAGCGACCCCTGGTATATCCGGATGTAGGTAAGCTGACCGTACTGAGTATCCTCGAGTTTAAACGCAAGGGCAACGGTGGGCTTCTCCGGGTCACTGTAAAGCTCGACTTCCTCTTCGTTCCGGTTCAGATCAAGCGCGCGGCTGGAAACCTCAGTCGGATTCGGCAGGTAGTTTACCACGGCGTCGAGTACCGATTGCACGCCCTTGTTTTTGTAGGCAGATCCAAGAAATACCGGAAGCAACTCGCGACGAAGCGTGCCGACTCGAACAGCTGAGATTATCTGCTCAACGGTGTAATCGCCTTCGAGGTAGGCTTCGGCGAGCTCATCGCTGAACATGCTCGCTGCGTCCATGAGCTGCTCATGTCGCTCCTGCGCTTCCGCCTTGAGATTATCCGGGATTTCGTACTCGACCACCTGCTCACCGAACTGGCCTTCAAAGTACAGAGCCTTCATCTTTACAAGATCAACAATTCCCTCGAACTTGTCCTCGAGCCCGATGGGCAGCTGCATCATGACCGAGTTATGCCCGAGCTTTTCCTCAAGCTGCTTTCCGACGCGGACAGGGTCAGCGCCGGTCCTGTCGCACTTGTTCACAAACGCGACAAACGGGACTTCATAGCGGTTGAGCTGCCGATCAACGGTAATGGTCTGGCTCTGAACACCACCAACCGAATCAAGAACCAGAATAGCACCGTCAAGAACTCTCAGTGCGCGCTCCACCTCGATGGTGAAGTCAACGTGCCCGGGAGTATCGATGATGTTGATCGGGTAATCATGCCATGAGACATTCGTCGAAGCACTTGCAATGGTAATTCCGCGCTCGCGCTCGAGCTCCATTGAGTCCATTGTGGCTCCGACACCGTCTTTTCCACGGACTTCGTGAATCTGATGGATTTTTGCCGAGTAAAACAGAATACGTTCAGTAAGCGTTGTTTTACCGGAATCAATATGCGCGCTGATTCCTATGTTGCGTCGTTTCTCTAAATTCTGTGAACTCATATCACATCGACCTCTTCTCGAAAGCGAACGAAAATTTCACTAATATCAGGGGGAGGGAGTTATCGTGTCGCGTAGTTGTGAAGCTGCATACTATAGCAGAGGCGACAGAGCATCAATACCCGCACCGTTGACGTTGAAATTATACCGGTCGGCAGGTACGTATCAAGCCCCCCTGCAGTGCAAGAGAACTATCCATGGTACAAATACTTACGGGAACAAGCGGTTATTCTTTCCGTGACTGGAGCGGCACTGTCTATCCGGGAGAGCTTTCTCCGCAGGATTGGCTCAACTGGTATTCACAGCATCTGTCGTTGGTCGAGCTGAACTTCACCTTCTATCGAATGCCGGATAAACAGGCGCTTTCGAAGCTGCAGTCCCGCGTTCCTCGAGGATTTCGCTTCAGCGTCAAAGCTCACCGCTCGCTTACCCACGATAGAGCGGATTCGTGGAAAGAGAACGCGACTCACTTAAGGCAGGCGCTCCAACCGATGATCGACTCCGGTTCCCTCGTTTCAACACTGTTTCAGTTTCCCTACAGTTTCAAATACAGTATCGAAAACCGTCGCTACCTGGCCGATCTGCTCGAAGTATGTGAAAACACGAGGCCGGCCGTAGAGTTCCGGCATACAGACTGGATCAGGACGCGCGTGCTCGATGGGCTTACTGAAAGAAACGCAGCGATAGTCTGCCCGGATCTACCACCCCTGCGAAATCTACCCCGTTTTCGCCCCAGAGCGACCTCATCGATCGGCTACTTACGTCTTCATGGAAGAAACACCGAGCACTGGTGGACCGGCACAAACGAATCCCGCTACTACTACCGCTACTCCGATAGTGAACTGCATAATATCGCTGATAATGCCCTGACGATTGCCGACGAAGTGGACACGATCGTTATCGCATTTAACAACCATTTCGCCGGCAACGCGTTTCACAATGCTCTACAGCTGCAGACTATCCTTGACTCAAAGTGTTAATCGAAATGCCGGAAGAATACAGCGAGAACAAGTTCCACCTCGTTTCGAGATGCATCGAGCCCTTCCTCCGAGAGGCGGTCACGAATCTCGTCGCGCTCGATACCCGGATTGCGGTTTCGAAGCTCCACGATCCGATCAATAACCTGTTCGTCAATGGGTCTGTCGCGTCCGAAAAAGGTCGCATTATTGAACGCCAGGACCGCGTATCGCAGGTCGAAGACTTCGGCGCGCGCTTCGGCGAGATCCTGCCGGGTGCGCTCAAGCGTTTCTTCTGTGTCAGCCAGCTCCGCACGTGTATCGTCCAGTTCGGCACGTGTATCGTCCAG
>CAZMEV010000041.1:19494-26211 GCA_964565375.1 uncultured Spirochaetaceae bacterium
CTGTGTCAGCCAGCTCCGCACGTGTATCGTCCAGTTCGGCACGTGTATCGTCCAGCTCCGCAGCTTGATCCTCAAATGCATCGCTCAATGAGGCGACAGCCTCTTCGACTTCATCGAGACGTTGAGCGAGAAGCTCCGGGCGTTGACTTTCGAGAAACCCGACCGGATCGTTTATTGCATCTGCGAGACGGGAGAGAAACTGCTCTTCGTCTATGAACTGTCCGCTGAAGCGCATGAAGTAGTCGTCCACGAGGACGCGAAAGTCGTACTCCAGCACCTGATCGAACGTAAAACTGAGTCCCGACGGCACATAGCTTCGAAGCTCTTCTCCCTCGAACTCCAGAGACGAGGGCACCACGAGAATGTCGGCGCGATCTTCGACGAACAGGACATTCATGGATTCAACCTCAAGTGAGTCCAGAGAAAACACCGTTCGCGTGATGACATCGAGAATACTCCTCTGGCGTTCGCTCAGCGTTTCCTCGGCACTGCGCAGCTCGAACTCATTGCCTTCATCATCGCGGACCGTTCGGCGGATAGTCTCATCGTCCTCCCGGCGGTCGATAACCTCATACCGTGTATCCTCGAGAGCATGAGTATATACCGGCACATAGACCAATGAAGCCACCAATGCGGTTATAGCAATCGTTCGATGCGGCAACCTACTCCGCCTGTTCATCGTCTTCCTCCTCCAGTTGACCGTCCAAAGCGGGGGGATCTTCCTGCGGCAACATCTCTTCCTCGGCCGGCACTTGGAGATCGTCAAGTCCCCCAATTCCTCCGACCTGAATCAGAATCCGGTCAAAGGGTCGAATTGTCCGCCCTTCGGCAATGTCTCCGGCCCTCGCGAGAATACGACCATCGCGCTCGTAAAAGCTTATATCTGCCACATATCCTTCCGGGTCACGGAAGATGACGCCTTCGGTACCTTCCTCGACGTCCCGGATTCGATCGAGCACAATGTGAATCTCGGAAGGATCACGTGCATCCACGACAAACCCGCTCTCCCGGTCTTCGACAATTAATTCGCCGAATGCATACTCGAAACTCTCGAGCTCACCGGTCCTCTGATCAAGCTCCTGCTCGAATTCGGCCTCCGTCTGCGCAAGCTCTTCCTCGGCCTCGCGACGGGTGCGGGCCAGCTCGTCCTCAAGCTCCTGTTCGCGCTCTGCAAACTCAGCCTCAAGCCCTTCATAGCTGTCGGCCAGCCGATCCCACACGCGATCATATTCTCCTGCCACCGCTCCCGCTCTCGCTTCGAGCTGTTCAAGCGCCGCAGGTACACTGTTTTCGTAGGGGATTTCCTTCAACCTGCCGATGATCTGTTCAAGCTCGGAAACCATCTGCTGAAGATCCCGATAGTCTGCCTCGGATATAGCTCCAGTCCTCGAGAGAACTTCCCGGTAGGAACGCCCGGAAGGAACCTCCGGCAGAGACGCCTCGAGAAGCTCGGCGATGTCCTCATCGGACATATCAGGGTTATACCGCAGTATAAGCTCCTCGATCTCCTCTGCATGCTCCTCCTCAAGCTGAGCGATTTCACTTTCGTACTGCTCAATGAGCGTTGCGCGAAGCTCCTCGGAGTGTTCGTCGTGCGACTGCAGTTCATCTTCATAGGACTCTCGCAACTGCGACAGGCGCTCAACAAAGAACTCCTGCTGCTCTTCCAGTTCCAGACGCTGTAGCCGGCCCCGTTCCTCGAGTTGCTCCCGCCGAGCAAGTGCAGCCTCGACTTCCTGTTCGTCGAACTCCTCTTCCTGACGCTGCTGAAGATCCGCGAGCTCATTCTGTAGCTCCTCGATTCTCTGATTGTAGTCGTTTGCGATTGCCGCTACCTGTTCTTCGGTTTCCGATTCGACGTTCGAGATTTCCTCGTCCCGGGTTGCCGGATCCATATCGGTCACTTCAAGCAGCGCTACCCTGCGTTCGCCGGTACGTTCGGCAAGCCGGATACGGGAATCGCGCTCTTCAGACAGAGCATCTATACTTGTCTCGAGCTCTTCAATGCTGCGCTCCACCTGAAGCCAGCTGTCGAGAACCTCCCGAAGATTAATGTCCTCGAACTGGTCGAAATCCAGTTCAACAGTCGCCGCAGCCTGTTCGATGTAGAAGTTTACGGCCATTGCACTGATCGAGAAAACCAGCAATATGGCGAGAATAACTCCCGGAACCACAGCCGTGCGGTTCCGGCGGGTTTTCGCAAATTCGGTCTCAAGATCGTACGTCCGCTGTTTCCGTCTGAACTCTTCTACAGCTTCACGGAGAAATACAAGCTTACTTTGTTCTACAAGTTCCGTTACTTTTCTGTCATCGTCCATATGCCATTCCAGTCAGATGGTGCCGTTTTATCCTTCGTTCGCTCGGCGAAGATATCCGCTATCTGAAGCGTGCACTCACGAAATGCCTCGTGAGCTCTCGGCCAATCCCCCTCGTAATACAGTTGCAGCCCTTGAGAAAACGCGTTCAGGTCTTTTTCAAAGTGGTCGTCTATGGACTCACGCTCAATCGGCCAATACACCTGCTTTCCTGCAGTCTTTCCTTTTACCTGGACCGTATCCAGTTCGAGAAAGAAGTAATCGGCGTATTCCCGTTCGACCTCATCCTTTACATAGTCGGAAACGATAATCGGAGTATTGTAGAACCGCGTCAGACCTTCGAGCCGTGCCGATGAGTTCACATTATCACCGATGACCGTGTTGACCATGCGCTCCTCACTGCCTATGTTCCCGTAAAATACTTCACCGCCGTCAATACCCACGCCGACCTGAAGCAGAACCGCCTGATAGACCTGCTCTTCTGCTTCCGTAAGCGAACCACGGGTGCGAAGGATCTCCTCGCGACGATCATGCATCTTCTTTCGCAGCGAAGCGGCCACATCCTGTATCCTGTAGGCCGAGCGTATGGCATGATACGACTTGTTTTCATCCTCTTCGGCGATAGTGCCGAATACCGCCAGCAGAGCATCTCCGATTATCGACCCGATATCACCGTTATAGTCGTGGATGTAGCGTATAGCCTGGTCGTAGTGAAGATTCAGAAGTTTGATAATGTCGGTACCGAGGGTTTCGGTCATGAAGGTAAAACTGCGAATGTCAGTAAAGAGCACGGTAAGTTCCCGCTTCTGACCTTCAAGGCGAATCTCACGTTCTCTATACGCTTTCTGAGCCACATCCCGAGCCACAAACTTCTTGAAAATGCCCATGAGATTGTCGATCGTGCTGGCCAGACTGTTAAATGCGATCCCGAGGTAAGTAACGTCATCGTTGGGAGCGCCGCGCATATCCACCTGTTCGATACGCTGCTGCTCCTGCATTTGCATTATTGAGCGGGTAATGGCCGGTACAAACCGTAAAATGTAGCGAAGGACAAATACTCCAACACCCACACATATGACAGTGATCAGCAGAATTATTGCCGAAACTTCGTAGAATATCCGCCGTGAGCCCGCATAAAACTCATGCTCCTGCTCCGCCCGAACCAGAAACGCGTCCCAGCCACCATGCCACGCGTAGACACCAAGATACGCTTCTCCATTCATGGTGAAATCCAGGCGTCCCTCGTCGCGGCCCTCCGCTCGACGCTGCTGCATTCTTTCCAGAGCTGCCTCATCGGGAAACTCCTGCTCCAGGATATCGGGACCACCGCTGTTAAACAGCGTAGACCCGTCTTCGCCGACTCCGACAGCAAGACTGTTTTCCAGTTCGAACCGGGTTGCGGCGGAACTTTCCATATTAATGACGGCAGCCTGCTCGTCTCCGGTGAAATCCACCAGTTCCCGCTGGTTTTGAGCGTACCTGTGGAGGTCGGTCACGTCCTTGACAAGCAGCTGGTTGAGCAGCCGGATCTGCTCTCCCCTGTTGAGCATGAGATTCACGTAATTGGAAAAGAAATTGGAGATGAGTAAAAAGATGGTAAAGATAAAAACTATCTTTGCCATCAGCGGCACAACACGGACTCCGTTCACTTTCGGTCCGAGTATCCGCTCCAGCACATTCGACATAGCACTACCTCGCTTACAGAAAGAGCATTGTACCCTAAACTGCGTGTTATGACAAAGTTTCGAATTCGAAGCTTACTATCCAGTACGCCCGTCATCTGTCTCCCGAAATTGAACGCCATATGATACACGTCCGCCGGACAAGTCCGCGCAACACGGACGTGCTGCGCTCGGACGTTCTGCACCGGGGCGTGCTATTACCCCACGATGAACCAGATCACAAAGAGCACCGCAAGCGCGTAGGAGAGTTTCGGCACCTCGCGGAAGCGCCCCGTCGCTACCTTGAGCACGACATAGGAGAGAATCCCAAATACAATTCCGTCGGAAATACTGTAGGCCAGCGGCATCATTATTATCGCGAGGAAGGCCGGCAGCGCTTCGGTATAATCATCCAGGTCAATGTTCTTGATCGGCGTAGCCATGAATAACCCGACAACTACGAGGGCAGGCGCGGTCGCTGCGGAAGGCACCATGAGAAACAGTGGCGACAACAGCAACGCAAGTAGAAACAGGACCGCCGCCGTTGCGCTCGTGAGCCCGGTGCGGCCGCCTTCGGCGATTCCGGCGCTGCTCTCGATGTAGGAGGTGACCGTGCTTGTACCGAGAAGGGCGCCGACCGTCGTTCCGACCGAGTCGGCGAGAAGTGCCTGCTTCGCCTTCGGCACCGATCCGTCCGATTCAAGCATATTCGCCTTTGTCACAACCCCGACGAGCGTACCGGCCGTATCGAAAATATCCACGAACAGAAACGTGAATATTACAATAAGCATATCCAGGCTCCAGAGGGCCGAGAAGTCAAAGGCCGCGAAGGTCGGCGCAAGTGAGGGTGGTAGCCAGCTTCCTGAAGGCAGTTCAGTAAGACCGAGCGGGAACCCGATTACCGTCGCGGCAAGAATTCCGAGCACTAGTGCTCCCTTTACGTTCATGGCCAGAAGTGTCCCGATTATAAGCAGGCCTATCACGGCAAGTACCGGAGCCGGGGCGGTCATATCGCCGAGCTGAACGAGCGCTCCCTCATAGGGCACGATAATGTTGGCATTCTCCAGACCAATAAACGCAATAAACAGTCCAATACCCACCGATACGGCTTTCTTGACGTTCAGCGGTATCGAATTAACGATCGCCTCCCGGATGTTGAAGACACTGAGCAGGATGAAGATAACACCTTCGATAAAGACTGCAGCCAGTGCCATCTCCCACGGAAAGCCCATCCCGAGTACCACTGTATAGGCAAAGAACGCGTTCAGCCCCATTCCCGGAGCCAGAGCGATCGGTAGATTGGCGGCAAATGCCATTACAAGCGTGGCTACGGCCGAAGATATCGCCGTCGCGGTAAAAACTGCCCCGGCATCCATTCCGGCATCGCCAAGGATGGAAGGATTTACGATGAGAATATAGGCCATCGTAAGAAACGTTGTCAGCCCTGCCAGAACTTCAGTGCGAACGGTGCTGTTGTGTTCGCGTACACGGAACATGGACTCGAGATTCATTGACTGTCCCCCTGTATACTTGTGGATCCAGTGAAACCCGGCGACACCGGGATCAGACCGGCCATGGATGCTGTAGCCTACACAATCGGCCTCGCTCTGTTAAGAACCGAGGACCAGTTTTCGCGGAATTACGCTGTTAATGGCCTCGGCGGGGGTGGCTGGGACACGCCCGGGCGGGGAGTCGCAAGACGCACCCGGCCGGGGAGCGGCAGGGCACACCCGGGAACCGAATACATACCGTACATACTCTGACAACACAGCAATACTCTCAACGTCATCCCCCGGAAAAAAAAAGGCCATACCCCGTAAGAGGCATGGCCTTCGTGCTCTATTGGAACCTGTTCCCACGTTCCAATGAATGCACTCGCGACTCTTGTATCCGGTTCGCCCTGAAGGCGAGTCCGGATCAGTTAAAGCGCTGGGAACAATTACGGCATCCAGGTTTCAACAAGGTCGCGATTCTCTTCTACCCATCGCTGAGCATTCTCGTACGGATCGCCCTCGGCGTTCCACTCCATCAGTTCGGCGAAATCCTCAACTTCCCAATAGAAGTTGCTGAGAAGTTCAAAGGCCTCAGGCATTTCTTCCTGCAGGCCCTGGCGAGCATAGCCCTGGACGAACTCAACTTCACCGAAGACGCCTTCCGGATCTTCAAGATACTTCAGATCGTGACGACCTTCCTTCGGATGAGGAGTCCAACCGGTAACGACGATCCACTCTTCCCGATCGTAAGCATCGGCGAGCGCGCTCTGCATCGCGGCATCGCTGCTTTCAACGAGAGTCATGTCGTCAAGGTCGTATACATCCAGCGCTTCTTCGGTCGCAGACATGATGCCCGCGCCCGGCTCAATGCCGACGATGTCATTGTTAAACCGGTCAGCATGCTCGTTCAGCTCTTCAATGCTGTCGATGTCCACATACGTGGGAACCATGAGGCCGATTCGTGCGCCTTCCAGCAGCGGGCCACCGAGCTCCTCTACCTGACCTTCTACCTCGTTGAGATATGCTTCGTGCGTAACCGGAAGCCAGCCTGCGAGGTGAGCGTCGAGATCACCAGCGCCGACACCGGTCCACATCGGAGCAGCGTCAACGTCAGTTGTCTGCACGTCGTAGCCCATTTCCTCGAGGAGAACCGCAGCGACATACGTCGCGGCAATCTCGCCTTCCCAGTTAACATAGCCAAGCTCTACTTCCTGCGGAGCTTCTTCGCCCTCACCGGCGGCAAATGCA
>CAZMEV010000042.1:0-1655 GCA_964565375.1 uncultured Spirochaetaceae bacterium
CTGGGGCCGAGCGGTTCGGGCAAAACAACAACCCTGCGCATCGTCGCCGGCTTTGAATACTCGGACACCGGGGAACTCTATCTCGACGACACGGAGGTTTCGGGCCGTCCGGCGAGGCTTCGGGATATCGGGTATGTGTTTCAGGATTTCACGCTGTTTCCGCACTTGAATGTCGCCGAAAATATCGCCTATGGTCTGCGGGCTCACCGTGTTCCACGGGCTGATCGCGAGAAGCGGGTTACGCATCTGCTCGAACTGATCGGGCTCCCCGGCTTTGAGACCCGGAGTGTCGCCACACTTTCCGGCGGTGAGCAGCAGCGGGTCGCGGTAGCGCGCGCGCTTGCGAGACAGCCGAAGGCGCTTCTGCTCGACGAGCCGTTTTCCGCGGTCGACAGCGAACGGCGAGAAGAGCTGCTCGAGTATGTGCTTCGCGTTCAGCGCGAACTTCGCATACCTACGATTTTTGTTACCCACAGCAGAGCCGACGCTTTCGCCATATCCGACCGTATCGCGGTTATGCGAAACGGGGTGATAGACAACGTCGGTGTTCCGTCCGACCTGTACCGGAATCCGGGCAGCGCCTACACCGCGCGGACGCTCGGCAGCATCTACTTCCTCGACACCGCACAAAGCCGATGCGTCCGCCCGGAGGATATTCGCATTAGTTCCCCGGCAGGCTCCAATCACGCTGAACGCCTCGACGAGGAGTCCTCGGAAACGCGTGAGCCGCCCTGCACACCGGTGGATACCACTATTCCCGGCAGAGTACGGCGGAGCATTTTTCGCGGAGCGCTGAACGAGTATCGGGTAGAAACGCAGTTCGGAGATATCCCGGTCCTTGCGCCCAAATCGTTTGATGTCGATGAACGGGTGCACATAGTCGTTCCGACTCAGTCCGTAGTTACTGTTCACCAGATTGGGGGAAATGGCTTAAAACTCCGCGAATAGGGCATATACTTTCATGAATAATATTGCTATTTCCGCCGGCGACGCCTTCGGGAGGCTCGGTGGTTCCCGCCACGCAGACGTGGCGGCAGCGTAGGCGGTTTTACAGTCGGCGGGCCGTTCCCGGCCACCGCTGGAGTGCCGGCAGAGTCGTAGCAGCAAAATTAGATGTGTGTACATGGAATTCCGGTGAGAGAAAATCGTGTAAATCGTCGCATAACCCCGGTCTTTACGACGATTTAGAGGGCATTTTCCCCCAATCTGGTGAACAGTAAAGAATCTTTGAGAAATCTTAACTGCCTCTTTCCCTCGTTTTGGTCCTCTATCCCGATTGCTAGTGCTGAGAACTCATCCACGATAGCGTGTATGGGATTCGGGAGGATCACCATGCGAAAACTTCGAAGAATAATACCAGCGATACTGGCATTAACATTTGTCTTTACGAGCGCCATGACCATGGCACAGACGGATCCAATGGAACCGGCGGATCCAGTTGATCCGGAGCCTCAGGATCCCATGGAACCGGTCGATCCGGCCGATCCCGGTGCCCAGGATCCAATGGACCCGGTAGATCCTGCGGAGCCTCCGCCGGCTGATCCGATGGACCCGATGGAACCGGTCGATCCGGCCGATCCAGGCGCCGAGGATCCCATGGAACCCGCTGACCCGGCTGACCCCGGCGCGCAGGACCCCATGGAACCCGCCGACCC
>CAZMEV010000042.1:1755-4791 GCA_964565375.1 uncultured Spirochaetaceae bacterium
AGGACCCCATGGAACCCGCCGACCCGATGGAACCCGCTGACCCGGCTGACCCGGGTGCCCAGGATCCCATGGAACCCGCTGACCCGATGGAACCGGCCGACCCGGCCGATCCAGGAGCCCAGGACCCCATGGAACCGGTCGACCCGGCAGACCCCGGCGCGCAGGACCCCATGGAACCCGCCGACCCTATGGAACCAGCCGACCCGACCGATCCAGGAGCCCAGGATCCAATGACTCCAGGCGCCGATTCTCCCGACATCGGGCGTGATCAGCTCGAAGAGGTTGCAACCGTTCAGGCCGAGATGGTCATTGTGCAACAGCAAACCCAGCAGGAGGTTGATCAGATCGTCGAAGAAGCAGGAATTCCATACGAGGAGTTTCTGCAGATGTATTACTCCCTTCTGGGGCCCGATGGCGAACCTGAGGGAGACATCTCTGACCAGGTGGATGATGATGAGTTTGCTGATGTGATTGAGGAGGTTGTCGAACGCGAGCAGCAGGCCAACGAAGAGGTTGAAGCGCTCATGTCCGAACACGGAATGGATGAAGCGGAGTACAACCAGCTTTCGCAGGAAATTGCTCAGGATCCGGAACTGTCGGTTGAGCTGAACGATATGGTTTCGGAGATCATTCACCAGCAGCAGATGGCTGACTGATAAACCTTGTGTCCGGCCGCGATCGATCTGCGCGCGGCCGGACCATGGGGAAAACATCAATCTAAAAAACAGAGGTGCTTTGTACGAACACCCGTGCCGGTGTAGAGTGTAGGGTATGAAACGTTCATTTCCGGCGTTCGCCGGTCGGGTTGTCGTCGTACATACGCTGACATATATTCTCGCATCGGTCGGTGTCATTTATCTGCTCGATGCGGCAACCGGCCTTGACGCTCTCGCTTCGGATGTCTTTCGACAGATGGATTCGCCGTGGCTTTTCGCGGGGCCTTTTCTGCAACCGATACGCGGCGTGCTTCTCGCGATTGTTATCTGGCCGATCTGGGATATGTTCGTCGCGCGCCGGATGGGCTGGCTGCGCTTGTGGCTCATGCTGGTGGGTATCGGGATTATTGCATCGCCTGTGGCAGGCGCCGCATCAATGGAAGGCTTCCTGCGCACTGTACTCAGTGTCGACGTTCACCTGATGGTGCTGCCGGAATTGCTCATTCAGACGGGAGCGTTCAGCATTCTGCTTGTGCTCTGGGACCGGTTGTCGCTTCGCAAGGAGCTCGCTGCGGACCGCGACGGGAATGTGCGACGTGCGGTCGGGGGGTCCCGATATGCGCTCGTTGCGGCAATGGGATATGTGGGTGTGGCCATCGGCGGATTCCTCATGATTGCCGCGAGCCCGAATCTTTCGTTCAATGATCTGAGCGCCGACGCGACCCTGCAACTGTTCAACGTGGTGCTGGTGGTTGTGAACTTCACGTTGGCCCGGCTTTTCGCCACGAATCTGTTTGTTCCCGAGAAGCGAACGACCGGGATTTTCTCAATGGCTTCGCTTACTGCGCTTATTGTGTTTGTCGCGCTTAATGCCGGCGGGGCGGGGTTGTACGATTCGCTGACCGAAGCGCCGATGCCGACCGCCCTTATTCTTTCGGTCTATGCGATTTCCAGTGTGCTGCTGTGGATCAGCGCGGTAACGCTGCTGCCCGGCGTGAAAATTGTCGGAGGGAAGAGCTCTGAGGCTGATGTTGAAACGCAGGCAGCGCAGGCTTCCGACGGGGCGGAACGTGGTCCGGAGGGCGGCCCGGCAACGGCCGGCGAGGATGATCTGGGCAGTCTCGAATCGGTGGACGAGGATAAGAAGCGGGATTGAACGCTCATGCCGCTGACAGGCCGCGTCCGCCCGGACAGGTGCTGACCCCCTTACCGTGGGCGAAGCGACTTGTTTCCGGCCATATGTTCGAGCGATGGCTGGCTGGGGCGAGTGTCTTCGACCCCACAGGGGGTGCCGGACATGTGCTTGAAGCATTTCTTGCGCTCGCTGTTGAGCGCGGAATCGAAGTGACCGCTTCGATGCTCGACCGCCTCACGATGATGGAACTCGATCATAGCCTCATCGAGGCGTGGTTCCGGCGGGTGCATGAAGTATACGGACTTTCGGTATCCGGTCATACTGTGACCGAAGGTGATTTTCTGCTTGACCCGCTGCCGGCTCGGGTCGATCTTCTGGCTGGAAATCCGCCGTGGGTGGGATTCCCGGATCTTTCACCCGAGTATCGCGAACAGCTTAAGCCGCTGTTCGTCCGCTACGGCCTGACGGGCGACAGTCGCTCGCTGCTGTGGGGTAACTCGCGCGTCGATCTTTCGGCGCTCGTCCTTGTTCGCGCACTTTCAGAAATGCTGGTAGACAGGCGAAGTGCCGGCCAGGGCTTTCATGGTGCCGGCCAGGCGACACCCGAAGGCCCTGCGGCTCATCCATTCGCGCCGGCAACGCCCGAACGCCCGCCGGCTCAGCCGGCGATCGCTGACGACCGCTGTGCCGCGTTTTTTCTGCCGGCAAGTATTTTTGCAGCAGATGGTGCGCATGACCCATTTCTCGCGCGCATGCAGAAACAGGATATTCCGGGGCTGTGCGAGCGCATCGATCTCACCGCGGAGCGGGTGTTTGCGTCCGTTAATACGAGGTATGTGGCTGCTTGGTTCAGCTGGAATTGCCGCGACGCGCAGGCGCCGCCGGTACACGCTGGAGGCGAAAGCGAAGCGCCGAGCGGCCATGGTGGAAGCGACACGCAGGCGCTGCCGGTACACGCGGAAAGCGAAGCCGGCGGGGTGCGGCCCCTCCGGATCTCCTGTGACAGCAGGCCGAGACAGGGAGTGAACACCTGTGGTGCAAATGGTGTGTTCATGTTTGCCGCCGGCGAGACGCCGGACGTGGAGCCGGCTCTACTGTATCCCCTGATCGATGCGGCGCTGTTCCGGGTGCGCCCACCTGCAGCCGTCCAGCTGCCGGCGGGCGATACGGCGGGAGAGCCGGCGGACGATACGGCGGACGATACGGCGGCTGATGCGGTAGCTGATGCGGTGGCTGATGCGGTAG
>CAZMEV010000042.1:4891-17506 GCA_964565375.1 uncultured Spirochaetaceae bacterium
GGCTGATGCGGTAGCTGATGCGGTGGCTGATGCGGTAGACGAGACGGTGCCGGCGAATCGCTGGGTTCTCCTCCCGTATGATTCGGAGACGGGGCGTCCGCTATCGAAAGAGCGGCTGGTGCGCGAATATCCGCGAGCCTGGAAGTATCTGTCGGCGCATCGCGAGCGGTTGGAGCGACGAAAGGGAACTGTCCTTCAGGGTATGATTCGACGGGGAATATGGTGGGCGCTTCTGGGGGTCGGCCGGTATACTTTTTCCAATTATAAGCTTGTCTGGCCGGCGTACGGGGCGCATGTATTCGCGCCGCGAATGTTTATCGGCCGGTGGGCGCCGAATCAGGCGTTGCAGTGCTCGATGAGTTTCTCCTGTCTTGAGGAAGCGAGGCGGGTGCACGAGTTCCTTATGCAGCCTCAAGTCGAGCAGGTACTGTATCATGCCGGAGGCGCGGGCACGCCGGGGTGGGCTCAACCGGGGCGCATGCGCCGGTTTTTTCGGTGGTAACGAATGTTTGAGTGGTAACGACGAGAGGAAGCTTTTGGCGACATCACGAGTCATCAGTACGATTTTCAAGAACCGCAACCCTCGGATTGGCCTTGCGTTGTCGGCAGGCGGTGCGAAGGGTGTTGCATTTATTCCCTTTCTTGCCGCGCTTGAAGATATGGGCGTGCGGCCGTCGGTGGTCATTGGTTCAAGCGCGGGAGCACTGTTCGGGGGGCTCTATGCCGCAGGCGTGTCGCCGTCCAAAATGATCGAGACTATGGAGTCGCTTGGGCGTCTTCCGCAGCTTCAAGCGTACGACCCTCAGTTGCGGGGTGGGAGTCTGCTTAAGGGGCAGAAGGCGCACGAGTTTATTCGGCGTATCCTGCCGGTACACACGTTCGATGAGACCCGTATTCCGTTCCGGGCGGTTGCCGTGGATTTCTGGCGACGCGAAGAAGTGGTCATCAAAGAGGGTAACCTTGCCGACGCAATCCGCGCGAGTATCTCCATCCCGGGTATTTTTTCGCCGTTTGTTATGAACGACCGAGTACTCATCGACGGCGGGATCATGAATGCTCTGCCATATGACCGCATTCAGAATGAGTGTGATTTCGTAATTGCACTGCACCTGTCTGAGGATGATCAGCCGGAGCATCCGACCGATTTGCCACAGTTCAGTCAAATGGTTGTGGGGACGCTCAGAATTATGCGCGAGCGCATTGTTGCGGTTAAACAGGAGTACAATCCTCCGGACTACTACAGGCGTATCGGTATTGCGAAGGTTGGTATGCTCGACTTCGGCCGCTGGAGAGAGACGGTTGCCGCCGCTCGCGACGAGGTGGTCGATTTCGCGGCGGATTTGCCGGAGGCGCTGCGCAAGGCAGGGATACGCCTTTCAAGCTGAGCTTGCCGTCCCCCCAATCTGGTGAACAGTCACTCGGGCCCCCCAATCTGGTGAACAGTAATTCTGAGCTGAGGTCGCGATCCCCCAATCTGGTGAACATTCACTCTGGTGACCGGTAATTTAATGCAGCGTTAATCATTTATTTCGCATCAATTTGTAGCTCTGAGCGTGCTGCCGTATTATTTTCATGCGATATGAGGAAAAACGGCAAAGGCGGCAGGTATAACGCTGCGGCTATACTACTGGTCGCGCTCACCCTGGGAGCGTGTGGAGCTCCCGGCGGTGAGAATGACAACGAGGAGGTGGATCCCTCCGCCGACCGTCCGCGAGCGGTGGAAGCGGTCGAGGTCGTCGAAGGCCGGCTCGGCGGGCAGGTAACGATGACCGGGCGCATTCGCGGGACCCGCGAGGCCTCGGTGGCCTCCGAGACGCAGGGCCGCATAGAGCGGGTAGCGGTGGATCTCGGCGACGAGGTTGACTCGGGCGATGTACTCGTTGCACTACCGAGCCGCAGTGAGGAACTTGCACTTGCCCAGGCGGAAGAGAATCTTGCCTCAGCGCGCAGTGAACTTGAATCTGCCGAGAGTAGGCGCGAGCGTGGCAGCGCCTCTGCTGCTGAGGTGTCCCGTGCGAGGGCGAATCTTCGCGGGGCTGAACAGCAGGTGGCTCAGGCCGAGGATGCGCTCGACAGGCGCACGATTACGGCGCCGATATCCGGACGGGTAGCCGCTATCGGCCCGGATATCGATGAAGGGGCCTCGTTAGGTTCCGGAGCTCAGGTCGCCCGCATTGTTGATATGTCGGATGTTCGTTTGAACGCTTCGGTCGGCCGGCGCGAAATTGCCGGCATCGAACGGGGCTTGACCGCGTCGGTCCAGGTGCGTGGCTGCGATGAAACGATTAATGCCCGGGTTGCGGCTGTGGGAACGCAGGCGGACAGTGAGACCGGCAGTTTTACGGTCGGTATCGAGTGGAGCAACGGCAACTGTACGGGGATGATTCGAAGTGGCTTGAGCGCCCGTGCGGTTGTTGATACCGGAGAGGGAACGACAGGCATTCTGATCCCTGCTGCTGCCATCCGGACCGGCGTCGGTGCAACGACTGCGGGGCCTGGTGAAACCGCGGAAGTATTCGTACTCTCCGATGGACAGGCTCACGTCCGCCAGGTGCTTATCGCCGAGAGACTCGGTCCGAGGGCCGTGGTTTCCGAAGGCCTCGAGCCCGGGGAGCGGCTAGCAGTGTCGGGCGTGTCGCGACTGCGGGACGGGGACGCAGTCGAGGGTACTGTTATCGCAACGAGCGAGGAGATTGAATGACGCTCGGTGATTTTTCGGTTCGCAATCCGGTCCTCATAAACATCCTTTCCATTCTCATTCTCGTACTTGGACTGTTCAGCGCAGGGCGGCTCCCGCAGGAGCAGTTCTCGGAGGTGCCGTTCTTCTTCATCAACATAACCGTTCCATATCCCGGGGTTTCCGCCGAGGACATCGAAGAGACTGTTACCGCGAAGATCGAAAATGAGATGCAGGGGCTCGACAGGCTCTCTACGTATCAGTCGCAGACGCAGGACGGCATTGCTGCCATTACGCTGCAGTTCGAGGAGGATATTACAAGGCGGGAGTTCGACCGCGTTTTTCAGGATGCGCAGAACAGGTTCGCTTCACTCGATCTTCCGGATGGCGTCGGGCAGGAAGATATCAGCGAATTCAGTTCAAACGACTTCCTGCCGGTAATCGAGGTGGTTCTGCACGGAGACACTGATTACCAGACGCTCAACCGTACTGCTGAACGCGTCTCCGATCGCCTCTCGACAATCCGTGACGTCTCGGATGTCGATATTGTCGGTTCCCGCGAACAGCGGGTGTTTGTCGAGGCGGAACCGGAACTTCTCGAAGCGTACCGCATCAGTATCGATGAGGTTGTTCAGGCTGTTGAAGCCCGCAACGTGACGGTGCCGGGCGGAAGTCTCGTTACGCCCTCGCGGCAGTTTCTGCTTCGTACCGTCGGCGAAGTCGAACGGGCGGAGGACCTCGAATCGGCGGTGGTCCGGACCGCGGGATCAGGTAGTCAGGCCGCAGCCGGTGGACAGCAGGGCGGCACAGCAGAGGCGGACGTGGGTATTGTGCGGATCGGCGATATCGCCACGGTCCGGCAGGGCTATGACCGCGACGGGGTCACGGCTCGGTTTAACGGAGAGCAGAGTATAAGTCTCCGGGTGGCCAAAGTACCCGGCGGATCGAGTGTGGACATTGTCGATGACGTGAAGCAGCGGATGGAACAGCTTCGCGCGGATGTTGTCCCGGAGTCGCTGTCCGTCTCCTATATTAACGACTCCACGATTCAGATTAACCAGTCGATAGATGTGCTTGTTTCGAACGCCCTTCTCGGACTCGCGCTGCTTGTGGTCATTCTTCTGCTGTTCGTGGGCCTGCGAAATGCGCTTATCACGGCGATCGGCATTCCGGTTACCTTCGGTATCACCTTCGTGGTTCTGGAGCTGCTCGGTGAAACGCTCAATGGGAACTCGCTTTTTGCCCTTGTTCTGGTTCTCGGCCTGATTGTCGACCACGCGATTGTCATTGTCGAGAACAGTTATCGACTTGAACAGCGCGGCCTGCCGCGTGAGGAAGCGGCAATCAACGGGGTGAATCAGGTAGCAGGCCCTGTCTGGGCGGCAACCATGACAACAATCGCCGCGTTTCTGCCGCTGGCGTTTCTGCCGGGCATCATCGGGCGCTTCCTCCGCGTTGTTCCCATAACCGTGACCATTGCGCTGCTTGCAAGTACGTTTGAGGCGAGCGTGTTTCTCCCGTCGCACTATGCTGACTGGCCGGGCAAGGGCTCATCGACCTACATGAACCGGTTCTTTGACCGGCTCAGAGATCTGTTCCGTCGCATGCTCTCGCGAATTTACCGGCGAAGAGGCTTCGCAGTTCTTGCGATGGTTCTCGTAATGGTCGGCTCGTTCAGTCTCGTCGGTCGTCTGACTCAGGATTTCTTCGCCGCGGACGATGCGAGTCTGTATTTTGTCGAAATTGATATGCCTCCGGGGACCCCGATTGAAAAGACCGACGAGGTTGTCGGTCGCTTCGAAGAGCGACTGCAACCTCTGGTTGGCGAAGGGGAATACCAGGCGATTACCGCCTACGTCGGCTTCAGGGCCGGAGAAGATCAGAACGTCACCGAACCGACTGTCGGCCAGCTGGTGGTGGATCTCAAAGAGCTGGATGAAGGTCGCGACCGCAGCGTTCTCGAAATAGTCGAAGAGGCCGAAGAGCTCACCGCCGATATTCCCGGTGCCGAGAATGTGCGTTTCCGTCGGCAGGCCACCGGGCCACCGACAGACCCCACCATCGTGTACCGCTTCTTCGGTGACAATTACGACCAGCTCTCTGCGGCTGCCGAGATTGTCCGTACGGAACTCGAGACGACCGAGGGCGTTTTCGATGTCCGCGATAATCTAGAGGTCTCGTCTCCTGAGCTGCGGGTGCTCGTGGACGATGAGGAAGCGGCACGATACGGACTCAGCCGCGCTGCGGTGGGTAACTTCATCCGCACAGCGTTCGACGGGCGATCGGCCGGAAGCATCTTCTCGGATAACGAAGAAACACCGGTAGAAGTCTCATACGCGCTCGGAAATCCAATGCGGGTAGAGCGACTTCTCGAACTCGGCGTCCCGACCGGTGACGGACGCAGCATTCCCCTTTCGAATATTGCCGAAGTGCAGGATTCGCAGGTGTTCGCCAGTATTCAGCGATTCGACGGCCGTCGCGAGGTGACCATTGAAGCTGAAGCGCTGGAGGGAGTCGATCTCGGTGCGCTCGACGAGCGGGTGGATGAGCTGTACGAGCAGGAAATTCTCGGTGTCGCCCCCGATGTCGACATTGAAACGGAAGGACAGTTCGCGGAGTTCCAGAGACTCATTTTCGACGTACTTCGCATTCTTCTCATTGGGGTGTTCGCGATCTATATTATTCTCGCGACCCAGTTCAAGAGCTACACGCAGCCTATTCTTATACTGCTCGCCGTTCCGTTCGCGTTTGTCGGTGTTGTGCTGTATCTGGTCTTAAGCGGAACAGCGCTATCCTCCATCGTCATTTACGCCGCGGTCGCACTTGCCGGAATCGCCGTAAACGACAGTATTGTGCTCATAAGCTTTATCCGTGAGCGACGTGAAGATGGCTATGATACCGGTGAGGCGATCGTGGAGTCGGCCACCGTCCGTTTACGACCGATTCTTCTGACATCGCTGACCACGATTGCCGGCCTGGCGCCTACAGCGCTCGGGCTCGCCGGCGAAAGCGTAATCTGGGGCCCCATGGCGAGCACCATTATTTTCGGGCTCATTTTCAGTACGATTACCGCCCTGGTCGTGCTCCCCTGTCTGTATGGGCTGCTGTATGATCGCAAACGCAAGAAAGGAACCGCGAATGCTTAAGGTAACCGGCACAACACATTATGGACGCTCACGGCTGGTTCTTGCCGGGTCGTTTGTGTTTTTTATGTTGATGGTTTCCCCCCTTCCGTTCGCGGCTGCCGGGGATCGTCCGACCCTCGACATTGAGGATGTTCTCGAGGCCGTTCGCAGCGAGAACCGGGATATCCGCAGCGCGGAACTCGAACGTGAGCGCGCCCTGTCGGGATACGAAAGTGCACGCGCGGGCGTCGGACCGCAGGTCGACCTCGAACTCGAACCGTACGGTATAAGCGAACGCAGGATCGAAGTGCCCGAAGGCGGCGGTGGGTCACAGCCGGGCGCAGACGCGGGGCCCGGCGAGACTGCGACCGCCAGGCGTACGCAGTCAACCGGCGGATCGCTGCGCTTTTCCCAGTCGCTTCCCACCGGTGGCCGCATTTCAACCGAAGGCAGTCTTGAAGCGCGTGCCCTGCGGGATATAGACAGTGACGGGGACAGTATCGGCGATACCAGCTGGGAACTCGAGCCATCGGTGGGGCTGCAGTTCAGTCAACCGGTGTTCGTCGACGGACGCATGGTCGACGTCCGCATCGGGCGTGCCATAGATCGTGAAGCACGCGTGGGATTGAGAAATGCCGAAGTGGCAGAGCGTGACGCGGAGAATGGAAGTATCCTTGCCGCCGTCGAGTTGTACCTTGCGATAGCCGATGTCCGAACATCCGTCGAAACGCTTGAGCTCTCGAGGAGTATTCTCAGCCGTCGAGTGGAGGAGACTGAGAGCGACGTGGCGGCCGGTGTTGCCGGAGAGCAGCAGCTTCTGCGTATCAGGTTGCAGGAAAATCGTACTCGCGAGGGCCTTCTGGAGCTTCGCGAGCAGCTTCGCGGTCTCGAGCGGGCATTCGAGCGGCTTGTGGCCGGAGCAATAGAGCCTGACGAGTTCAGCTTTGCACGGGCGGCTGATCTGGATGTGGACATCCAGGGCAAAGCACAGGAACTCCTCTCCGAGTTTGAAGATACCGCTCGCGGCGATTGGGACGTATCGGAGAACTCGGCTGTCCGTCGTGCCCGGGTTGCTGTGGAACAGGCTCGCGACGAAGCAATAACAAATGCTCCTGACCGCGCTCCTGAGTTCAGCGTGCTCGGAAATGTCTCGCGGCGGTATCCTGAACAGCGGGACGATGAAACAGACGTTTCGAGTGCGTTCACCGATCTGTTTGACGATGACGGACGGTTCGACTGGAGTATCTCTCTCGGGCTTTCGATTCCGTTGTACGACGGCGGACGGCGCGAGAACCAGGCACGCTCGGATGCGCTTTCCATGCAGCTGGCGGAGCTTGAGCTTCGGCAAGCCGAAGCGGAGGCACGGGATGATCTCGCCGACGCGCTCGAGCGGCTCGACATAGTGGTAGAGCGACTCGACATACTGCAGGCCGACAGGGATTTCGAGGCCGATCGCCTGACCGACATCGAGGCGCTCGCCGAAATCGATGACGCAACCGAACTAGAGGTCGACGAAGTTCGGCGTGACCTCCGGGAAAGCGAAAACGCCATTGGAGAGGCGCTGACAGACCTTTTCCTTACCCTGCTCGATATAGAACGCATCAGGGGAAATCGCGTGGCTGAGGAGCTTACGGACCTGGTTTCAATAGACGGATAGCACTTGCCGTTACTCGGCCGGCAGCGCGTCATGGATCTCGACCGAGATTCTGTCTATCTGCTGCCTGCGGAATTCGTGAAGATTCAGTTGGGTAGCCAGCGTGTTGCCGTCGTCAAGGCGGGCGAAGACGTTGTATTCGACAGCCTCGGTGTCCGCGAGGAAAAAACGCTTTGTATCGCCCGGCTCGAGGCGCCCGCCGTTATCGAGGAGATCCGCCCCCCGATACCGGCTGTCTGTTGCAGCAGCGAACAGGGAGGTGATCGCCTCTTCGCGGGTGTTGGTTATATCCACACGGATAAAGTGTTCGAAGGCTACAGGCTCCTCGAGAATTCCTTTTTCCCCGAGGCGGATTTCCTCGTGTGACCCCTCGCACACGGCCCGGATCGAGTACACCGGAAAGCCGTCGACATCTACCGCGAAAACGTCATAGTCGAAACACTCTGCATCCGCATGTACGCGCACGGTGTGGCTGTCACCTGCAGGGAGCGTGTTGTCATGGCCGAGCACCTCCGGGCCGAAGAAATCGCTGTCGGACGGAGAAACAAAGAGCATGAGCAGCTCGTGGTCGCCGGCGTTGACAATCTCGAGCGTTGCCGTTTCCTCTTCGGCGATTGGATCCTGTGTCGACTCCCCGGGGGCGTCGGTTGGCGGGGTTTCAGCGGGTTCATCCACAGCCGGGTCGTCGGTCGGCGGGTCGTCGGCCGAAAGCAGGCCGGCGGACAGAACGAAGAAAAGCAGTGCTGTTGCTACAAACAGAAAGCGCGGGAAGCGTGTACAGTATTTCATGAAGATTGCCCTGGAAGCTCAAACCATATTTCAGATCCGCCTGTTTGTCGACGCTCGGCGCCGCAGCGTCCGCCGTGTCCGCGAATGACTTCACGCACCACCGATAAGCCGAGACCGCTTCCGTGGCCCGAGCGGGACGGAGAGCCCTTCTTGAATGGTTCGAAAATATCCATATCGTCGGGAACACCCGGTCCGTTATCGTACATCCTGACGTGTACCGTTTCCGGTGTCTGCGAAATGGAAATGTGAACGATGGTGGCCTCCGCGGCATGTTCGAGCGTATTCGAGAGAATATTGTCAAAGGTTCGCTGCATCGCCCGCCGTGATCCGGAGACGAAAACCGGCTCCTCGGGAATATCCGCATCTATTGTTATGCCCTGAGCTTCGAAACGGGGCAGCATGGATATTACGGTCTCACGGGCGAGTTCAGCGATATCAATGCGTGCTTCAGTGGTTTCCGCGCTATGGCCCATCGCCGCATATGCGAGCAGGTCATCGACAAGATGATGAATATGCTCTGCGCGGCGTCGAATTGTCGCGAGAGATGTCTGCGGAGCACTCGCGGCGCCGCTCTCGAGTGCTTCAGCATGTGACATGATTGCCGCCACGGGGGTGCGAAGATCGTGGCCGAGCGCGCTCACCATTAACCTTCGCCTCTCATCTTCGGTGCGCAGATGCTCGTTGGAACGGGCAAGTGCCTCGGTCATCTGATTCAGTGCCCCCGCAAGAATTCCAATTTCATCACCGCGCTCAGGCCAGTCCTGCAGTGCCGGCAACTCGCCGTCGCTTATGCGGCTGACCTGAAGGGCAAGTTGCTGCAATGGATGCACAAGCCGCCGGGCGAACATATAGAAGCTGAGATAGACAGCCAGAAGCGAGATAACAAGTCCGGTTACCAGTGCGTGGGAAACCGCGGTGCCCAGCCGTTCAGGCTCGGACACGAATCGGTAAAGCTCTGCTCCCTCGGGAAACGTGACGATGAAGTAGCCCCACAGCTCTCCGTCCACCCGGATCTGCTGACCCGAACCGCGAATCGGCTCGGCCGGGTCGCTAGCCGGAATGAGTTCGAGAATGTCGGTGGTCGACAGGCGCCGGTCTTCATGCTCGCCTTCACTTTCGACACGTACGATACCCTCCGGGTCCACAATGTGAACTCTCGGTCTCGGCTCGTGGTCGCTCTGAAGAATCTCCCGGTCAATTTCGGTAATGTCGGTGCCGGATTCAAGCGAAGTCTCTATCTCGGCTATTGTGCTTCGGGACCAGTTAATAAGGGACAAGGTTCGCCGCGTTTCGGTTATGCCTTCCCCGAGGCCCACCTTGAGTCCTGCGACAGCCGCAACGACAAGAATCAGAATCCATGCCACCGTTGCCACCGCAAACATGCCGAGCATTCGGCTTCGGAGCCCGCGAAATCTCCCTGGTCGTGCGACTGTCACGGTGAACCTCCTGTGTCCGGACGGAAGCGGTACCCGAGTCCCCGAACTGTCTGCAGATACTGTGGACTCGAAGGATCGTCCTCGAGCTTCTCGCGAAGCCGGCGCACATGTACTGCAACCGTTCCCGGATCCCCATGATGCGCATCGCCCCAGACCGTGCGAAAGAGCTGATCGCGGGTGAGCACTGTGTTCGGCCGGGAGACAAAGACGGCAAGCAGGTGCCGCTCCTTCGCGGTCATGTCCACGCCTTCGCCGTTTGCCCGGATCTCGCTTGCGGCGAAGTTGATCTCGCGGGACCCGAGCGTTACCCGCGGCAGGTCCCGGGAATCCGACCATTGCAGGCTGCCCGCATGTTCGCCCGCCGATACGCCTTCGGTATAGCCGGGAAGCGTTCCTGACTCCGAGCCGTGGAGTTCCCGGTCGTTTTCCCCGCCGGCATTGTACACGTTCGCCCGGCGCAACAGCGCTCTCACACGCGCGGTGAGGGCCGCCGAGGAGAACGGTTTTGTTACGTAGTCGTCGCCGCCCGCATCGAGACCGGTGATCTGGTCTCCCTCTTCGTTCTTTGCCGTGAGAAACAGAATGGGAAGGGTCCATCCGGACTCGCGCAGCGAGCGGCACAGGTCGAGTCCGCTACCGTCGGGCAGCATAATGTCGAGGATTATTCCGTCGACATCGCCGGTCTCAAGCCGCCTCGTGACCGGAGTCATACTGGTGAAGTGCTCACTTGTAACACCTTCGCCGGCGAGGTGATCGCGCACGGCCGCGGCAATATCAACATCGTCTTCGACAATCAGAACTCGCGGACTACGCTCGCTGGTGCTCATACCGGCATCTATTTTACGGCATATCGCCGGTATTCTGCACGGGGGCTAGAGAACACCTGGTTCTCCAGATTGATGGGGAGCGTGTCAGCTTCCGCTTATCGATGGACAGCACGCCTGATTCCGCTTCAGTGATTCAGCGCTATAGTGATTCAGTTCGCGGGCGGAAGTGGGAGTCCTCCGGGCCCGGGATTCACCCAGCGAGCACGGAAAGCACTTCTCCGGCGTGGTTTTCGGGTTTGACTTTGGGAAACACTTTCTCGACGGTACCGTCAGAGCCGATTACAAAGGTACAGCGAGTCACTCCCTCCCGTTCCTTGCCGAAAATCTTCTTTTTCGCCCATGCGCCGTATCGCTTTGCAACGTCGCCGTCAGGGTCGCTCAACAGCGGGAATGGAAGGTTGTGTTTCTCGCGAAACGCATGATGGCTGTCGAGATCGTCAGCGCTTATGCCGTACAGGCTCGCGCCGGTAGCCTGTATCTCGGCGTAGGCGTCGCGAAATGAACAGGCTTCGGTGGTACACCCGGGGGTGTCGTCTTTCGGATAAAAATAGAGCACAACCGGTGAGCCCTTGAGATCCGCCAGCCGTACGATACGTCCTTCGGTACTTTCAAGGCTGAACTCGGGTGCTTTTTCACCTTCGTCGATCATGGCTTTTCCTGTAAAAACTGCGCGGAGCGATTCGCTTCACTGCGGTACCTTACTGCTCCTTTCGCGTATCTGCTGTGCTTACCCGTTGTTCCGGGCACGCTTCCTCGTAAGCTGCGGAGCCCTAAGGGGCCCCGCGCTTACGCCGGCTTACTTCTGGCCGAATATGTTGCCGAAAAACTCTTCGGCCCGCTTTCGAACGTCGTCGGCGGTTTCCTGCGCCCGGTTTATGGTTTGTGCGAGCGGATCCTGGGAGCGCTTGAACTCGTCCTGGTATTCGCGAGCGGCGTCTTCGAAGTCGCGGCGAATATCCTCTTTTTCCTGCTCGTCGCGGCGCTGGTAGTCGCCGTCCATGAACTTCTGATAGCTGCCGTCATCCACCCAGTTCTTTATGGCTGCAAGCCGCATGACAGGGAAGGGATGGCTCTGCCAGACGAGATTCATGAACTTGAACACGCCGTCCGAGAGGTTGTCGCCCTTGTCGTAGTCTTCGGCCTGCTGTACGAACTCATCCAGGTTCATTTCCTCGAGGTGAGTGCCGCCCGCAAGCTTCATGAGCACGCTCTGGCTGACTTCCGGATCCTGGACGGTAAGAAGGCCTGCCCGGTCGGAGGAGAGCTCGCTCTTGCGGTCCCATTCCCGAAGGGCGGCGATAATGCCCATTACTGCAAGCTGACCGACGGGAAGTTTCAGCAGGAATATACCGGCGTTCAGGAGAAACCACAGCAACGTCTTGTAGAGCACATGGCCACTGATAATATGTCCAAGCTCGTGTCCGATTACCGCGAGCAGTTCCTCGTCGGTGAACTGCGACAGCATGGAGCTGTTGAGCGTGATAAACGGCTTCTTCACACCGACGGCGCCGGCGTTCAGCTGAGGACTCTGCGTCACGAATACATCCGGCATGTCCGGGGCATCGAGGATGGAGGTCGCCTCCTCGGTCATCTTATGTACCCGTGAAAACTGCTTCGGGGTTGCTCTGACCGAGCTGGCCATGAACATGAGTCGAATTGACTTCTCCCCGGTTCCACCAACAAAAAATTTGAGAACTTCATCCAGCCCGGGGACCTGCTTAAGCGCGTTGAGAGCCGCTCTGTCGGCCGGATGCTCCCACGCCTTCGGACTGATTTCGGTGAAGTATTTTCTACCTTCGCGTTCTTTTAGTTCTTCCATGCATACAATGTATGACCGGTTGCGGTTGGAAATCAATCACTTTTATTACTTGTAATGGCCGTTTGAACGGGTAGTATGGGCTGTATGGCAGAATCGACCGTCTCCGCGATCATTCCCGTACATAATCGCGTCGAGTTGTGCCGTCAGGCAGTGGACTCGGCAATCGCAGCGCTCGAGGGGCTGAACGCCGAAGTTATTGTTATCGACGATGGGTCAGACGACGATATTGCCGCCGCGCTTTCGGCTCAGCGCGGCCACTCCCCGGCCCACCACGGCCCGACACGCCAC
>CAZMEV010000042.1:17606-19802 GCA_964565375.1 uncultured Spirochaetaceae bacterium
GCCACTCCCCGGCCCACCACGGCCCGACACGCCACGTCCCGGCCCACGACAACCCGACAGGCGACAGGCCGGCACCCCGTAGCCCGGCCGACCACCCCAGAATCCCCGTGCACGTACATCGGATTCCCTGGTCCGGCATGCCGGGCCATGCCCGCAATGTGGGCGTCGAGCGGTCCACGGGCGAGTATATTGCCTTTCTCGACTCGGATGATCTGTGGTATCCGGACAAGATCCGCGCGCAGCTCGAGGAACTCCGGCACCGTGGGGCGCGAATGGTGCATTGTCGCGAGCGCTGGATTCGCGACGGCAATGAGATTTCCCAGCGCCGGCATCGCCACAAGCGCCGTGGCGACATATTTCAGGATGCGCTTGCGAAGTGCATTGTGGGACCATCGACCTGGACTCTTGAACGAAGCTTGTTCACAGAGATTGGCGGGTTTCGCGGTGACCTTCAGGTTGCCGAGGACTACGAGCTTGCGCTTCGCCTTCTTGCGTTCGAGCCGATCGCATACGTGGAACAGCCGCTTGTCGAAAAGCGGGATCACGCGGGGCCGCAGCTGTCGCACATGTATTCACAGATCGAGGGCTTTCGCATTCGCGCGCTCGGCGATGTGCTTGCCGACATGATCGAGGCCCGTGCGGTACGTGGGGAAGCCGAGCCGGCGGCGGTCAAAGAGGCGATCGACGCGGTAACCTCGATTCATGGGAAGAATTCTTCAGGTCGATGTTTTCCCCGTACCCGTTGGGGGACCGTGTCACCGGCTCATGTTGACAGTTCGCGAGTTACTCAGGCGGCACAAGAGTATGCGCGGAAGTGCCGCATTTTTGCCACGGGGGCGGGCAAGCGTGGTCGTGATCGGGAGGCGGCAATTCATACCCGTGCAGCTGATACACTGGAAAATTCGTGGTATTTTCGGTAGTTGATTGCGACGGGATCATTTCGGTGATATGCTCTCTCGGAGAATAAAATGTATCGAAGCATCTCTGTGCGTAACACTGCAATTGCAGGCATTCTAGCGCTTGTCCTTCTGATCGCGGTTCCTGTCGCCGCTGACGATTCGGAGGACATCTATGACTCGAGTTTTCTCGGAATCTCATACCACTACCAGAGTTTTCTTGATACCGACGAAGACACGTTCATCGACGGGCTTTCTCCGCGCGGGGCAGGGGGAACATTTACGTACGGTTTTCCCGGGTTCCGCTTTGCCCGCGTTCGCGCCGGGGTCGGATGGGAACCTGAGCAGCCGCTGTACACGGCGCTCGGCGTAGAAGTGCCGCTTTTTGAGCGCTTCAATCGCGCAAATGCGCGTGCTGTGGGCCTGTTTGTCTTGTCGGATTTGGTCTTCGGATTCCCGAATGAACCGCGTATAAGTGTTGATACCAAGCTTGTCGGTATGCTTCCGATTTCAATGATCGGCGGCATCAGTTTCGGAGGCGGTGTTACCCACCGGGGTGAGCCGATTCTGCACATAGGATATAAGACAGGCGTGTTTCCACGCGACTGATACGGAGCATTAGATAAAAAAATAGATCGGTTGACGGTAGAACCGTGAAAATGGAGGCGATCGACATTTGAGCGACTCGCCATGAACATCTCGTAAGGGGGACTTTATGAAAAAGACAGGTACAATATTCGGACTTGTGCTGGTGGCATCGGTCCTGGTGCTTTCCGGCTGTATGACGACCTTCTCTTCGGACAGCGGCCGTCTATCCTATGCCGACATCCAGGGTGAGGACGTTGGACAGATTTCGGCAGAAGAAGGGTTCATTTACATTATTCATCCGACGCTGATTCCGATTACCGAACAGTACAACGAAAACATCGACGTAATGATTGATCCTGAGCTCGACCGCCTCGATGCGAACGCGGTTCGTAGCCTTCGAATAGACTACGGGTTCACCGCGGTCGACTACATACTCTCGGCGTTCGTGCCGTTCCTTAACTGGGGAACGATAGAGGTGGAAGGTACCGCGGTCAGCCAGTAGAGGCGCGCGGGCGCGCATCGACCACGGTCTACCGTTATTATCCGTAGGATCGTTGCCCCGCCTCCGGACCGGTACGCTTTGACCAAAGCGAAGCGTGGCGGCCACGTGCGCCTCGAACCGGGGCGTTCGTGGACCGGGGGCGGGGTGGATCCGCTTAATTCTTGGGACGCAATTTTCTGATTTTCATTTTCTGATTTTCATTTTCTGATT
>CAZMEV010000042.1:19902-25882 GCA_964565375.1 uncultured Spirochaetaceae bacterium
ATTTTCTGATTTTCATTTTCTGATTTTCATTTTCTGATTCTAAGGGGTATGTGCATGAAGCGAATAACAGTTGTGGCGGTCAGTATGATCCTTGCTACCGCGGTGGCGGGTCTTGCGCAGGGAGTTGGTGAGGAAGGCAACAAAGTGCGCGACGGCGGGCCACGCAACCTTGTTTCGGCGAACCTGTTTTCGCCGATTATCGGGTTTTACAGCGGCTCATACGAGCTTGCAGTCGACGACCATTTGAGCGCGTATGTCAGTCCGCGCTACTTCAATTACAATCTGGGTATCCAGCGGGTGTTCTTCTATGACGAGAACTTCAGCTGGTGGTCGCTGCAGAGTGATTTCGGCGTGAACTACTATCTTGAGGGCGCGCTCGAAGAACTTTACGTCGGCGGCGGCCCTGTGCTCGGGTATGAGCGGATTGCGTACGACTACACTGAAAATGACAGCAGCTTTACGGCAAGCGCGTCAGGGCTCACGTTTGGTGCGCAAGCCCACGTTGGTTATCGCTTTATCTTCGACTTCATCTCGATCGCACCTCAGGCGGGTCTGCGGTATACTGCTACCTTAGCGGATGCGGAGGCGGAGTTTGACGATCCCGCAATTCCTGACACAATCCGCGAAAGCGCCAGCGACGTCTCCGGTTCTCTCAGTTTCCCGCTCGGAATCGGCATATCCATAGCCTTCTGAGGGGCATATAAGCTACGATGCTGCAAGCATGATATCCAGACGTAATTCCGGCCCTGTTGGTGTTCAAAACGGCCGTATCCGGCAGTCGATTTTCCGCTTCGCGGCCCGCTTCGCCGCGCCGGCGGTGATGTTTGTCGCTGTGCTTGGTACGGCCTGCTCGGTACAGCAGCAGGTCCGCACCAATCCGGACCTCTCGGCCGAATCCGACATGGAAGTCAGGCTTTCCGATGAAATGCTTGCCTATCTTCTGGATCTCTCCGGGGTTCTCGGTGTGGAACCCGGAGAGGTGTCGCCGTTCGATCTCGAACAGCTTGCCCTTCTTATGCAGGAGGAGCCGGGTCTGACGCTTCTCCACGCGGACATCCCGGAAAACGAACGACTGGTGCTTACCGTTGCAGCAGACGAAATCCAGCAGGTGCTGACTGAAGGACCGAATCGCGTTGAAGGCCTTGTGTCCTTCGAGGAATCGGAGGTCGAGGGTGGTGTTGAGCGGACGCTTATTCTCAAGCTGAATGACGAACGCGTCCAGCAGATTACCGGTCTCTCTCCGGTCCAGGAAGAGTCTGCGGTCGACTTTCTGCTTCCGCCGGAGGCCATGGGCGAGGATGAATATGTGGAATACCTCGCGTGGGCTATGGAGGAGTACGAGCAGGACAGCCCCATTGAAGAGGTTATCCGGAACGCCGCCATAGATCTTGAAATAGTGGTACCCGGGCAGCTGATCTCCGTAGAAGGCGGCCGCGCTGAGGAGAATGCCGCGGTGTTCAGCGAGCGTGTTGTGCGTCTGTTGACTGTGAGGGATGTGACTCGCTGGTCTGTGACCTGGCGTGAGTAAACAGGTGCTCAATTATTCTGTCGCGAAGTGCTTCCCGGATCTTTGTGAACTCCACGTGCACGCCCGCGGCGCTCAGGCGTACGACCTGCGCGACAGCGGTGATTTCCCGCGGGTGCACGGGGCGCCTGTTGCGATTGGAACTCTGCATGCGCTCACTCAGGCTATTGAATCGCAGCCATAAGAAGTCACCTCGCTGCACCGTATTATCTGAAGCCAGGCGAACAGTGGCGCCCCCGCCACCAAGTTCCACGATCGTTCCGTCGCGGTATTCTGCCGAGTCCGCGAGAGCGTATTCGACCGGCATGGTTATTCGTCTTCGATAGTAGCGCCTACGCTGCGAGCGTCCGACTGTCTCCGTGTGGCGCATTGCCAGCAGTCGTTCGCGCTTTTTCAGAATATCGCTGAGAAAGCTGTATACGCCTGTCCCGCTCTGATACAGGATTCGCACACGCTTTCCTTCCCGCAGTATCCTTGAATCCTCGTCGAGCAGTACAACAAAGCTCGATGTTTTCTGATCCCGGATTTCTCCGGTCACAACCGATTCATCTCCCTCGCGGGCCAGTGCTACCCTCGCACCCACCGGCAGACTTGCGCTCGATATGGGAACGCCGCCGTGGCGGGTAAACCCGAGAAGCAGTCGCAGTGCGCTTATCGTATCGTCGCCGGCCTCGTTGCGCTCTTTCAGTTCATTGACGCCCTTGTTAAAGACGGCTTCTTCTTCAAAGACGGTGTGGGCTTTCCATGGATTGGTGCCGAGCTGGGCAATTCTGAACAGGATACTGCGTTGACTCGGGGTGAGATTGCGTTTTTCCGCCTCTTTCATGAAGAAGCTGTACGATTCCTTCGTCCACGCTTCAAGCTCTTTTCTTCTGCGATGACTTGCATAAATAATGAGTAATGTAACCGGAACGATAAGAACGAGCAGAAACAGCGCGACTTCCAATGGAGAGCGCACGTACGCATCAGCTACTTCCCTCAGAAACCGTTGTCCGGCCGTTGTTTGCATGAAGATCCCCATGTGACTGCTTCCTCCGTCCCCCTGTTACAGTATACACTTGCCGGCGCATGGCTGACACCCTTTACTGGTATGATCTCGAAACCTTCGGCCGGAATCCGCAACTCGACCGCGTCGCCCAGTTCGCCGGTATTCGTACGAACGACAGCTTCGAACCGCTCGGTGAGCCGCAGGTCTTTTACTGCCGCCAGACGCTCGATTATGTGCCCGATCCGCTTTCCTGCCTGATTACCGGCATCACGCCGGCAGATATATCAGAGAATGGAGAATCCGAGTACCGATTCATTTCCCGCATTCGCGAGGAGTTCATGCGTCCCGGCACGTGCGTGGTGGGATACAACAGCATGCGCTTCGACGATGAGTTTGTGCGGAATATGCTCTATCGCAATTTCTACGATCCGTATGAACGGGAATACTCCGGCGGGAACAGTCGATGGGATCTGGTTGATGTTATGCGGGCGGCCCATGATCTGCGGCCGAGTGGAATTGAATGGCCTCGAAACGAGGACGGAAAGCCGACATTCAAACTCGAAGAACTGGCTCGCGCGAATGGCGTTGAACAGGAGCGCGCACACGATGCGCTCAGCGATGTGCGGGCAACCATCGGCCTTGCGAAACTACTGCATGAAAAGCAGCCACGACTGTTTCGATACCTGTTTTCGCTGCGGCGCAAGGAACGGGTCCATGAACTTGTCGATTTATACCGGCGCACGCCGTTTACCTACACCTCGCGGGTGTTCTCCCGGGCCGAAGGCTGTACCACTGCCGTCGCACCGCTCGGGGTGAATCCACGGAACCCGAATGAGGTTCTCGTGTATGACCTTCGGCATGATCCAAGACCGCTTATCGACGGGAGTGTGGAGGAGCTGCGCGCCCGGATTTTCTCGAAGCAGCAGGAACAGCGCATACCGGTCACCGGCCTGGCGGTCAACAGAGCCCCCGCCATTGCGCCGATCTCGGCACTCGAGAGGGAAGGTGCCGCCGAGCGACTGAATATTGACCTGGAGCTGTGTCGCAGGCATGCGGATATGCTGGCCGGCGAACATCGCCTGACGCAGAAGATCACGCAGGTCTACGACCGCCGCCCCGAGAGCGAAGCGAAGGATCCTGAGCTGCAGCTGTATTCCGGCGGCTTTTTCCCCGACGCGGATCGCGAAGAGTTTGCACGGATCCACAGGGCCGACGCCGAAAGCGTTCCGCGGCTCCAGTTGCAGTGCGAAGATCCGAGGGTGCCGGAACTGTTCCGCCGCTTTGTATGGCGAAACTTTGAAGAGCACCTCTCGTTCGAAGAGCGGCGAAAATGGCGAAGTTTCTGCGCCTCACGGATTCTCATGCCCCCGAGTGAAAAAGTCACCGATTTCGCGTTCTTCGGCCGGAAGATAGACGAGCATCTGCAGCGCTCCGACCTCGACGGACAGGCAAAGGTGGTGCTTCGAAAGCTCGCCGACTACCGCGATTACCTTAAGCGGGAGGTGCTTGAGTACGGCTGAGCGCTTCGCGACCTTTCTGTAACCGAATCCTGGTGGGCGTCGGCGGCCTGACTGCGTGTGTCCGCTGATGCTCTAAGCCCTGCAGGCTGACCCTGCTGGTCCGCGATATCTACCGCGCGTACCACACGACGCCGACGCGTTCAATATGCTCTCGCAGCTCGGGCTTCGTGCGATCGGTGAGTAACAGCAGGTCCACCTTCACCGGCAGCAGAAGGTCGTCAATTGCGTTATAGACGGCAGGGAGGTGGGCGTCACGGAGTTCATCGCCTTCAAGTGCCAGATCAATGTCGGCTCCCGAGCGTGCCGTTCCCTTTGCCCGGCTACCGAAGAGGGTGACGCGTTCGATCTGCGGAAACTGCTTGAGTACCGGAACAATTTCCTCCCGGTAGCGCCCGGTGGTTTCGGCTCTCGTATCAGCCATGTTCGCCGGCCCTTTCGTTGGCTGCCCTTGCGTCAAGCGTCGCACGAAGAGCGGCAAATGCTTCCCGGTACTCCTCTACGATGGTCTGTTCAACGGCACGGACGGCTTGTTCATCGTAGAGATGGGTGGTGCGGTTGCGGTTCTGGAGCATCTCCATCCAGGTTCTTCCCTCCGCTTCGGACAGCAGCCCGCGCGTAACCGCTTCACGGATGGTGCTTCTACTGCCGGCAAGGTCATTCGCCCCTTCGTACGACAGAAAGTCCTTCATGAGGTTCCACCCGAGCTCATAGGTAAACTCGAACGCCTTAATGAGCCCCATTGCTTCAAGGCGGGAGAGTTGCCGCTGCTCACGTAAACGTATCGCCGCTTCAAGCTCGGTCAGAGCGTTTGTAAAGCTGTCGAGCCGCTGAAGCCAGCGGATATCGTCCGCGCTCATAGCTTTGCTTATGCTACCAATCTGCTGCGGCTCGCACAATGATGCAAAGCGGGCTCTTGAGAGCCATACTACGCTGCCTCCTTCGCGGTTTCACCGGAGCGCTGCGACTTATCCCCGTTACCGTCCTGTGAACCGCGGCGCCTTCGGAACATGAGAAGGCGCACGCCGTTGAGCGAGACCAGGACAGTTCCGCCCTCGTGCCCGATCACCGCCACCGGCAGCGGCAAATCTATGGTGTAGATACCAAGAATCATCAGCCCGATAAGCGAGAGAGCAATCGTAATATTGGTGACAAGCGTACGCCGCGTGGAGCGGCTGAGTGCCATGAGGTATGGCAGCTTTTCCAGGTCGTCGGAGAGAAGCACAACGTCGGCGCTTTCCAGCGCCACGTCGGTGCCCGCCGCGCCCATGGCAATTCCCAGACGGGCACGAGCAAGAGCCGGTGCGTCGTTGACGCCATCGCCGACCATGGCGGTGGGTCCGTAGCGCCCTTCGATTTCCTCGATTGCGGAGAGCTTGTCCGCCGGCAGAAGCTCTGATATGACCTCATCCACCCCGGCTTCGCGGCCAATCGCCTCGGCGGTTGTGTGATTGTCGCCGGTGAGCATGACAATGTGATGCACGCCGGTTTCTTTGAGTTCGGCGATAACGCGCTTCGCCTCCGGGCGAATGCGGTCGCGCAGGGCAACAAGTCCCACGACGCTCCAGCCCGACTGTTGTCCCTCGGTGTGCCGTTCTTCGAGTATGACGACCACGGTATTGGTCTGTTGCTGCAGCTCGTCAATCTGCTGTTGAACCGCGCCGACCGCCTCCGCCGGCAGCCATGCGAGGATCGACGGGCTTCCGACTCGAAGGCGCCTGCCGTCGACGATGCCCTCCACGCCCTGGCCCGCGGTGCTGTCAAACGATTCCGGGCGGCGGTAGGCGATACCCCGCGCATCCGCATCGGCACAGATGGCCTCCGCGATTACGTGCTCGCTCTTGCTCTCGAGCGAGGCTGCTGCCGCAAGCAGTTGTTCCTCAGAGTAGCTGTTGAGCGGATACACGCCGGAAACCTTCGGCTTGCCCTCGGTCAAAGTGCCGGTTTTGT
>CAZMEV010000043.1:0-2380 GCA_964565375.1 uncultured Spirochaetaceae bacterium
GCGGGGAAACCGGGGACGGAGGTGGCGAATATAGCGGTATCGATAGCGCAATTGTGGCAATGCGGGAAATAATCGCGGAGGGCGCCGAGCAATTCGAGCATATGCGCAGCCGCGACCAGGAGCTTTTCAGCGAACTGCGAAACTCGCTTTCCCAGCTCAGCAACCTCGGTTCCACTATTTCCCGGATTAAAGAAGATTCCATTGAAATGGAGCTTATCTCGCTCAACGCCATGACCGTCGCACTCAAGTCGGGTACCGCCGGGCGAGCATTCTCCTATATCACTGAAGAACTCAAACGCCTGTCAGCTTCCACCATCGAAATGACCGAAAATATCGATGTACGGGGGGCTCATCTGCACGAGACATTCACTACCTTTCAAAAAGAAATGGAGCAAGCCGCCACACGGCAGCAGGATGTCTTCGCACACGCAACCGAGCGCCTTGAAGAAAGTTTCACCTCGTTTCAGCAGGGACTGTCGGACATCGCCGGCAAAATCGAAGCGATGGCCGATGAAGCAGGCACGATCAAGAGACCGCTGCAGAGCATAATGGAAGAGGTGCAACTGCACGATCTGGTAAAACAATCGGTTGATCACGTCCTTATCTCACTTCAGGAGCTGACCCGCGTCTCGCACACATCCTCCACGGAGGAAGCGTTGGATGAGCTGACCTTTTTCGAACAGATGCCCGAACTCTGTTCGACCATTCTCGACGAAGTCGCGGAGCGAATACGAGGCAGTGTATCCCTCTTTCGCGAGAAATCCGCAGAGGCTAACCGCATTATTGAGTCACTGGATACGCATCGAGTGGAGTTTCAGGAAGCATTTGTTGAAGGAAAAGACAGCTCCACCGACTCAATTGACGAGCTGTATGAGCGGTCTTCCGCCGTACTTCATGAGCTACTGCGTGACCTGAACAGCTCAATTCGCGAACGACAGAAGATCGCCGATCACTCGCGAGATCTGATGAAACAGGTTAACCGGCTTAACGATGATCTGCGGACTTTCTCGGTCCTGGTGAACCGTTTTAGAAGCGTAGACGTCCACTCGCGAATCGAAGTCTCAAAACATGAAGTCCTTCGCGAAATGAGTAACACTGTTGAGGAAATGACCGAGCTCACCACCCGAATCGAGACTGATGTTTCATCAAGCATCCAGCACACGAGCGGCTTTATGAACAGCTCCGCTTCGGTCCTATCCGAGGCACGGGAAGTATTCGAGCAGGAATCCGATTACGTGCGTAAGTTTATACGACGCGTAAATGATCGCTACGCTGAGCTGAATGCTGCGCGGGGAGCACTCAGTGACTCTGTTTCGGGCTTTGCAACCTTAACGAGCCGGTTCCGCACACTTTTCGAGGAGGCACGCGGGCATCACAGCGAACTCGAAGGATTAATTGATACCATAGAGTCGGTGAAAACGGAACTTCGATCGGTAAAAGACAGAGCTGTTGCAGAGAAGGAACAGATACTCGCCGAAAGCCAGTATGACCAGTGGTCGCTTGCAAGCGAGCGACTCCGCGGAATTATAGAGCGGTTCACCATTTTCACGCATAAGGCGACCGCCGGCGAATTGGGTGGCTTTGAAGTCGAACAGGGAGTATCTTCAGGAGAAGTGACGCTCTTTTAGCCTTCGACAGGCGCAATGGGAAGGATCCGTCTCGCTGCGCTCTGCGGCTGGCTGAGTGCGTTCTGATTGTCTGTAGCACATGAAAAGTTCAAAACCGTCGCAGGAATAGAAACGTGTACGAACAGTTCAGTAAAAAATTTGGTCGAAAAATGGTGTCTATCCATCCCGGTGAGTTCTATGTAACCTCTGAGGATGAAATTATATCCACGGTACTCGGTAGCTGCATCGCCGTTGCCATGTTTGACCGCAGCAAGCGTATTGGTGGTCTTAATCACTTCATGCTGCCTTCAAGCTTTGATGAATCGCACATGTACACAAGCAACAGCGGCAAATATGGCATGTACGCGATGGAGCTTCTGATCAACGGCCTGCTCAAGGCCGGCGCCGAGCGAAAGAGTCTTCGTGCCAAAGTCTTTGGCGGTGGCAGCGTGCTCCGGGTCCGCCCGGGAACCAACGGGAAAACGATACCGGAGAGCAATATTGACTTTGCGATGACATTCCTCCAAACAGAGAGAATACCGATAGATTCATCCGATACCGGTGGTGTGAACGCACGCAAGATACTCTATTTCACCGAAAACCACTCGGTGAAACTGAAGCGACTTGCCAGCCGCGGTGTAAGCGAAGTCACACGCGAGGAGGAGGAATACCTCGCGACTCTACAGACGAGACGGCCGAAATCAAGTGAAATGGAATTGCTGTGAAACAGTCCGGGCTAAGTGAAATGGAATTGCTGTGAAACAGTCCGGGCT
>CAZMEV010000043.1:2480-10828 GCA_964565375.1 uncultured Spirochaetaceae bacterium
CGTCTGCTTCCTCCGTCCCTGGAAAACTGCCCGGAGATGCCACTCGCTCTGCAGATCCAACCGGCCCGGTAGCAACCGAAATACCCGGTGAAAGGATCAAGCGGCCCTGCACGAGACGTAGCAGCCGTCCATCGAAGGCAGCGGTTGCTTCCTCGTCGAGCACAAAACTCGCTTCTGAAGCCGTAAAACTCACGCGCCCGCCCTTGCCCGTTCGAAATACGTCCCAGGGTTCCACAGGTTGTCCTTCGGTAACCGAGAAGCGTCGGATGCGGCCACGGCGTTCCACAGAAACCTCCCCCGACCGCCCGGCGAGGGTCAGGCTTCCCGTATTCGCGGACTGAAATCGCCTGGCCGCCTCAGCCCCCTCTGCCCCGAGGTATTCAGTTGCTGGAAGCATCAGGGCAGCTATAGCGAGAACAATGGTCAGCTTGCGGTGGGTTCGAACCATAGCACTTCATAGTATAGAGAATTCTTATCGGATTTGCCCGGCTTCAGGACGGTGGTCACGCGAGGGGGCTTCCTCCGTCCCCGCGGTGCTTCCTCCGTCCCCGCGGTGCTTCCTCCGTCCCCGCGGTGCTTCCTCCGTCCCCGCGGTACTGAGCCGGGCCAGCGCATCTGCGTATTGCATCTGCGCATTGAGGTCTCCTTGAGCAATGCCAATCAAAGCTTGACCCATATCAGTCCGCATCGGTAGCATCTGGAGCTTATGGGAAACAGTGCCTTCGGAATAGCCGTAGTCGGTTGCGGTACAGTCGGTGGAGCGGTATCACAGCTTCTTCTGAACGACAACGAACGCCTCAGTGCGCGCAGTGGTCGCAGACTCGAGCTTCGAGGGGTCGTAAGCCGTACGTTTTCGCGCGGAAACGAGTTCGGTATTCCGCAAAACCTGCGATACGATGATTTGAGCGCGCTTCTCGCAAACGAGATGATAGATCTCGTCGTAGAGACGGTTGGAGGCATCGATACGGCGAAATCCATCGTCGAGGAGGCGCTTGAGACCGGGAAGCATGTAGTAACAGCGAATAAGGCGCTGCTGGCCGAGCATGGGCCGGAGCTGTATGCGCTCGCGCGGAAACAGGGCGTGAGTATATCCTTTGAAGCGAGCTGCGCCGGCGGCATTCCCATAGTGCGCACCCTCTATGACGCGCTTGTAGCAAATGAAATTGAAGCTCTCTACGGCATTGTAAACGGTACGAGTAACTACATTCTGACCCGCATGGTCGACGCAGGCATCAGTTATCCGGATGCGCTCGCAGAGGCGCAGGCTGAAGGCTACGCGGAAGCCGACCCTACCTTAGATGTAGACGGCACAGACAGCGCGCACAAGCTTGCCATCCTTTCCTCGCTGGCCTTCGGGGTCTCTGTCCATACCAGGGACGTCCAGACCGAAGGCATCGATACACTCAACAGCGAAGACGTCGCCTACGCTTCACACTTGGGGTACGTAGTTAAGCTCCTTGCCATCGCCCGGCGACAATCCGAGGGAGTCAGCCTGCTCGTCCGCCCGGCGTTTATTTCCCGCTCACATCCGCTGGCGTGGGTTTCCGGCCCGTTTAACGCAGTAAGCGTTTATGGCAATGTAACCGGGCACACAATGTATTACGGTCGTGGTGCCGGAGGCGCACCCACTGCGGGAGCAGTGCTCTCTGATGTGGTGGCAGTTGCCCGCGGGACCTATCCTCTTGTATTCGCGGAGGCTTCACGGCTCGGTGACACTGCAGGCTTCGACGGTCGGCCGCTGTCGGTGCTTTCGCCGGCGACGCTTGCTAACCGCTACTACATCCGGCTGGAACTCCGCGACACCCCAGGGACGCTGTCAAAGATCGCTGCGGTCTTCGCTGAGTACGGTATCAGCATTGCCAGTGTTCTTCAGAGCGAGGCACCCGAGGACGGCGAGGGCCACGTTGTACCGGTGGTTATTACCCTGCATCGCACCCATGAAGGCGACCTGAGTCGGCCGCTTGAACGCATTCGTGAGTTCGAAGAGGTGGAGGGTGAGGTATGGCCTATCGCTATAGTAGACGAGCACCCAGAGGCTGAGTTCACACTCGGAGGGTGACGAGCACCCGATCACTCGCCCACGAAACTTGATTCAGCAGCTCCATGAGAGGCCGCAGCACATCCTCCGTCCCCAGATCTCGACGCGTGTTCCTCCGTCCCCGCATCCGCAGGGCACCTGCCCCGACCCTTCCTCCGTCCCCGCATCCGCAGGGCACCTGCCCCGACCCTTCCTCCGTCCCCGCATCCGCAGGGCACCTGCCCCGACCCTTGTGCCCGCATCCGCGCAGCACGGTACCTGCCACACCTCCGTCCCCAGATCTCCCACCTCCGTCCCCAGATCTCCGGCATTCGTTGACACGTGTTCAGCCATACCGCTACTGTTTGCCTCGTCATGAACATAAACCCATTTACCGTACACCCGAATCTCCCGGAATCACTGAAGCCGCTGGAAACTATCGCCCACAACATCTGGATGAGCTGGAACTACGACGCGGTGCAGCTTTTCACGCGACTCGACTACGATGCCTGGATAGCAAGCGAGCAGAATCCGGTTCGAACGCTCGGCATGGTAGCCCAGTCGCGGTTTGAGGAGCTTGCCGGTGATGACTCCTACGTTTCAGCGGTGAATCGCGTTCACGAACGACTCAAGACCTATCAGTCCGGTGAAACATGGTACAAAGGCAGCCACAAGGATGTGGTCGCGTATTTCAGCATGGAGTACGGCCTCGATCTGAGCCTGCCCATCTATTCCGGAGGCCTCGGGGTGCTCTCCGGCGACCACATGAAAACCGCAAGCGACATGGGACTTCCCCTTGTCGGTGTCGGACTTCTCTACCGCGAAGGCTATTTCAAGCAGTACCTGAATCTCGACGGATACCAGCAGGAAAGCTACCCCGAGAACGACTGGTACAATATGCCGGTTGACCGCTGCGAGGATAAAAACGGAGAACCCGTTCGCATAAGCGTGCAGATGGCGGATGCCACCGTCGTTGCGCAGGTCTGGCAGGTAAAAATCGGGCGCATAAGCCTGTACCTGCTCGATACCAACCTTGACGAGAACGCCGAGGAGTTTCGGAATGTAACAGCACGGCTTTATGGCGGCGACAAGGAAAATCGTATTCGCCAGGAGATCCTTCTGGGCATCGGAGGCATTCGCGCCCTTCGAGCACTCGGCATTAATCCGGCCGTAACACACATGAACGAAGGACATTCGGCGTTTCTCGGCGTCGAGCGCATTCGAGAACTCGTCTCCGGGGAAGTCGCATCGCTTACCCGGCACGAAGCAATGCAGGCCCTCTGGCCGACCAACATTTTCACGACTCACACCCCTGTACCGGCCGGCAACGAGCGATTCAGCATCGACCTTATAAAGAAATATTTCGACAGCATCACCGGCGGGACCGGGTTCGAATGGGAAGAGTTTATCTCGCTCGGGCGTGAGTATCCGAATGACGAGCAGGAGCCATTCTGCATGACCGTTCTCGCGCTCAAGCTTTCCGCGTACAACAACGGCGTCAGCAAGCTCCACGGCGCGATCAGTCGCGATATGTGGAAAGCTATCTGGCCCGGACTCCACACCGACGAGGTCCCCATCACAAGTATCACCAACGGCGTTCACGCCCGAACGTTTCTGAGCCCGGAAATGCAGGAACTTTTAGATCGATATTTCGGACCGCGCTTCTACGACGAACCGGAGAATCTCGAACTCTGGGACAGGATCGACCGGGTTTCAGACGAAGAATTGTGGCGAACGCATGAGCGACGCAAGGACCGTCTCGTCGCCTTTACCAGAAAGCGACTGCGGGAGCAACTCGAACGTCGAGGAATATCCGGGCGCAACGTAGCGTACGCCAACGAAGTACTTCAGCCAGGTATCCTCACGCTCTGTTTCGCGCGGCGCTTTGCCACCTATAAGCGTGCTACGCTGCTCTTCCGGCAACCGGAACGCCTTAAACGGCTCCTCAATAACCCGGAAATGCCCGTTCAGATCATTTTCGCGGGCAAAGCACATCCGCATGACAGCGGCGGTAAGCAGCTGATCAAGGATATTGTCCATTTTACGCAGGACCCTGATGTCAGAAACCGGCTCATATTCCTCGAAAACTACGACATGAACATCGCCAAGCAGATGGTACAGGGTGGCGATGTGTGGTTGAACACGCCGCGCAGACCTATGGAGGCAAGCGGCACGAGCGGTATGAAAGCGGCAATGAACGGCGTCCTGAACTGTTCCATTCTCGATGGCTGGTGGGCGGAGGCCTACACCCCCGAGCGCGGATGGGCCATCGGCAGCGGAGAAGAGTACGAAGACGAAGAAATGCAGGACGAAATAGAAAGCACACTGCTCTATGACCTGCTCGAGCGTGAACTGGTGCCGACCTACTACGACCGTGGCCAGGACGGGCTGCCCCGCGAATGGATTCATCGAATGAAGGAATCGATGCGGGGAGTCGGGAAAGAGTTCAGCTGCCACCGCATGATTCGCGAATACGCTGAAATGTTCTATCTTCCCGCCCTTGAGAATTATCGTTCGTATTCCCGGGACGGATATAAACGTACTCGCTCTGTCGCCGAGTACATCGAGCGTGTAAGGAGCGGCTGGCATACAATGAGCATTGAGCAGGTCGAGGGTTCCACCGATAAGCCGCTTCGTGTCGGCGAGAGCCTCAGCGTAGGCGCCCGAGTCAATCTTGGCTCCCTTAACCCTGACGATATCGACGTACAACTCGTTTACGGTACGATCTCGAACACCGGCGGGCTCTCTGACCCTGTCCACGTCTCAATGAAAAAGGCCGGCGGAAAAAAGGCTGAGTCTGCCCCGGAAGGAAACGTTGATTATCAGGTAAAAGTCGAATGCCGGCGAGCGGGACGCCTCGGATACTCGGTGCGGGTAGTCCCGAAAAACGGAGACCTCGCCCATACGACCTTGCCCGGCCTCGTCACCTGGGCATAAGGAACATCTTAAACCGACCCCGTGTAGCCGCCATGTACCGACTGCACGGGCATTTATTACTCTCTCACCACCAGGGTGGTGAACAGCAGTGAATTGACGAAGTCACAGCGAGCGTGCTACCGATACGATTAGCTATGAAACACCTTAATGCGCGTATGCATCGGCCGCTTCGGCTCCTCGGCGCGGCTGCCTTTCTGATTTTCATATTTGCTGCCTGTCAGACCACTCCGACTGAGATACCCGAGGATCTGAGTGCTCCGAAGTTGTTTCAGCTCGCACAGGACGAGGTGGATAATGATAACTTTGAGGCTGCACTCGCCTATTATGAGGCAGCACTCGAGCGGTTTGAGGACGATCCTGAAGTCGCTACCACTGCCCGCTATGAAATCGGCTTCATTCATTACCGTGAGGGCCGTCTTGACGAAGCCCGGCCCTATTTCGAGCGGGTTCTCGCAACCTATGAAAATGGTCAGCAGAATATTTCCGAATGGCCCCGCGTTCTCGCCGGGCGCTTTCTCGATGAAATGGGCGAACCGGTAGATGAAGATCTCGTGCCCGAGCTCGATGAAGAGCCCGAAGAAGTGGACCCCGATATGGACCCGGCACCGGAAGACGATCCGTTGCCCGGAGATGAACCGCCTACCGACGACCCCGGCTTTCCCGGTCCAGGGCCTGGTGGACCCGGCGAACCAGGCCCCGGGTTTCCCGCGGATCCTGCGTTTTAGGCAGAAGCTCAACGTGCAGGCAAGGCCTGAACAAGGGCTCAATCAACGGCGGCTATGAAACACGGCCGGCCCGCAGCGTAAGAGGCGGAAGTGCAAGAAAGCGGCCGCTACGCAAGCCGGCCGCACCAGCCCCCGGCACTCCCCCGGCCGGCCGCAACATACGCGGCCGGTTCGGTTATTCGGTGATAATCGCCGGCAATCTCGAGTGCAGGTCCGACGGAAAGTTCCGTGCGAAAAACGCATATCGATCTGCAAACGATGGAATATATCCGCAGAGACCCATTTCAGCGTCGGACTCAGGTGGCGGTTCCCAGAGAAAGAACACGTGTTCCCCTTCGATACTCAGATAGCGAACCTCGAAGTCTGCGTCTTCGATGGTATGTAGCGTATACCCACCGCACGCCTCGCTGTCGGAGAACTCCGGAACATCGAGTTCGCGGTCACTGTAATAGACAGTCACACGAACTCCATTAATCCCGTAGCCGGCCGAATAAAACGCTCCTGTCCGGCGTGGGAACAGCGGCATTCCCGCGCTACTCTCGGGACCCTCAAGCAGCACTCCACGGGCGTAAGCCGCCGATGTTACCAGTACAAATACTATGGCCACGGCGATAAGCAATACACGCCCAGGCGCCGCACCTCGCCATTCGATCAGCAGGCGGTCCTGACTCGCTTCATGAGGCCTACCACAGGACTGATTCTGATCGCTCACCTGTTACTCCACCGTGACACTTTTTGCGAGGTTGCGTGGTTGGTCGACGTTGCAGCCGCGCTCAAGCGCCGTATAGTAGGCAAGCAGCTGCATCGGTACCACCGTGAGAAATGGAGACATAAGCTCATTCGTAGGAGGCACGAAGAGTACGTCATCGGCTATGTCGGCAAGCTCGTTGTCACCGTCGACACCGAGGGCGATAACTTTTCCGTTACGCGCTTTTACCTCCTTCATATTGGAGATAATTTTCTCACGCAAAGCGTCGTCGGGCACGATGAAAAGGCTTGGTGTCTGTTCGTTTATCAGAGCGATCGGTCCGTGCTTAATTTCAGCAGCGCTGTAGCCTTCTGCGTGAATGTAGCTCACCTCTTTGAGCTTCAGCGCACCTTCGAGTGCCACCGGATAGTTAATCCCCCGGCCGAGGAAGAGAAAACTTTCCGCCTGGGCGTATTTCCGGGCGATCGTACGTACACTCTCCGCGCGTTGAAGCGTTTCGGCAACCTTGTCCGGAATACGCGAAAGTTCGTTCATGAACGAGAGGCCCGCCTCGTAGCTCATATCCCGCATACGGGCTATAAGCAGCGCAAAAAGGTAAAAGGCGCTGAGCTGACTGGTAAAAGCTTTTGTACTCGCTACAGCAATCTCTGGACCTGAGTGGATATACACCCCACCGTCGCTCTCACGCGGAATTGTAGAACCGACCACATTGCAGATTCCCAGGACGCGCGCCCCCTTCCTCTGAAGTTCACGCATCGCGTAGAGCGTATCTGCCGTCTCTCCAGACTGGCTGACAGCGAAAAAGACCGAATTGCGTTGAACAATCGGGTTACGGTAGCGCAGCTCACTTGCAAGCTCAGCGCCGGCCGGCATTCTCGCAAGCGCTTCGAGCAAATACGAGGCCACCATACCGGCGTGATAACTGGTGCCCGCAGCGATTACCTTTACCCGCTCGACGTCGAGCAGCTCCCGGTTTGTCATATTCAGCCCGCCGAGGTGGCTCGTGGCTGTATCAGAATCAAGCCGTCCCTGCATCGCGCGACGAATCGATTCCGGCTGCTCGTGAATCTCCTTTTCCATGAAGTGTTCCCAGCCGTTTTTCTCTATCTCGTCGAGCTCCCACTCGATAGTCTGTACTTCACGGGAAATGGGATTATCACGGATATCGGTCGTGTGGTGCCCATCGGCGGTTACCCGCACTATTTCGCCGTCTTCGATGTAGATTACCTGCTTCGTATGCTCCAGCATTGCCGTTACATCGGAAGCCAGCAGCATCTCACCATCTCCAATACCAAGCACGAGAGGGGACCCATTCCGAGCCCCGATAAGCACGCCCGGTTCGTCCCGGTGCGCCACAACGATCCCGTAGGTACCCTTGAGAAGCGCCAGTGCCTGCTTCACGGCACGCCCGAGATCGCCCTCGTAGAAATCTGCGATCAAATAGAGAACAACTTCGCTGTCGGTATCGCTTGCGAATGTATAGCCGCGCTCTTCGAGCTTGTGCTTCAGGGAGGTGTAATTCTCGATAATACCGTTATGCACCAGACACACCGAGCCATCGGCGCTCATATGCGGATGGGCATTCCGGTTGGAGACATCGCCATGGGTCGCCCACCGCGTATGCCCGATTCCAAACGTTCCGCCGAGATCTTCCGGAATTGCCTTACGCAGATCTGCGATCTTTCCTGTACGCTTAATGAGATTGAACTCGCCGTCAGCGAGCACGCTTATGCCTGCCGAGTCATAGCCACGGTATTCAAGACGCTTCAACCCTTCCACGAGGATTGGAGCAGCCGGTTTGGGTCCGCAATAGCCGATAATGCCACACATAGTAAAACGAACTATATCACGCCACACTCCCGAATATCGACCGCTCGCCGATATTCACCTCCGTCCCCGCATGGCGCCACCTCCGTCCCCGCCTGGCCACCTCCGTCCCCGCCTGGCGGGCCCGCTACAA
>CAZMEV010000043.1:10928-11803 GCA_964565375.1 uncultured Spirochaetaceae bacterium
GCCACCTCCGTCCCCGCCTGGCCACCTCCGTCCCCGCCTGGCGGGCCCGCTACAAGCACTTGTCAGCGACCCGGCAAAGCCCGCCCTCGTCGAGCAGGCGGATGGCGTTCCCCTCGATCTCGAGAACACCGGCCGCGGCGAGCTCGTGCAGAACCGTGTCGACCGAGGAAACATCAATCTCGATATTCTCCGCCACTTCCTGCTTAGTACGGTCGAGCGAGAGCTCTCCCTCGGCGGTAGCCATACGCTGAAAGCGCAGATACAGATTCAAAGCGATCGCACTCTTGAAACTTGCGTGAACGAGGTGACGGATCTGCGTGTTCGCATGCTGCAACCGGCGGCAGAGCTTATCGATAACGTTCAGCGCGATACGGCTGTTCTTCTCGATCATGCCCTGGAACGCAGCCCGGTCAAAGGAGAGAAGCTGCACATCGTCGAGCGCGGTCGCCGTGGCGGTGCGCTTCACGCGCGTCACAATCGCCATTTCACCGAAAAACTCACCCCGCCCCAAAGTTGAAAGCACATGTCTGTGCCCGTCCATATCCTTCGAAATCTCGATGGTTCCTTCCTGGATAATGAACAGGTACTGCCCGTCATCGCCTTCGCGAAAGATCACATCGCCCGGCTTATAACTGCGCCCGTACTTTTCAAACAGTGCCGCCTTTCCCATGAGGCCAGAATAATACCGCCGCCGAATTCGTTCTGTAAAGCGCGCCTTACCCGGCAATCACCACTTCACTTTCGCGCGTAATATCAAGTGGAGGTGTTCCAGCTATGCGTTACGATAGTTCCAGCTCGTCGTTCATAACGACAGCTTCGTATTTCTTCAGGTCGATGTTTTCCCCCATCACTGCCTCGGTGCCGGGCCAGCGCCA
>CAZMEV010000043.1:11903-25201 GCA_964565375.1 uncultured Spirochaetaceae bacterium
CCCCGCAAACCAGCGCCACCCCGCAAACCAGCGCCACCCCGCAAACCAGCGCCACCCCGCAAACCAGCGCCACACGGCAGGGCATCGACGGTCCGGGTGTCCGTTCGCGTGTCTCCTCGGTGCAGCGCTCGTCGCCGCCGGATGCACCCAGATACAGGATGTACGCGAACTCGTGGACGGTGATCTTCATCCGCCTGCACTGATCGGCGCTGAGCTTGTCGATCCCACTACCGTCGAAATCCGGTTAAACAAGGAAGCCCGGGCGGTAGTGGAGGCCTTTCGGCTTGAGCCTGCCGAAACGATCCGCGTGAGCGAGGAGCCCGGCCATACCCTTATCGTCCATTTCGAGGAGGACACAGAGCCGGGGACCCGCTACACGCTCGCCGGTGCCGCCGAAGATGCCGACGGCAACAGCCTGCAGTTTGTCGTCTACCTTTACGGGCACAACCCCGAGATCCCCGATCTTCAGATAAACGAGTTTTCCACGCGAAGGAGCGCAAACCATCCGGAGATTATTGAGCTACTCGTGCTCGAGGACGGAAACCTCGGCGGGGTGACCGTCACCAACGGTACAAGCCGCGACTTTGACAACCGCTACGTGTTTCCCGGAGTTACGGTGTCAGCTGGTGAGTACGTACTCGTGCATTTCCGACCCGAAGGGGAGGACTACGAAATCGATGAGCTTGGAAGCAATCTCGCCGAATCGGGCGGGCTCAACGCCCATCCGGAAGCACGGGACGTCTGGGTAGAAGGCGGGTCAGGACTTCCGAGCAATAACGGGGTGGCAGCCGTGTACCGCACACCCGGGGGCGACCCGATCGACGCAGTAGCGTGGACCAATCGGACGCGCGAAAGCGACGACCGCTATCGCGGCTTTGGAAGCACGAGAATGCTGAACTGGGTCGAAGATCTCGTCCGTGAAAACGCGTGGGTTGTAGAGGGAGCTGTGGCCTGGCCTGAAGACCTTATCTACATCGACGACTCAACCGCCACGCGGTCAATGAACCGCACGCCCGGAGCTCCCAACACGCGAACTCGTAATGACTGGCACACCGCACCGACAAGCGGCTCAAGCTGGGGGGAGGAAAACACTACAGACCGGTATATGCCCTGAGGCGAGGCGAAAGCCACAGGTGGCACCACAGGCCGCACCGAAGCAATGCCGCCCTGACAGCCACTGCGGTGCCGGCGCCCTGCTGTGATCGCAGGCGCCGGCTCCTGCTGTGGAGATCGATCGCCTTACACGAAGTCTCCAGTTACACGTAGTCCTTGATGAGCTCTTCGATCTGGGCGCGAGGAACAGCGCCGACCTGCTGCTTAACGACTTCTCCGTCCTTCATGAGAAGAAGGGTTGGAATGCTTACTACATTGTACTGCGAAGCAAGCTCCTGATTCTGGTCAACATCGACCTTACCAATCTTGAGCTTGCCGTCGTACTCGTTGGAAAGCTCTTCGAGGACCGGCGCTACCATTTTGCAGGGCATGCACCAATCCGCCCAGAAGTCGAGGAGAACAGGAACATCCGCATTTTTCACTTCGCTTTCGAAGTTGTCTTTGGTAATAGTTACTTCTTTGGACATAGTCCTCAGTATACTTAAGCGGCGCCCGCGCTGTCCATTGCCCCTTGCCGGGACTATCCTTCGGCCGTCATGAGCTGCCGCATGAGAGAGCTCACCGCCTCGCCTGCCTCGCCTCGCTCACTTCCCTCACGGATTGCACGGACAAAGGCACTGCCCACGACCGCCGCCTCGCAGTGGGGAGCGATCGCTGCAACCTGCTCACCGCGGCGGATGCCGAAGCCCGCGAAAATCCTGGCCCCGGTTTCCTTGATCCGGTCAAGAAAGGCAAGCGTCTCATCGGACAGTTCGGTATCGCTTCCGGTCGTACCACTTCGAAGCGCTACATACACATATTCGGGCCGTGCTTCGAGAGCAAGCTGAACACGCTTCTCACGCGCGGTCGTGACGAGAACCGGGACACCGGCAACTCCGTATTCCCGGCATGCCTGGTATAATCCTGCGTCGTAATCAGGAGGCAGATCCGGAACAATGAGCCCGGTAATACCATGGTCATGAGCACGGCGCACAAACGCCTCAACCCCGGGCGTGAACACCAGGCTTGCGTAGCACATAAGAAATATCGGCACGTCGGTAAACGATCGCACTTCGTCAATAAAGGCAAAGCCTCGTTCAACCGTGAACCCGCTTTCGAGCGCCGTTGAGCAGGCATCCTGAATTGTCGGACCATCTGCGGTCGGATCGCTGAAGGGGAACTGGATTTCCAGATACCGGACTCCGCCGTCGACAAGCGCGCGTACCGCCTCCAGACTTGTCTCACGATCCGGATAGAACGGCACGACATGTGCCATAATGCTTCGCCGAGGTTGTCCGCTCATAGACTCGCCGCCTCTGATTCAAGAAAGTGCTTCCAGACCTCAGGCTGAAGCTCCCTCGCGGAGATAAACAGATCCTTGTCCCCACGCCCGCTCATATTAATGACAACCGTGTGCCCGGGCCCAAGTTCGCGTGCCTTTTCAAGCGCCACCATCCCGGCGTGCGCCGACTCGAGGGCGAAGATCACCCCTTCGGCCCGAGCGAAGCGCTTCAACCCTTCGAGGGCCTGTTCATCGCCGACGCGATAAAAGCGTATGCGCCCGGTTGCTCCGAGATGCGCAAGCTGCGGTCCAATGCCCGGATAGTCGAGGCCCGCGGACACCGAGTGCGTGTCGGATACCTGTCCGTCGTCATTGAGCAGAAACAGGCTCTTGTAGCCCTGCACGATTCCCTCGCGGCCGAGGCCGGTCATGCGTGCCGCATGCTCGCCGATGCCTTCGCCGCGTCCTCCGGCTTCGACACCGATAAGCTCAGGCCCATCTGTTCCTCCGTCCCCACCGGTCGGCCGGCCGGTGGCGCCCTTGGCCGGCTCTTTTTCTCCTCCGTCCCCGATAAAGGGCGAGAAAAAGCCTATGGCGTTCGAGCCGCCGCCGACACAGGTGACAAGGGCATCAGGCGTGACGCCGCGCTCTGCGAGCTGGTCGCGCACTTCGTTTCCCACGACGCTTTGAAACTCCCGCACCATGTCGGGAAAGGGGCTTGGCCCGAGCGCGCTTCCGAGGAGGTAGTGGGTGTCGGCGAAGCTTGCCGACCAGTCACGCATAGCTTCGTTCACCGCGTCCTTAAGCGTTTTAGCACCGGATGTGACCGGCATGACCTCGGCGCCGAAAAGCTCCATCCAGAAGACGTTCGGGCGCTGGCGCCGCACATCAACCTCGCCCATATACACACGGCAGGGAAGGCCGAGTTTGGCGCACACCGCCGCGGTGGCAACGCCATGCTGCCCCGCGCCGGTCTCGGCTATAATGCGTGTTTTTCCCATGCGTTTGGCCAGCAGCGCCTGCCCAAGCGCATTGTTAATCTTGTGCGCTCCGGTGTTGGCAAGGCCCTCGAGTTTTATGTAGATATCGGCCCCACCTGTCTCGCGGGTAAGATTTTCAGCGAACAGCAACGGGGTCGGCCGTCCCACATAATCGCGAAGCAGCCTGTGATACTCGGCAATGAACGCCTCGTCTGCCATCGCCTCGACAAACGCTTCCTCCAGCTCATCGAGCGGAGAGCGAAGAACTTCGGCAACAAATCGTCCGCCAAACTCACCAAAAAAGTCATTAAATACTTCACGCATTGTGTATCTCTCTGAAATAGGCTGCCAGCTTTGCATGGTCCTTTTTGCCCGGTTCGGATTCGAGTCCCGAGCTTGCATCCACGAGCTCCGGTTCATGCCGGTACAGGGCTGCCGCGATTGTTTCCGGATTCAGACCTCCGGCAAGCCACAGCGATGCGTGGTCGGCCACCGCCGCAACGGTTTCCGGGTCTATCATGCAGCCGGTTCCGCCACGTGATTCTCTGCTGAAGGCGTCGACAAGCACACGCGGACAGCGCCAGCGGTCCAGCTCGTATGCTTCGTCCGGGTTCTTCAGACGAACCGCCTTGTAATAGGGGAAGGCAAGCTTTGAGCACTCATCCGGCGGCTCATCACCATGAAATTGCACCGCATCAATTGCACCTTCGAAAAGCAGTGCCTCGACCGCAGGCGGGAGCACCCGCGAGCCGCCGTGCTCCTCACAAACCACCACCGCCACACGAAGACAATCAAGCGAGGCACATGCGCGAACTGCTTCCGGGGTCGCCGCCCGTTTCGATTCCGCGAACACAAACCCGAGGATATCCGCCCCGAGGCGCACTGCCTCGGCCCCATCCTCATAGTTAGTAATACCGCAGATCTTCACAAGGGGCATCCCGGGCTTCGTGCGGGCGGCAAGGCGTGGCCAGAAATCCCTCGGCTGCCCGGCCTTCGCGGCCGCCATGAACGCCTCCCGGCCGCTTCCTGCAAGCCGATCGTTCCACCCCAGGCCTGAGCGGATGCGCTCTATCCGCTCAGGTTCCCGGACGACCGCCTCACCGACGAGCACCGAATCAAAGCCCGCACTTGCAGCCACAGCTGCCTGCTCAGCCTCGAACACTCCGCTTTCGTAAATCACCCGCGCTTCCCAGTCGATGCTTCCCCGCACGCGAAGCGGGGTCAGAGGATCCACCCGGAAGGTCGTGAGGTCGCGCGCATTAATGCCCATAAGTGGCGGAGCAAGCTCACGCACCGCATCGACCTCCCACTCTGCATGCACCTCGACGAGTGCACTCATTCCGAGCTCGACGGCGCGCTCATGCATGGCGGCAAGCCGATCGGGTGGAAGCATCGCGGCAATAAGCAGGATCGCGTCGGCCCCGGCACGATAGGAAACATCAACATCCTCTACATCGAGAAGGAAATCCTTGCGAAGGAGCGGAAGCTGCGGATAGCGCTCTTTAACCGCCGTCAGATCGGCAAGGCAGCCCCCGAAGTGATCCTCTTCGGTGAGAATGCTGACCGCATCAGCGCCGCGCTGCACATAGAGCGCCGCCTGCTCGAGTGGGTCGAGCCCGGCACTTATATCGCCACGCGAAGGGCTTCGTCTTTTGATCTCGCAGATGATTCCCCCGTCGGGCAGAAACGGCAACGGCCTCCCGCTTCCTCCGTCCTCGGCCGGCGAGGGCGTGGCCGGCAACGGCGCTGGGGCCGTCCCGCTTCCTCCGTCCCCGGCATGCGCATCCCCGGCCGGCGAGGTTGTGTCCGGCGACGACCCTGGGGCTGCCCCGCCTCCTCCGTCCCCGGCCGGCGAGGGCGTGGCCCTCCCGGGTGAGAGCGTTGCCCCGCTTCCTCCATCCCCGGCGGGGGCTGCGCCGCGGGCTTGCGGAACCGGGCAGCTCAAGCCATAGCCTTCCCGGGAAATACGCTCACGACGCTTGTCTGCTATACGGGTCAGTATGTTCGGTGTCATGAGGAAGCCACCCTGAAACTCGCTTCGATAAGATCGTACACGTGCTCGCGTACCGTTCCGTCCGACAGGCGCCGGCGCACCATGTTCACGCCGGCTGAGAAGTTCGGGCAGACGCCTGAAACCCACAGCGCCGCACCGGCGTTCAGGACGACTGCATCGTGGATCGCTTCCGGCGCCTCTTCTCGCAGGAGCGCCCGCGCGATCGCCGCGTGCTCGGCGGCCGTCCCGCCGGTGACCAGATCCTGCGTCGTGTGCCCCATAACGCCATAATCACCCGGGTCGATGGTTTCCTCAATGAGCTCGCCGTCCTCTTCGAAGCGCACGACGTGGGTCAGTGCCGCCGGGCTTATTTCATCGAGCCCGTCCTCGCCGTGCACGACCATGGCACGCTCAATGCCGAGCATTTTCGCCGCCTCGGCAACGGGATGCAGGAAACGCTTATCGAATACTCCGATAAGTTGATACCGTGCCGCCGACGGATTGGAAAGCGGACCGATGAGGTTAAACACCGTTTTTATTCCAAGCTCGCGGCGAGGGCCGGCCGCGTGCTTCATAGCGCTATGATACTGCGGGGCGAACAGAAAGGCAAAGTTCTGCTCCTCAAGGAGCTGTGCGGCGTGGTCCGCGTCGAGCTCAAGGTTCATGCCGAGCGCCCGGTAGAAGTCGGCGCTTCCGGAGGTACTCGATACGGCCCGATTGCCGTGCTTGGCCACCGTCGCACCGCAGGCACTCGCCACCAGCGCCGCCACACTTGAAATATTGAAGGTGCCGAGACCATCCCCCCCGGTCCCGCACGTATCGAGCGTGGCTTTGCTGACATTCACCTTTACGCGCTTCGCCTGAAGCACCGACGCGCAGCCGGCGATTTCGCTGGCAGCGATCCCTTTCGCATTCATCGCAACCAGGAACCCCGCGATCTGCGCGCCGGTCAGATACCCCTCGGTGACCTCTTCCATGAACTGCGCCGCCTCTTCGCGGCTCATATCGTTGCCCGAGAGCAGGCTGTTCAGCCCCGCGCTGACCCGAAACGCCTCCCTGCGGTAATTGAGGAAATTACCGAGAATCCGCCGGCCGGTCTGCGTGCCAATGCTTTCGGGGTGAAACTGCACGCCTTCAACGAGGTATTCGGCGTGACGCAGGCCCATGACCTCTCCGTCCTCGCTCCAGCAGGTCGGCTCGAGCACCTCCGGAATATCATCCGGGTCGACGACAAGAGAGTGGTAGCGCATGAAACTCGAGGGCGAAGGAATACCGCGAAAAAGCCCCTCTCCGTCGTGCTTCATCGGCTGGCTTTTGCCGTGCACAATGTTCTTCGCCCCGATGATGGGAGCTCCGTAGGCGTAGGCGATCGCCTGGTGCCCGAGGCAAACCCCCAGAATCGGTATACGCCCGGCGAAGCGGCGAACCACTTCGACGCTCACCCCGGCATCTTCCGGCCGCCCGGGCCCCGGTGAAATAATGATGCGGGAAGGGTTCATCCGCTCTATTGCGCCGAGCGAAATCGTATCGTTTCGCACCACCTTCACCGGCTCATCGCTCATTTCGTGGATATACTGATACAGGTTGTGCGTAAACGAGTCGTAGTTGTCGATAAGCAGAATCATGACTGCACCTCCAGGCCCACCGCGCGCATAAGCGCCGAAAGCTTCTCCTGCGTCTCCTCGTATTCGCGCTCCGGCGTCGAGTCGTACACAACACCGCCACCGGCCTGAAGAACCATCCTGTTGTCCGTCTTCAACGCCGTGCGAATGGCAATACAGGTGTCGAGGTTTCCTCCCGGTTCAATGTATCCAACAACGCCGGCGTAAAAGCCGCGCCGGTGCGGCTCGATTGCGTCGACTGTCTCGATCGCCTGAATCTTCGGCGCACCGCTTACCGTTCCCGCCGGGAAGGTCGCGCGGATCGCATGAATTCCGTCCTTACCGCGAGCAAGCGTTCCCCTCGCCTCGCTTACAATATGCATGACTCGCGAGTAGCGCTCGACCGCCATAAGCTCCTCGACCCACACCGACTCACACACCCGTCCGATGTCGTTGCGCGCAAGGTCGACGAGCATCATGTGTTCGGCGCGCTCTTTCGTATCCGCGAGCAGCTCACGTTCGAGGTCAGCATCCTCCTCCGGTGTATCTCCACGCCGGCGCGTTCCTGCTATCGGGCGGATGGTCACCTCCCCGCGCCGCACCCGAACATGCACTTCCGGGCTCGCCCCGAACAGCTCGTGTTCTCCAAAGTTCAGGTAGAACAGGTACGGCGCCGGATTGGCAGCACGCAGCCTGCGGTACGCCTCGATTGCCGGAAGCTCCGTTTCCACTTCAATCCTTCGACTCGGCACCGCCTGCAGCAGGTTTCCGTCGACTATCTCCTGCATAAGGTGCTCAACTCCCGCCCGGTGCTGTGCCCGCGGCAGGTGGTCGGCGGCGATCTTCGCCGGGTATGCGGTTTCATCGGGGCTGAGGTAATTGAAGTCCATGTCGCCGAGCTTCGAAACCGTCGCCTCTACCGCCTGTTCGAGGTTAATCTCCCGCTCGGCATAATTAATGCCGACCACGTACAGCGTGTCGGTATAATGGTCACACACGATAAACACGTGTCCGAACATGAACGATGCCAGGGGTAACCCGAGCGGATCCTCGCGGTCGGCCAGCCGTATCGTGTCGCACTTCGCGCAGAACTCGTAGCCGAGGAATCCGACCCCTCCGGCCGGGAACGGAAACTCGTAGTTTGCTCCCTCGTGCTGATCGGCAAAATATCGGAGCACATCGAGCACATCCGAGGCATTGCTCCTGATCCGGTACAGCTCGCCGTCCTTTTTCATGTACACACCGGCCTCGCGCTGCTCCACGCGAAACGCCTCCCGCACCATAAGCAGCGAGTACCGCGCCCGCCCCTTATCGAACGACGCCGACTCCAGAAGCGCCACCGCATCCAGTTTTTTTGCCAGCGTAAACGGCGTGAACCGTTCGCCCGGCACCTCTCTCACGATCGTATCCCCGCGTTTCATATTCTTCTCCAAGGCTGATGTTTTCCCGCTCGCATCCGCAACCCGTCGGATCCATGCCCGTCGCATCCACAACCCGTCGGTTCCATGCCCCGTCGCATCCACGCCATGCCGAATCACAGGCCACCGGGTTGCAGACAAAAAAGGCCGCACGCCGAAATACCCCTTGCCACTGTGGCAAGGAAAAGAACTTCAGCGGGCGGCCCGTAACAGTCTCGATTCCAGATTTCCCGGAGACCGCCCTATGCGAGCGGCCACCAGCTACCGTTATATTCGGTTACAACAAAGATCGGTTTCACAGCTCGAAAAATACGATGGAACGGCACGCGTGTCAACGCGCAGCGGTTCTACATTGCAGTGACCGTGCTATGCAGTGTGGCTCAAATCATCCTTACGAGGATATCCGCTGCTTGCGAACGCCCGGATTTCAAAGGCTTCGGACAGCGGGGAAACGCCTGACGACAGCAACATAAGAAAACCCGGGTGGTGTGAGTGGCCACCCGGGGAGGAGAATTGGCAGCGGAACCAAACGTTTGAATAGTATACTTAGAACGGCACCTCCTGTTTTTCCCTGGATTTGCTTTGACCGGACTTCGCTTGCCCGGATCCGGCTTGCCCGGATTTAGCGGCTTCGGCGACCACCGCTTCGGCTGACTTCGCTGCACTGGTCGAGCCGGCCTCAGCGGATCCGCTCGCGTCCGCGGCACCGTTGGCGCCGGCCTCCGCCGCCCCGTTCGGGCTTGCTTGCGCTATGCCGTTGGCGCCGACTTCAACCGGCAGCTCTTCGCCTTCCTGTTTATTCTTCGGCATTGGGCCTATGTCGACATGGTCGGCGACGATCTTCACACGGGCGTGCTTTCCGCCTTCTTCGTCGGTCCAGCGGTCCTGTTTCAGCCGCCCGACCACCCGGACGTTTCGCCCCTTTGTGAGCGCATCGCGGCAGCGCTCGGCGCTCTTTGCCCAGGTTTCCACATCAAAGAAGTTGGCCTCCTCCTGCAGCTCTGTGTCGACGCGGTAGTACCGGTTCGATCCGAGCCGGAAATGGCACACGGGCGTGCCCTTCGTGGTTTCGCGGTAATCCGGGTCGGCAACCACATTGCCATCGACAAGTACCGAATTGAGATTGTTCATTCACCCACTCCTGCGGCCCGCTGATTCCTGCGGACCGTCGTTACAAAAACAGTATAGTGTCGGGAACCCCGACCGCCGGCACTATGTATTACGCCCTGTGGTTCACAGCGATTGCAGGCGAACGCACTTTTTTCATCATTTTTTTGCGGAAGGCGCCGGGGAAAGCATCGACCTGAAAAAAATCTGACTCCTGACCGGCAATCAAACGTCGGTAGTAAAGCGTATACAGAAGTAGAAAACATTGGTTAGAATATGGAGGAGCGCATGTCGGAGGCGAGTATGACATTGAGCGACGACCAGCTCGAACAGATCGGTCGGTACGTCCGGAATAATCTGCCGCAATGGATCAGCACGCTACCGCCACAGACGGTGCAGGTTACCGACCCGGTGCTGCTTGAACGCATGGTACGGGTGGAAGAAGAGCTTAAAGCGCAACGAGAGCTCATGGTCGACCGCTTTGAGGCCATGGACAAACGCTTCGAAGAGCAGCTTGAGCACTCCAAGCAGCAGTTCGCTGCCGTCGACAAGAGATTCGAAGCCGTCGACAAGCGCTTTGAAGAACAGCTCGAACACTCGAAGCAGCAATTCGCTGCAGTCGACAAGCGCTTTGAGGACATGAATAAGCGTTTCGATGACATGAACAAGCACTACGCCCGCACTGAGTGGATCGTAGGCATAATGGTACTCGTGTTCATGGGGTTAAGCACCGCTATTCAGATTTTCGGATGAAACCCCGGACTCAATCGACGAGTGCGAAGCGCACGCGGATATCCACATCCATTTTTATAGGTTGATGTTCAACCGTACCCGGCTCAAAGCGCGTATTCTCGACCGCCCGAACCGCGGCATGAGCAAGTGACGCACTTCCCGCATTATCGCGAACCCGCACATCGCCCACCTCACCCCGGCTGTCGATCGTTGCGGTCAGATGGACGACTCCCTCCTCTCCACGCCGGCGTGCGGCCCGTGGATACTCGGGTTCGATCGGGGAGCCGGGCTGCGGTCTCGTTACTGCAGGAGGCTCCGGTTCCGAAGCGGGACCGTGGCGTGAGCGGGGCTGGGGGCCGTGAGGCGACGTGGTTTCCCGGGTCTGCGGCGTCGCGTCCTGGCCGGACTGCGATGATTCGCGCGATGTGGTCTCGCGTCGGTCGGCAATAACAGGCTCGGCTGAGCGCTCGGGCGCGCGTTGACTCTCGGGGAGTTCCGGGGAGTCGTTGTCGGAGGGTTCCCTCGAGTCGCTCTCGGCCGGTTCCGGGGAGTCGTTGTCGGGCAGTTCGGTGCGTTCGGATGCAGCCGGCGAACCGGTTCCGGGTTCAAGGAGGCGCCGATCGTCCGCGGGAGCCTGCTCTTCCCCGCCCCTGCCCGGGGAAGCATGCAGGTCCACGCGAAACGAATCGGGATCTTTCTCGGGAGCGGGAAGCTCGCCGGGAAGCACGGCCGGTAGAACGACGAGCGCAAGCGCATGCAGGACTACCGAGATTAGTGCGGCAGCAAGTCCGCGCCGCCTGCGGAGCGTGACAGGCAGGAGAGCGGCTGCGGCATCTTTTGCACGGCTTCGCAGGCTCATGGCTCAGACCATCAGGATACCAACTAGCGCCGGAATCGGGCGCCGATTTCAAATCGGCGACCGGGTGTGGGGTACCAGCCTTCGCCTATGCCAAGATCTGCACTGACGAACGTTGGGTTTCGAGTATCCAGCAGATTTTTGCCTGCTGCGTGTAGACGCAGGCCTTCCACGAACTCCGGCTCCCACGAGACGCGTGATCCAAGCTCGATGCGGCCGGGCGCCCGGTCCTGTTCGTTTGATTCATCGCCACCTTTGTAGAAGTCGCCGCCGGCGAGCACATCGCCGGCGATGGCCACGCCGGCCGGAAGCCGGTACTCGGCCTCGGCGCTGCCGGAGTGATCGGGAACGAGTGGAATGGTATTGCCATCGTTCGGGCCGTCGGTAAACTCGGCGCGGGTGTAGCTGTATCCGGCGGAAAGCGAGAAGCGCTCCATAGCGTAGCCTGTTTCGAGCGTTGCGCCGAGGCGACGGGTGTTGTCGAGATTGGTGTTTGACGCGGGAGCTGTTGGGTCGAATGCAATCTCATCCTGCATGAATACCGCATACGGATTGGCAGCGAGCGTGAGAGCTCCAGGACCAAGCTCGCCGAATGTCGCCTCGGCGCCCAGGGTCACGTGGTGTCCCTGCTCAGGGTCGAGCTCCGAGTCAAACGTGGCTTCATCGGCGGGCACAAACATTGTTCCGGCGCTGGGATAGTTCGACTGCTCATCAAACGCAGGGTAGCGAAACACCCGAGCGTAGCGGGCATCCAGCGAGAGAAAGTCCGCTGCCTGCCAGACGACGCCGAAATCGTATACCAGCGGGGACAGATCGGCGGCGTCATCGAGATCATCGGCGTCGTCGGAGGAAATGCTCGTTTCGGCGAACTCGACACGGGCGCCCGCTTCAAGCACTACGGGATCCACAGGCGATATCCGTGAACGCAGCCAGGGAGCGTATGTCGTGCGGGAGACATCTGCCGCGAAAGCAACGTCGTCGCGATCCTCGGTTTCGAAGCGTTGAAAGTTCAGCGTCTGAAGGCGAATGTCGGTTCCGGCGGTGAACTCAGGCGTCAGTACCAGTCCGTCAAGTGCAATCGAAAACTGCGGCCGTGCGTCATAGGTTGTGGTCAGGGAGTCGGAAGAGGAGCCGAACGCGTCATCCTCGACGAGCTGTGAACGAAGCGCAAGCGGGAGCTCGGCGTCCAGCTGTTCGCCGCTGAACGCTGGAACCAACGAAAGCTCGTATTCGGTTGTACGAATCTCGCCGTCACCGTCACCCTGGCCGTCCAAGCCTCCTGCTTCATCCGGATCATCTTCAAACTCGTCTTCGTTCAGTGCTCCCGGCAGCTCATGCTTGCTGTCTATGTAGCGGCCGCTTACGGAAAACGAGAAGGTGTCGGTGGGGCGGACGGTGCCGTGGCCCTGGACGCCGATGGCGTTGGCGTCGGAGCGGTCGCGGGAGGGGCGTTCCTGGGTGCGCAGCACGGTGGTTCGAAGATCGAAAAGGGAATCGGAGTAGCCGAGGGTCACGGACTGGCGATTGGACAACAGGTTATCGATGGAGCTCGATACTTCAATGAAGGAGTCGCGCGATTCGGTAGTGATTATGTTAATGACACCGCCGACAGCGCGGTCGCCGTATTGCGATGCGGCGGGCCCGCGCATGACTTCGACCCGATCGACGGCATCCACGGGAAGGGTTACCCAGTCAACGCCACCCTGATCGGGAGGATTAAGCGGCCTGCCGTCGAGAAGGACAAGCACGGAATCCTGACTGAAACCGGCCATGGAGACGCCGGCATTCTGCAGAGCCCCGGACTCCGAGCGAACAGTCACGCCGGGAACGCGCGGGAGAAGCTCTACCATGTTCGAGGCGCCCGAGCGCTCGATCTCCTGGCGGTCGAGCACACGCACAGAGGCGGGCACGACGTCGGCGGCTCGCTCAATGCGGGTGGCGGTCACGGTCACCTCTATGGCCGCGACGCTGTCGGGGCCCGCACCTTGCTCGGCACCGACCGAGACTCCGCCGGCCACCAGGAGCAGCAGGGCAGTGAGGGATGCGTGGAAACATCGACCTGAAAACAATGAACGAATCATGCGTCCAAGCCGCTGGAGAGAGCAAACAATATCTTTCATAGAGATTCCTCTTTCTGACCAAAGAGGAGAACGCGCTGACGCATACCGCGGATGCACGTGGGGCGGGCGGTGGTCGGACACAGGTGGTCCGTGCGAGACGCCTTCCTCCGAGGCTAT
>CAZMEV010000044.1:0-24316 GCA_964565375.1 uncultured Spirochaetaceae bacterium
AGCCCGGCTGAGGCCCTGCTCACCCCGGCTGAGGCCCTGGTCAGCCAGGCTGAGGGGGACCTCAGCCCGGAAGCGCGGGGTAACATCAATCTCAAGATGAACGTGTACCGTGCCGCCGACAGCCAGGCGTCGCGGAGAAACCGAGCGGTGTACGTGCACTTCCGGCGGGGTGGGAAGCGACAGTCGTGCGGCGCCGATGTAGCAGAGAAGGGGCGCTGCGAGCAGAAGGGTTTCACGTGAACGGGTCGCTGCGCCGAGTAAGAGTATGAGAATCACGGCGCAGACCGATGAAATCAGACGGGTTCGCAAACGCGTACACTCCTGCTGATTCAGGTCACCGGGACCCGGACTGAGTCCACAGCTCGCGTGACCACGCGCTCGGCCGCATCCGATCGGACCCAGAGGTCCGGTGTCAGCGTCAGCCGGTGGGCTACTGCCTGCACCGCAAAGTGTTTAATGTCGTCGGGAATCACAAAATTTCTGCCGAGCGCCGCCGCTCGTGCCCGGGAGAGTTTAAGCAGTGCGAGAGAGCCGCGTGGACTGGCTCCAACGCTTACATCCCGGTCGCTACGTGTGGTCGCTACAATGTCGACGATATATCCCTCGAGGTCGTCCGACACCGAAACCGTTTCAAGTTCTTCTCTGGCACGGCGCAGACCCTCCGCATCGGTTACCGGGGCAACCGTTGTGCTGTCGGTTCCGCGTTCGCGTCGAACCGAGAGTATGCGCCGTTCCTCTTCACGGGACGGATAGCCCATCCCGAGCTTCAGCAGAAAACGGTCGAGCTGCGCCTCGGGCAGCGGGAATGTTCCCTCGTATTCGATGGGGTTCTGCGTCGCCATTACGAAGAACGGGTCGGGAAGGTCAAATGTCTCTCCCTCGATGGAAACCCGACCATCCTGCATTGCCTCAAGCAGGGCACTTTGCGTTTTAGGCGATGCGCGGTTAATTTCATCGGCCAGCAGAACATTGGTGAACACAGGGCCACGACGAAGCTCGAAGTGTCCCGACTCAGGGTTCAGCACGTAGCCGCCGGTTACATCTCCAGGGAGAAGGTCCGGTGTGAACTGCAGCCTGTGAAACGACAGGCCAAGAGCCTCTGCAATGCTTCGCGCGAGCAGGGTTTTCCCGAGCCCGGGGACATCCTCGAACAGAACGTGACCGCCCGAAAGCAGAGCGGCGAGTACGTCGGCAACGATACCGGATTTTCCTATTATTACCGACGATACTGCTTCATCTATGCGCGAAAGCAGTCGGGCGGTGTGCGATGCGTTTTCCGTCATAAGTTCTCCAGGGTTTCGAGCTCTGATATAAGGGTCTGGAGCCGGTGTTCCTCTTTTCGTGCGCGTTTTTCCCGTTCCCTGGCGGTTTGCCGGGGAGTCAGGACTCGGGCGTACCACGAATCCGGCCGGTGCTCAGGCGTGTGACTGCCGGCGGCGGTCTCACCGCGTATTGCTGCGCGAAGGCTCGGACGCGCCATGATCTCAGGGCGTGAGGCAATTGTCTCACCTGTGTCACGGTTCCATTGTGTATAGCCGTACATGTGGGCAACGATCTCAGCCACACGGCGATCTATTCTGCCTCCGAGCGGACTTCCGTACCGCGAAGCGTCAATACTGTCCTCGAAGTAACGTGCTCGCTCCGCGACCGGAGTCGAATAAGAAATGCGGGGTTTCTGTTTGTGGTGTGAGTCGTGCAAGGGCGGATACGGTGGAGCCGAATCGACGGAAGGGTCACTGGAGCCGTGTTTGCGGAATTCCTGCTGTCGTGTAGCGTTGAGTGCCTGGAGCAGCAGGCGAAGAGCCAGTGCAATGGATATGCCCACGGCCAGCGTCCAGTAGACACGGCCGGGGACACTGCCTGCTATATACAATAGTACCGCGAGTGCCGAACCCACGAGCTGGACAAATCCAGCGACCTGGTCCCGGAGTAACGCAAGCAATGCTGCAGTTGCGACCGCGGTCGTAGCGGCTATCGTAAGACGCACGGCGGTGCTGCGGCGTTGGTTCTGTTGATCAGTTGCGGGCATCAGATTTCTCGCTCAGTTACCTTCTGACCGGTCGGTCGTGTCCCGTCGGTGATCTCTCTGAGAGTTTGTTCAGCGGTCGAGCGCATATGCTCCGTTGACTCGGCGTTACCATAGCGCACCTGTTCAAAAAGAGACACCAGCCGTTCAAGCGGTTGTCTCGGGACTCCCCGGTAAGCGAGAACCTCTATGAACTCCCGAGGCGTCAGTCGGTCCTCGCGCGAGACCGAGAGATGTTCCCCGGCGATTCGCTCGAGTTCCATGTAGGTCCGGACAATAACATCCCCGGGCTCTGATCCATGAGAAAGATCCCTCTCTGCATTCTCTGCTGCGGCCGCAGTTTCCTCGGACAAGCCCGGTAACGAAGTACGAAACCGTTTTCGATAGAGGCCGTATGCGGCGGCGCCGGCAAACAGTGCCGCGAAGGCAACCGTCGCCCACACCGCCCGCTCATCCGCTTTTTCGGGGAGCTCCGGACCGGAATCTCCGTAATCCTCCGCTCCGGGTATTCCTCCGGTACCGTGGGCCTGCTCAGTCTCGCGCAATGGAACTTCCTCTGGCTCCTCGGGCACGATCTCGAGTAGCAGTGCGAACCCGAGCGCCAGGGCAGCCGAGAACGCCGCGTAGGACAGCACACGGCGGCGGCCTTCACGAGTAAAAAGCGACACGACGGTAAACAGGAGGGAAAGCAGCATAAGGGTGCTGGTAAACCCGACGAATACCCGTTCGCTGATGGGAAAACCTCCTCCTCCGAAGGCTCCGGCCCCGACAGATTCAAGGTTAATGCGATAGCCGTCGCCGAACTCCAGGTTTTCGAGCGTAGAGGCAAGCGTAAGCAGGAGAATTACTGCGATTCCACTCAGGAGAAGTGTCGTACGGTTCTTCATGAATCAGAGATACGCTACCAGATGGCTCGAGTGGACCACAATATGCCGTTAGCATTGCGGCGGTGGCCGCCCCGGCGTGAGACGCCCGCGGCGTGAGATGCCCCGGCATGAGACACCCGCGGCGTGAGATGCCCCGGCATGAGACACCCCCGGCGTGAGACAAAAGAGGTAATGCAGCGTTCATCTCTCTTAACTGCGAAGGAGAGCTCAGAGCGTCAGTCGCATCCCGAAAGGAGCTGTGTTATGCTTCAGTCGGGCACATATTATGGCCACGACAATACAGGTAGAAATTGAACACCGGCGATACGTTGACTTGTGTGTCGCCAGGCGCGGTGAACAGGGCAGGCTGAATATTACAACCATTGAGCCGGGACAACCTCGCGCGCTGATCAAGCTGTTTGCCGCGAAGGGTGACACGCGTACGCCGCTGCAGACTATCGATGTGCGCGACCTCCCGGGTGACCCTGAGCGCCACACACCCATGCAACTCACCTCCGCGGTGGTTTCAGAAGGAAGGCTGCGCGTACGCCTGTATGTCGAGGGCGCGCTGTTTCTTGAGCAGTTCGTCCCCGTAGGACGGTTTCTCGGGCTGCCGAAAGCACTCCTTATCGGGTTGCTGATTCTGCTTATTCTCGGATTCGCCGGGGCGATAGCCGGTTTCTTCTTAACCAGCGATGCGGCCGAGCCGCGTGACGCTGTACCACGTGAGGCCACGGAAATCGAGCAGCCTGATCCAATGGCTGATGATCCGTCCGACGATCCGGCGGCCGACGACGCGGCCCCTGAAGACCCGGCGCCCGACGACGCGGCTCCTGAAGACCCGGCGCCCGACGATGGTTTTGTCGAGCGTGAATCGGTTACGGAGGAGCCTGCTGCTGAGCCGATAGTCGACGACCCGGACCCGGAAGAAACCGACATTGAGCCGGAGACCTATGTTGTACGATTTAATCCGGAAAGCGCACGACTGCGACCCGATACGGTGGAGCGGCTCGACGAAATCGCTCAACAGATCAATGAGCACACCCTGCCGCTTCGTATCGATGGACATACCGCGATCGCCGGTACGCCCCGGGGCCGCCGCGAGCTCTCCGAACGCAGAGCCGGGCGCGTGCGGGATTATCTTGTCGATGCAGGGGTTTCGGCAGACCGGATAACTGAGTTGCGGGCACTTGGTGCGACGGAGCCGTTGACTCAGGATCCGGACCGGCAGGATGACAACAGGCGCGTCGAAATCATCGAGTTAGAGGAATAAATACATGAAACGACTGCGAAACTGCTCCGGTGGAGAACGTGGAGCGGGAGCCTCGAGACGCTCCCGCTCCCGCAGATCTCACAGTGCGTCCCGGATTCTCCGCGCCGGCGAGCTCTTCGGTCTGCGTCTCACTCCTCACAAGGCGGCTCAGGCTGCACGGTTTCTTTCCGATCTCCGTGTTACCATGAAAGCGCGCCGCTCGGCGGCACCCCCGCGGGAAGTGTTCCCGGCTGTTACCATGCAGCTCGTTCCCCCGCCCGGCGATATCGATCCGGGTACCCGGCTTCAAAGAGCGGATGCGTATGCGAGGCCGCACCGGCCGGCAGAACTGCCCGGCGCAGGGGTAGAACGTCGGAACCGGCTCGCCTTTGCCACGCTCGGTAAACTCGCAGCCTTTCTTGAATCCGGGGATACGACAAGCGAAGAGCTCACAGAGCTCGCACTCGACCGGCTCGCTGCATTCGGGCCGCGGCTGAATTGTGTCGTGCGTGTGTGCGCTGAGCGCGCTCGACGTCAGGCAAAGGAGGCGGATGCCGAACGCGCGGCCGGCAGCATTCGTGGGCCGCTTCACGGCATTCCGTGGGGCGCGAAAGATCTGTTTGATACACTGGATATTCCGACTGAGTACGGGGCGGAGCCGTTTATCGGGCGGGTGCCGGAGCGCGATGCCGACGTGGTGCGGCTGCTCGATGAAGCGGGCGCCGTTCTTGTCGCGAAACTTTCACTCGGAGCACTCGCGTATGGAGATGTCTGGTACGGCGGAAGAACCAATAATCCATGGGACGTTACATCCGGCTCGAGCGGGTCGAGTGCCGGCAGCGCTGCTGCGGTCGCAGCCGGGCTTGTCCCATTCGCACTCGGTACGGAAACGATGGGAAGCATTATCAGCCCGAGTATTACGTGTGGTACGGCCGGACTGCGACCGACATTCGGGCGGGTTCCTCGAGGAGGAGCCTTGCCGCTTGCCTGGAGTTACGACAAAGTCGGACCTATTGCTCGGAGTGCTGAGTGTGCTGCCACCGTCCTCGAAGCATTGCGCAGCGATTCGCCGGCTGCCTTCGAGACCGATGATCCCGACTATCGTCCCGGGCCGTATGCTCCGTTTGCGCTGGATGATCTCCGGGGCATCCGGCTCGGAATGGGCCGGGAGTGGTTCCGGGCCGACGAGGGCAGCGAGGGGGCACTGAATTGGGGAGCAAAGGCGGTTCGGGAAGCGATTGAACGGTGCGGGGGCGAGTGTGTCCCCATCGACCTCCCGAAATATCCTTATGATTCCATGTTTCTTCCGGTGTACGCGGAGGCGGCGGCAAGTTTCGAACGTATGACTGAAAGTGGAGCCGATGAAATGCTGACAGGGCAGGGTGTGGAGAACTGGCCGAATCTCTTTCGCAGTGCCCGCTTTCTTCCGGCCTCCGATTATGTTGAGGCGCAGCGGCTGCGGCGACAGATTGCCTCTGACATTGACAGACTGTTTGTCGGTGTTGATTGTGTAATAGCGCCGTGGCGGGCGATTGAACTGCTGCTGGCAACAAACGGGTCCGGGCATCCGTCGCTGACGATTCGCACCGGATTTACCGGAAGCGGTATGCCTGTCGGTGCTACACTGTACGGGCGGTATTGGGAAGAGTCCGCTCTTGCGGCAATTGGCGGTGTCATTGAATCGGAACTCGGTTCAGCAGCAGAAGCGCCGGCCGCGATGTTTGAGCAAGGAGGATGAACGATGGCGAAGAAAAGTGACAGCGAAAAACGCTCGACAGGCAGTAAAGGGTCGAGCTCGAAAAAGACGGAAACCGAACGAAAAACGGGTGACTCGGCGAATTCGTCCGGAAGCAGCCAGGCAAAAGGTACGGGTAAGGCGTCCGGCGGCAGCCAGTCAAAGAGCAAGGGAAAGTCGTCCGGAAGCAGCAAGTCAAAGAGCACGGCGAAATCTTCTGCGTCGAAGCAGAGCACATCGAAGAAGAAAGCCTCGAATAAATCCGGGACGAAAGCTTCTTCCGGGACAGCCTCGTCCGAGACATCCTCGCAGCCGGCGGCGGAGGAGGTACGGCCTGCCCCGAGTACGACTGAAGGTTTGGGGGATGCTCAGCGCAAGCTTATCGCTACAATCGAAGATGCTCTGCCGAAACTGAGCGAAGAATCGCTCGCGTTGATTGTGCGTAATTGTCAGGTTGCCCTCTACAACGAGGAAATGGAGCGCTCCCGTGACGCTGTCCTTGAGGCGCAGTCTGCTGTCGAACAGGGACGTGTTCCCGGTGCAAAAGCCGGCGTGGAAGTGGATATAGAGCAGGTGTCTGAACAGTCGTTTGTCGTTATATTCGGCTCTGAGCGGATATTCTTCACCCGTGACGAGCTGCGTGAACTTACCAGGCTTTGCTGGAGCGCGAACAACTCGGCGGAAGGTGGACGCAGCATTTTTCGCTGGATGGAACGTGAGCGCCGGGATTTTCTCATTGATGCCGGTGTCGACAGCCCGAGTGATCCCGGACTCCAGCAGCTGTGGTCGGTCATTCGCAGTCGCTATAAGGCACGGTAACGTTGGCTGCAATGAGTAGTACGAAAAACACCGGGCAAGTGACTTCGGCTGATGAGCAACGGTGGGTTGTGCGTTACCGGAGTTACGGCGGCCCCGAAGTCTGTCAGTTCGAGCAGGAGCCCGTGCCACGTCCCGGACGCAATGAGGTTCTCATTGCAACCGCCTCTGTTTCGATTAATCCGGTAGACTGGAAACTCGCCCGGGGCGAAATGCGATTTGTTACGGGCTTCAGACCGAATCGCATACCGGGATGCGACTTTGCGGGTGAAGTCGTCGAATGCGGGGATCAGGTAAGCCGTGTATCGCCCGGTGACAGAGTGTTCGGCATGATTTCGCCGACTTCATCCGGGACCTACGCGGAAAAAATCGTAGTGCCGGCGTCACTTGTCGTGAAAATCCCTGAAGGCCTGAGTTATCCGGAAGCAGCGTCACTGCCGCTTACTTCGCTGACCGCATTTCAGTCGTTGTTTGTGCATGGTCGTATTGCTCCTGGCGCACATGTTCTCATTAATGGAGCAGCCGGAGGAGTCGGAGTAAGTGCAGTGCAGCTGGCGAAAGTCGGACGTGCACGGGTCATTGCTGTTGCGAGCTCGCGGAATCAGAGTCTCTGTGAAGAATTGGGCGCCGACCATTTCCTTGACTACCAGAATCGTGATCCGCTTTCGCGAATAGCTGAACCGTACGATCTTATTTTCGACACGGTCGACGCCTTTGACAGAAGGGAGGCTCTTTCATCTCTGGCAACCGGCGGCATGCTCGTGACGCTCAATCCAGGAGTTAAGGCGTTCTACTCTTCGATTGTCTCACGTCGCCGGTCCCGCAAGCATGTGATTGAAGTGGTCAAGCCCGACGGTCGTCAGCTCGCGCGAATTGCCGAGCATGTTGCTTCCGGCCGAATGCGGCCGGTGGTGGAGGAAACCATTCCGATCGCGGAGGTCGCGCGCGGCTGGCAGCGCAGCATGGATGGACATGTGGCGGGCAAACTGGTTCTCGACACCCGTTAAGTGAGTCTGGTATCTTTCAGGCAAGGAGGGAGTGTATTATGCAGGAAGTCATATTGGACAGCAGTAATGTCACCCTTCCGACCCTTGGCGCTGCCGAGAGCGGTGCAATCGGCCGGGAGACCGAAGTCGAAGCACAGGCAGCTGCCGAAGAGACGCAAGAAGCGCGGACTGACATTGCCGATCGTGCGGAGCCGGACCGTGGTGAACAGAACACGGTTCGTGACGAGGCGCTCGGCCGCACGATCAATCTCTTAGCATAGGATGAATTCAACATGTTTCATGTGAATGAGCTCACTGAGGAGCAGGCAAGGCGCGTGCTCGATGAGCAGGAACTTCCGGAAGACCTCCGGAACGCCTCGCGCTGTACCGCGCTTATTGCGACACAGGACTGGTGCCCGGATTGGCATTCGGTGAAGCGCTGGCTTACCGGATACGCAGAACAGGGGCTTCCTCAGGATATCGACGTTACCGTGTATACGGTCGAGTATAATAAACTCTCCTTTTTCGACGAGTTCCGGGCTATGAAGGAGCAGACGTGGCAGAATTTCTTCGTGCCGTACATCCGCTATTACGTGGATGGGGCTCTCGTAGATGAAAGCAACCGGGTTGGTGCCGACCGGTTTGTCACAACCTTCCGTAACAGTAGAGCGTCCTGAACGGCGACCGGATTACCATGGAGCAGCGAATAAGCGACCAGGCCGGTGCATCGCTTGAAAAGAGCCGCGAGGTGTATCCCGAGATTCTCAACCGGGTTCGTGCACGCGAAGATCTTTATTCGATTGCTTCGGATATCGCAGAACAGGCGAATGTAGATATGACTACCGCCTATCGCTGGGTCCATATTGTGGACAGTGAGTTCTCACGCCGGCGGCGTGTAATCGCGCGTATTGGAGCAACGTTCGTGTGGGTGTGCGCCTTGTCTGCGGCGGCGGCGACTGCGTTCCGGCTGTTTGCCCCGGGGACCCTGGTACTCGGGATACCTGCGGATTCGGTTCTTTTTATACTCGCGGGTATAACGGGGGTTCCCGCCGTATATATTTCAAGGCGCGCGGACGCGCTGGCTCTGAGCCGGTCCAATCCGTTTTCAGACGACTGAACAAACGAACGGGGGTCTTTCCTATGTCCCAGCCCGTCAACGAGACGAATAACCTCTACCTCAATACAGCGCGCTACTACGACATGGATACCGCCTCATACAGCGAGCGGGATCTTGCCTTCTATCTCGATCATGCAAGACGACGGGGCGGACGGATACTCGAGCTTGCCTGCGGAACGGGCCGGATTACCCTGCCATTGGTGCACGCGGGATTCGAAGTATGGGCGCTGGATCTGTCTCAGCCTATGATTGAGGAGCTTACCGCGAAAGCGGAACGGCTGCCGCGCGAGCTGCAGGCGAAACTGCATGTGGTCCACAGGTCCATGAGTTCGTTCGAGTTCGACGGGCTGTTCGACCTCATCATTATTCCGTTTCGGGGGTTTCAGGCGCTTGTCGATGAATGCGACGTGGATTCCTGTCTTGCCTGCGTCCGACGCCACCTGTCACCCGGTGGTGAGTTCATTGTAAACACGTTTGCAATGCGGCCGAACGAGCAGCTGCGCTCGTATACCGGCGAAATAACCGACTGGGAGCGACGCGATGCAAGGAGCGGCGAGTGGGTTCGACGTGCGCGGCGTATACTCGATGTGGACCGTGAACGGCAGGTGCTGTATCCGGAGGTGATCTATTACGTTACCCGGGGAGACGGCGAGGTGAACCGCGTCAGCGATCGGCTGGCGTTGCGTTATTATTTCGAGTATCAGCTTCAGGTTCGCCTTCTTGCTTCAGGATTTCGTATCGGCGTGAGCTATGGCGACTTTGACCGCCGCCCGGTGGAGTCCGGAAGTGAGTTTATTTATGTGTGCCGCAGCTCGGTCGGTCTGCCTGCCGCCGGCTGATTGCAAAGCGAAATTATTCTCAGAGAGTTTTTCCCAAATGTATTTGACGTTCCTGAGGGTGTGCGATAGCGTCAAAAGACATGGGTCGGAGGCCAACCTGACGTGAGATTAACCAAGTCCGTACTGTTTTTCGGTGGCATGCTGCTTGTTGCAGTTGCCGGTGTTGTGTTCTTTGCTCCCGCTTCCGGGGAATCTACCGCTGAGGATAGCGCTCTTGTCGCCGAGGTATCCGCCCGCAGTGGCAACTCAGCGGTCGTGTCAGCGCATGAGCTCGCCACGGAGGCGGGGATGCAGGTGCTTGACGCCGGTGGAAGTGCCGCGGACGCGGCGGTTGCGGTTGCAAGCGCGCTTTCAGTCGTTGAGCCCTGGTTCTCGAGTGTGCTCGGCGGCGGCACCTGGGCCCTCTACTATGACGCCGATTCCGATGAAATTACGAGTATGGATGGTGTCGGGCCTGTGGGCTCCCGGGCGTCAGCATCGGATTTTGCTGACCGGGCTGGTGAATCGGGTATGCACCAGGCTGTGGTTCCCGGAGCGTGGGACGGCTGGATGCTCTGGCTCGAGGAGTATGGTCGTCTGGAACTTGACGATATCCTTTCTCCGGCGATCGAGCTTGCTGAAGAGGGATATCCGGCGAGTCCCGGGCTTATACAGTGGCTCGGAATTGACGGTGAGAACTTTGACCGGGATGCGTTCTCCCATTCAGCACAGCTGTACGACGGTATCGAAGAAGAGGGCGATACGGTGTATCAGCCGGGCCAGGCCGACACCTTCCGCGAAATTCTTTCCGCATGGAATGATGCTCGCCCGGACGGGCGCTCAGCGGCAATTCAGGCGGCGCGTGATTACGTATATCGTGGTCCGATTGCCGAGGCTATTGTCGATTACTCGGATGAACACGGCGGCTACCTGACCCTCGAAGATTTTCACGGGTTCGAAGCGGAGCTCGTGGAACCGATTTCCATTGACTATAATGGAATCGAAGTCGTTCAAAGCCCACCGAACAGTCAGGGTATTACTCAGCTTATGATACTGAATATACTGAAGGATTACGACTTCGAGGGCATGGAACTCGACAGTGCCGACGCGGTTCATCTCCAGGTGGAGGCGATAAAGCTGGCGTTTGCGGACCGCTACTACCATGTCGGCGACCCCGACTTCGTGGATGTTCCCGTCGAAACCCTGCTCTCCGATGACCACGCGAGGAGGAGGCGGGAAACCATCAGCATGGATTCGGTACTTGACTGGCCTATAGAAGATATTCTCAACCGGGAAGGCGATGACCCGAGTGCCGGACATACGACAACCTTTCATGTTGTGGATGACGACGGGAATGCCGCTGCTGTGACAACCAGTCTCGGGGCGCAGTATCTTGTCGTCGGCGAGACCGGCATTCACATTAACAACCGCATGCGCATGATTTCGGTAGAGGACGGAAATCCGAACCGCATGGAGCCGGGAAAGAAAGTCCGTCATACCAGTAACCCCTACATGGCGATGGTGGATGGTATGCCCTACATTCTCGGAGGCAACACCGGAGTGGATACACAGCCGCAGGGTCAGGCCCAGCAGTTTCTTGCTGTTGTGGAGTTCGGCGCGGATCCGCAGACAGCGGTATCCCGTAAGCGATTCATCAGTCGGGGATTCCCTGCTACGAGTTATCCGTGGAGCGTAGAAGGAGACGTGCAGTTTGAAGCCGGCTTCGACGAATCGGTCAAGGAAGCGCTTGCCGACCGTGGTCACAACGTCAGCGAAGGGGGCGTTGCAGGAAGTGCGAACATGCTCGAAATAGACCCTGACACCGGCGAAATCCGGGCTGGTGCCGATCCGCGGGGCGGTGTGTCCGGCAGCATTATCCGGTAGTTCACGCATATGGCGGCCGGAAAACAATCTTCAGGGGGCGGAACGGTCCGGATTACCGATCGTGATGCGCTTCACTATCATGAGGGGCCTCCAGCCGGCAAGATCGAGGTCGTTCCCACAAAGCCGCTTACGTCACAATATGATCTTGCGCTTGCATACTCACCCGGCGTAGCGGCCGCATCCCGGGCTATCGCCGACAGACCCGATGACAGTTATCGCTATACCTCTAAAGGCAACCTGATCGGAGTCGTGTCCAACGGCACGGCGGTGCTCGGTCTTGGCAATATCGGTGCCGCCGCATCCAAACCGGTGATGGAGGGGAAGTCTGTCCTCTTCAAGCGATTCGCGGGTATCGACGGGTTTGATCTGGAGGTTGATGAGAGCGATCCTGACCGTTTTATTGACCTGGTTGCTGCGCTCGAACCGACGTTTGGCGGCATTAACCTCGAAGATATTCGTGCTCCCGAGTGTTTCTATATTGAGCGGGAGCTGAAGCAACGGTGTCGCATTCCGGTCATGCACGATGACCAGCATGGAACCGCCATTATCACCGGTGCGGCGCTCCTGAATGCATTGCATCTTGTGCAGAAGGACGTATCGAAAATCCGGTGCGTCGTTATCGGCGCAGGCGCGGCAGGGTTGGCCTGCACTCGATTCTACGAGTCTCTCGGGATTGCCCGAAGTCATATTGTAATGGTCGATATTAACGGGGTCATTCATCGCGACTCGGTACCCGAAGACCATCCTGCTCGTGAATATGCGACCGACCGGGACCTGACAACGCTTGAGGAGGCCACAGAGGACGCCGACCTGGTTCTGGGAGTCTCGGTCGCGGGTCTGCTGAAGCCCGAGCATCTGAAATCAATGGCACGGGATCCGATTGTGTTCGCGCTTGCCAATCCTGAACCGGAAATCGACTATCCTACCGCAATTGCGACGCGACCGGATCTTATCATGGCCACAGGTCGCAGCGACTTTCCTAACCAGGTGAACAATGTACTCGGGTTTCCGTATATCTTTCGGGGTGCTCTCGACGTTCATGCAACCGAAATTAACGAGAATATGAAGATCGCCGCGGCGAGAGCACTCGCGCGTATTGCCCGTGAGCCGGTGCCGGAAACGGTCGGTCGGGCCTACTCGGCGAGTGATCTGGCGTTCGGCCGGAATTACCTTATTCCGAAACCTCTTGATCCGCGGCTCTTAACCCGCGTGGCGCCCGCGGTTGCCAAGGCCGCAATGGACTCGGGTGCGGCGCGAAGACACATTCACGACTGGCAGGGCTACGAGGTTGAACTGCTTGAGCGTGTAGGGATCGGACAGAAGCTTATAACGGGCGTCGTGAATCGTGCGCGGAAGGACCCGAAACGGGTCATTTTTGCAGAGGCGGATGAGTACAACGTGCTCAAGGCTGCCGAGCTGGTCGTGGATCAGGGTATTGCCGCGCCGATTTTACTCGGGCGCAAACGAACGATTCGACGAATGATCGAGGAGCATGAACTCGAAGCACTTACCGATGCTCCAATTCTCGATCCTCAGAGAGAGGAGCGGCGTTCGGCCTCGTATGCGGAGCTTCTCTACCGGAAACGGTGTCGCAAAGGTGTTACCCGAACCGAGGCCCGGCGCATGATCGTCGACCGGAACTATTTCGGTATGGTCATGCTCGAAAACGGCGAAGCCGATGCGTTTATTTCCGGGATGACCCGCGAGTATCCCCGTGTTGTGCGCCCTGCATTGCAGATTATCGCGCCCGAGGACGGCGTGAACCGGGTGGCGGGTATGTACATAGTTAACAGTCCTCGCGGAGCCTACTTCTTTTCCGACACAACCGTGAACCTGGATCCTGATGAGGATGATCTCGTTGATATTATCGGGCTGACCGCAAGAACGGTACGCTTCTTCGACGTTGAGCCGGTAGTCGCCTGTCTCAGCTATTCCAATTTCGGAAGTACGAGGACGGCGCAATCGGAGAAAGTTGCGCGGGCCGTTGAGCGTGCAAGGCAGGTATATCCGGAACTTGCCATAGACGGAGAAATGCAGGCCAACGTAGCACTCAATTCACACTTGATGAACGAGAATTTCCCATTCAGCGAGATTGCCGACAAACGGGTAAATACGCTTGTATTTCCTGACCTTACCTCCGGGAATATCGCCTACAAACTTGTCGGGGAAATTGGCGGTGCTGAGCTGCTCGGCCCAATTCTCATGGGCATGCGCAAGCCGGTCCACATTCTTCAGCTTGGCTCAAGCGTCCGCGAAATTGTGAATATGGTGGCTCTTGCTGTTGTTGAGGCCCAGCGGGTGGAGCGTTCACATGTGACGGTGCGGGAAGAGTTCGGGGAAGGGGGTTAAACATCTTTCCGCTTAACTCTTGCTGTCGCTATAGATGCTGCCGTTGCCTGCTTCAAGTACGACCCGCAGGTAATGATCCGGATTTTCTGCGATCGAAGGAATAATGAAGGGAGCCGCCTCCAGCGGGAGTGTTGTGGAGACCAGGGAATCCACCCGTATCTGGCCATGTACAAGCATATTCAGTGCCGTGCCGGTATCACAGATGTTGGTTCTTGAGGTGTGAACAGATAGTTCGCGTTCAATTATGTAGCGGAGATCCGCCTTGGCTTGAACTCGCGGCGTACGGGTCAGTATGACCTTGCCGCCCTGGCCCGCGAACTGAAAGCATCCGCCGAGGGCGTTTGCATCGCCGGTCGTGTCCACGACGACATCGGCCATATCGCCGCTGGTTATCCACTCGACTTCTTCCGCTGCGAAGCAGGCAAAGGGATTAACCGTATGCGGAATGCCAAGACTTCGTGCGAGTTGGAGTCTCGGTTCAGATGGGTCCACAATTATCGGCCGGGCTCCCTCGTGAACAGCAGCCTGGGCTGCGATAATTCCAACGTCACCTGCCCCGATAATGACCACCGTATCGAACTCTTCCACCCCGCCGGTTTTGATCGCGCTGACAGCTCGGCAGACCGATTGAAGGAAGATGCCCTCGCGGGAAGAGATCTCACCCGGCAGGACGACGCATTGTTCTCTCGGCACTACCGCAAACTCCCGCAACGCGCCATCGACATTAAATCCAAGCTGGCTCATGTGATCGTAGCGGCTGCGTTCGTCACATTGCAGGCAGTCTGCTTCAGTACGTATGCGTTTGGGAAGAAGCACGACTCTGTCACCGACTTCCAGTTTACCGGATCGCGCCGCCGCAAATGACAGAATATGCCCGTCGCCGCTGTTGCCCTCATCGCCGTCGCCGCTGTTGCCGTTGTCCTGGTTCCAGTCGCAGCTGCCCCCGTCTCCGCCGTTCCCGTCACTGGCGGCCGGCTCATCGTTCGTTTCAACCACGACACCGGTGGCGTCCCGACCGGGGACGATCGGGTAGCGTTGATACTCGGTATTGCCAAGAAATGCACTCAGATCATCTTCGCAGACTCCGACTGCCTCAATCCGTACCCGCACCATACCTGCCTCGCAGGCAGGTGTCGGCACATCGTTGACCACGAGCTCACCCGGTTCTTCGAGGAATACCGCTTTCACGACGCTTCTCCTGCTTTCGATGACTTCACCGGCCGGGCCGCGTTGAGCTGCCCGATATGCAGAGTCTCCATGGAGTTAATGCGATCGATGTTAGCATTCATTATTTCATTCATCCGCTCGTCCATGAACCGGTGCATGCTGTAGCTCGATGTTGCCCGGAATCCTCGCCGGACCTTGTGCGAAGACCCCATTCCCGGGTCGAATCGCCGATATCCGTGGTCTATCGCCCACTCGATGGGTGTGTAATAGCAGACATTGAAATGGAGATCAGGTATATGCTCGGCTGCACCCCAGTAACGGCCCAGCATAAGGTCTCCCTTCACCACAAGGAACGCCATAGCCACCGGTTCGTCGTGATGCATGGAGAAGTCGGGATGATATGCGCAGACGAACGCAAGCCGGTCCCGGTATATATCGCCAAGCTGCTCGAAAAAACGACGGTTAAGAAACTTGGCCGCCCACGGTCCGAACTGTGCGTTGTGCAGCTCATAGTAAGTACTCATCCGCTTGAATAAGGCTTCGGTCAGCTCCTCCCCCTGCAGCACGCGGATTGCGATACCTTCGCGTTCCATGGTTCGTCGTTCGCGCCGGATATTACGCCGCTGATTTTTGGTGAATCCGGCGAGGTAGTCGTCGAACGAAGAAAAGCCGTCGTTCATCCACTCGTAACTCTGATGTCGCCACGCGATAAATCCCCGGTTTTCGAAGGAGGCCTTCAGCTCAGGGTCGATGAAGTTAAACGCCACGCCACCCAAGCCCTGTTCTTCGGCAAACTTCATTGCGGCATCAACAACAGTCGTGAACAGCTCTCCCCGGTCATCGCGGCTCTCATCGACCATCACCCGAAAGGCACTTGAGGGGGTTGCCGGGGACATTCCAACCAGCTTTGGATAATATCTCGCACCGATCTGATGAGCTACGTCCGCCCACGCGAAATCGAACACGAACTCGCCCATGCTGTGAGTCTTCACGTAAAGCGGCGCGGCGGCTACGAGATCATCACCATTCCAAACCGTAATATGCTGCGGATGCCACCCGTGCTCCGAAGCAATGCTGCCCGATTCTTCGAGAACGTTGAGCCATTCCCATTCGAGCAACGGGGTTGCAAGCGGCTTCGCCAGTCGATTCCACTGTGCAGCCGGAATCCCGCTCATGCTTTCATACCATTGGATGTCCATGATTCTGTACCTGAAAGTACTCACACTTCGGCGTCGATTCAAGTTCACTCAGGTGAGCCCTTTCGAAACGCCCCCGTTCGGAACGCTGGATTTTACCCCGCCATGTGAGGTATACCGGGCGTATGAAACCAGCACTTGTGGTATTAGCCGCCGGCATGGGCAGCCGGTACGGTGGAATAAAACAGATTGATCCGGTCGGCCCCGACGGTGAGGCAATACTCGATTACTCGGTGTACGATGCGCTCGATGCAGGCTTCGGCTCGGTGGTATTCGTTATCAGACGCGATATCGAGGACGAGTTCCGCCGGGTTGTAGGAGCCCGTTTCGACTCCCGGGTGGATGTACGCTACGCGTTCCAGGATATGGAGGATCTGCCGATCAGCGGTGTCGATACCTCGGTCCGGTCCAAGCCATGGGGTACTGCTCATGCTGTCTGGGCTGCTCGTGAGGTAGTGGACACACCGTTCGCCGTTATTAACGCCGACGACTTCTACGGACGGGAAGCGTACCGGATTCTCGGCTCGTTTCTCGGCGACCGGGCTAACGATGATACCGATTATGCGATGGTGGGCTTTCGTGTCGACAGGACCCTGTCACCCAACGGTAGCGTTTCCCGTGCAATCTGTGAAACCGATGAGGCGGGCTATCTCAGGCAGATCGTTGAACACAAGAATATTTTCCCGGATGGGGACACGATTGTCAGCGAGCCTGAATCCGGTTCACGGGTACAGCTTGAGCCGGACACCACGGTGAGCATGAATATGTTCGGCTTCACGCCAACCATATTTCCGGCAATAGCGCAGGGGCTCGCGCGATTCCTTAAGGAAAAAGCTGGTGACCCCAAAGCGGAATACTACATTCCCACCGTTCTTGATGAGCTTATCCGCACCGGGCAGGGGCGTGTACGGGTCCTTCAGTCAAGCGGACAATGGTTCGGAGTGACCTACCGGGAGGATCGTCCCGGGGTTGTGCAAGCGCTTGAATCACTCGCGAACGAAGGCGCTTATCCGAGGCCGCTCTGGGGCTCATAATTTCGGTCCTGGCCCGGCAACCTGGAACAGCCGCGGCACCGTTTGAAGCAGGTTGCGCGAATCAGCCGCCGGGTGCGTGAAACGCCGGTCCCGCAGACTCCCGAGCGCGAAGTACATCATACGCATCCGGGTCAATCGGCACATCCCAGCACCCCGCATAGTGAACCTCGTTCCCACCGAATCCGCGCTTGAACCGAGCGAGCCCGTACAGGGGGTGTCCCGGGTTGTCAGTCGGCGGAACCCCGAAAAAGTCGTAGTACTCCGTCGCCCGTCGCTTCGCTTCACGAATTGCGGTCCATTGCACCGCGTACGGCCCCATAAGTGACCGGCCAATGTTCCCGGAGGCACCGTACAGGTAACGGGCCTGCTCGCGGGTATAGGTAATAACCGCGGCCGCTATGGGTGCGGACTCGTATTCTCCTCCGGCTGGACCACGCGCTATGAGGAGTTCGACATCCGCCTCCTTCGACCGGAGGTTGAACAGGTGGTCTATGTGAACACTGTCGGTTTCGGACAGCGCGTTACGGGCCTCCGTTTCCCCGGCGAGGCGAGCCCAGACGGCCAGAGCTTCGTCGAGATCCGGGGACTCGGCGGTGTAGCGATCCACGCGCACGCCTCTGCGCTCGGCGAGCCGTATATTGTAGCGTGTTTTCGATTTCATCCGCTCGAGCAGCGTCGACTCCGGCGGTGAGAGATCAAGAATGACCGTGTCGACCGGCAGTACATCGGTGGGTGCCTTGCGCACCACGTCGGAGCTCCTGCCGAAATTCATGCGAATTTCCTGCAGATGTGATGCCGGCTTACCCGCATAGGGCTCATCATTCCAGTACATGCTCGGCCACGGCAGATCAAAGCGGATGCACGCCGGAGCTTGTTCCATGTGCGCCACAATTCCGTGTGCGATCTGCGTCATAGCCTCCGCGTAATCCGCAGGAGGGCTCTCAAGGGCCGGGCCGCGAGGAATGTACACGATGCCGCCAGGTGTATCCGGCTGCTGTTCAAGAGCTAATAGGCTGATGTTTTCCTCCGTCGACCGGAGGCGAAACGCATACGGCCTCATGCCGCGAAGGCGTTTTACCTCGGCCCACGTACGTGACTGCATGAACTCGCCGGCCGGGTCGAGATCATGAAGCCCGATCGGTTCTACGTTGAAGTCAGACATGAACGCGCGTGCCATAATGGAATGTGTAGCGGGTCGCCTCCTCGATCGAAGCCTCTAACACAGAATCGTAGTCTGCAATAATCTCCGCCTCGAGTGCATGAAGGTCCTCATGCTCCGAATGCGTCTTCGCGCGGGTTGCCATCATTGCACAGCAGTCTTTTTCTTCCTCTATGGAAATACCGTACGTACCGATTTCCCGCGCCCGATTCATGATTTCATCTTTATCCATGCCTATAAGGGGGCGCAGCAGTGGAGTGTCGAGTGCCCGGCTTGCCGACACCATATTCGACATTGTCTGTGAAGCCACCTGAGCCAGCGAATCCCCCACGACAATCGCGTCAGCCTCGAGTCGCTGCATGATGCGTTCGGCACACCGGGTCATAAAACGCCGGAAAATCAGTAGCTTATAAGGTGTGTCGCTGTGCATTGTGGCGAGGTCGAACTGTACCTCCGGCACAACATACAGCGAGCACGTTCCGATAAACTCACTCAGTCTCTGCGTCAGTCGAATGGCTTTCGGTGGCGTCACGTCGCTCGAATCTTCAGCCGCCAAGCCTGAGTCCGGCGTAAAGTGTACGAAATCAACCCGGCAACCACGCTTGGCCATAAGATAAGCTGCGACCGGAGAATCAATGCCGCCCGAAAGCAGGGAAATAAGCCTTCCGCTTGTGCCGACCGGCAAGCCGCCGATGCCTCGGAGCCTGTCCACCCCTATGTGCACCTCGTGGCGATAGAAGTCGAGGTGGAAAAACCGGTCGGCGCCCCGGATATCCACGCTCTCCCACGGCGTTTCCCTGATAATTGCACCGCCGAGTTCCCGTTCGATTGTCATCGAATCTTCCTGAATAGAATCGTATGGCCGTTTAACCCGCACTGAGAAACTCATGTCCTCCTCATATGTCATGTTTGCCATATTCACCACGATCGGAGTCAGTGCCTCGAAGTACACGTGTCGCTGCCGGTCAACAACCTCTGAAGAGCGAAGTACCAAACGGGGGGCAACCACGGATATTCCCGGAAGCCTCCGGAATGCGTCGATGACCCGCTCGATCTGCCGGTCGCGCTCGTGCTCCTGCATTTCGGCGAGATCCGGAAGTTCCACCGAGAGACGGTTTTTCGCAACGCGTACCGGCCATTCGATTCCCATGGCCGCAAGCTTTTCGCGTGCGTTGTGCAGAAGTGTTTTTCGATAAACGTGGAAGTTTCCGTGTTTCAAAGTGATCTCGCCGAAACTCGCGAGAATCCGGTTTGCATACGCGTATGTCATGGTAATCAGGCCCGAATCAAGCGTACCCGGGGTGCCTTGCTCGTTCAACATGTCTGTCGTCGAGCTCAGAAAGGAAGTCGTGTTCTGCCCGGGATTATCATCGACCTCACCCCTCTTCCCAAACATGCCGACTCCGCGGTACATCTTTCTTCCGCGAATGGCGAGCACAACCGTACAACATCAGATTCAAACCCTCTCGCGCTTTGTAACCGAACGGAGACTCTCCCGGCTGCGCGAAGTCGCTGAAGCCCGAACACGCTATCTCTCCCTTATCCTCGAGGATGTTCGCAATCCGTTTAATGCCACCGCGGTTACCCGCACCTGTGAAGGGCTTGGTGTCCACGAGATGCATGTCGTGGAAAATGACCATCGTTTTCAGCTCAGTCCCGGGGTTACCCAGGGGGCTTCCAAATGGCTGGACATGAAACGCTGGCGCAGCCGTGAAAGTGACAATACAACCGACTGCCTTTCCTCGCTTTCGGCGCGCGGCTTTCGTCTCTTCGCCACCAGCCCTCATGAATCCGGCTACACGCCCGATACACTTCCACTCGACAAACCGGTAGCCATTGTATTCGGACATGAGAAGTCCGGCGTCTCCCGGCGCGCATTCGACCTCTGTGATGCACGTCTGCGTATACCCATGTACGGGTTTGTCGAAAGCTTCAATCTTACAGTCAGTGTGGGAATGTGCCTGTCAAGAATTCGCTCCCGGATTGAAGCGGAAGTGCCCGAGCTCGCGCGCATTCCCCAGGAAGAGCAGGACCAACTGCTGCTTGCGTGGCTGCGGCGGTCGGTGCCCAGGCGGGTGCTTGCTGCTGTGGACCAGGAGGCATAGCCGGGATCCGCCGAAGGGCTCGTTCGGACGGTGCAGGTCGTTTACCTGCGGTGATCTCCAAAGTCGCGGCTCACCTTCGGTGATCTCCATAGCCCCGGACTCACCCGTCAGGGTCCTTTCCGGGCCGAAGTGAAATCCGCTCCTCGAGCACCGCTACCGCCCACTGTGCATGTTCGGCGATAATCGCGTCAGCGTCTTCAGCGCGGCGCCGCAGAAGCGGCAGGAGCGATCCCGCGCCGGTATTCGCGGCCACAATCGCCGCGTTTCGAAGCAGACCGGTTCGCTTTGCGCGCATGACCGGCGAACCGGCGAATCGCTCGCGGAACTCGTCGTCGGTCTCGATTTCTAGTATTTCCTGCAGGTCCTGCGATTCCCCCGCCCGCATAACCACGAAGTCCTCCACACTCGTCTGCTGTGCCCGAACGTTCAGCGGACATACTTCCTGGCACAGATCACATCCGAAAAGCCACGTGCCCATCTTTGGCCGAAGCTCTTCAGGTATGCTTCCTTTGTGCTCAATCGTAAGGTAGCTTATGCATTTCGATGCATCGATACGATAGGGAGATTCGAGCGCTCCGGTCGGGCATACATCAATGCAGCGCGTGCAGTTTGTCGGGCAGGCGCCGTGGCGGCCTGCAGGATCCTCGCTCGGCGGGAATTCACGGGTGGACAGGATCTCGCCCATGAGAAACCAGCTTCCGAATTCGCTTGATATGGTCAGTGTATTTTTCGCTGTGAAGCCGACACCGGCCCGCTCTGCATAATAGCGTTCGGCTAGCGGAACGGCGTCGGTGAAGCTTCGAAAGGATTCACCGGGGTAGGCTGTTTCAAGCTTGCGTGCAATCCGCCGCAATCGCTTGCCGATAACCTTGTGATAATCGCGACCCCATGCATATCTGGCAATTCGCCCACGAACAGTGTCGTCTGACTCCGGAAGTGCGTCGTTGTCGGCACGCTTCCAGCTTGCTTCCTGATAGTAATTCAGCGCCACCATGATTATGCTTCTGCAGCCGGGAAGAATCTCTTCCGGACGAAACTTCATTCCTGCATGATCGGCCAAATACGACATGGAACCGTTCCGCCCGTTTTCTATCCACTCCTGGTATTCGGTTTCCCGCGTTGGTGCGTGCACTGCCGGAGCAATCCCGACTACATTGAGCCCCTCGGCACGAAAGTATGAGGAGAGTTCTTCAGGGATTTGCGGTTGCCAGGCGCGCGACGGTATCATTTCGCTCGCTCAGGACTCCCGGTGGGGAAAGATCGGCGGAGAGTCCTCATTTGGATCGCTATCGGGATCGTCCTCGGTATCGGTGATGGATGGAGGAGCTTCGCCGGGTTCCGGGTCTTCATCCGGGTCGTCATCGCTATCGATAACTTTGAACGGTTTGATCTTTTCCCCAGGTGTTGGGGGTGCTTCTTCCAGTTCTTCGATGAGCGACACGTTTCCGATCGGAATCATTACATTCTTGGCCTGGCCGAAATCGCGCCGCAGCTCATCCTGCGTCGGATCGATAATGCGAGAGTTTTCCGTGGGGAACTGAAGCTCAGTCATACTCACAAAATAAGGGTGCGTCAGATCGAGCCCGCGAGCCCTTAGGCTTACGTCTTTTTCCTTCCACCTGAAGTGAATGCGGTACAGCGACACGTTGGTATCCCGTCTCCTTATGTTCTATCAGCCTTCCAGCTCTTCCAGTTCAAAATACGCCCGACGCTGGTCAACATCAACCGTCCGGATTTTCACCCGTACCGGATCCCCGATCCGGTATGACTGCTCGCTGTGTTCAGCGACGAAGCGAAAGTTCTCTTCGTCCAGCGCAAAACTTTCGTCTCCGATATCGGTGACCGGAACCATTCCTTCGATGGGGTAGTGCTTCAGTTCCACGAACATGCCGTGTCGCGAGACACCGGAAATGACCCCATGATAGCTGCGTCCGACCTTCCGCCGCAGAAATTCCATGATCTTCTTGCGCTGATAATCGCGTTCGGCATCCACTGCTGCAAGTTCGGCCTGAGAGCACAGTTCACAGATCGACTGCAGCTGATCGCGAAACGACTTCTTCACCCGACCGAATCTACTGCTATAGCTTTTCAGCAGCCGGTGCACCACAACATCGGCATACCTCCGAATAGGTGATGTGAAGTGGGTATACGCTTCGAAGGCCAGCCCGAAGTGTCCGAGGTTTTCGGTTGAATACACGGCTTTAGTCATGGAACGCAGCGCAATGCGTTCGACAAAGTCTTTCACTTCCAGGCTCTCTACCACGTCGAGGATCCTGCTGAACTCTTCAGGGGCGACGTCATCGCTGAGTTTCATCGGAATTCCCAGGTTATTGAGAACCGTCTGGAGGGTGGTAACATCCTCAGGGGTAGGTCGTTCGTGGACGCGGTAGACGAACGGCTTGCGCGCCTTGCTCTTGAACATCATCTCCGCGACCTGCCGGTTTGCGAGCAGCATAAGCTCTTCAACGAGACGCTGTGATTCGGTTCGCTCGCTTCGGGTAATTTCCGACGGTAGTCCTTCCCGGTTCAATGTAATGACCGGTGCAGGAAGATCGAAGTCGATGCTTCCCGTCTCTTCGCGTCGGTTGCGCAGCGTCCGTGCAATGAGCTGCAGCATGTGCAGCTCGGAGGCAATCTCGTGCGGTCGCCCTTCGAGAATCGACTGCGCCTGGCTGTAAGTAAGCCGGTGATCGCTTCTTATGACGGTTTCGCGGACTTCGCTGTTGTGAACGCGCCCGAGCGAATCGACGGTAATAAGACAGGAATAGGCGAGCCGTTCGACATTCGGTTTCAGGCTGCACAGATCGTTTGACAGCCGCTCCGGCAGCATCGGAAGTACATTCTGAACGAAATAGATCGATGTTGCCCGCTGTCGAGCCTCCTGGTCGATGATTCCGTCTTCCTCGACCCATGCGGTGACGTCGGCAATGTGCACGCCGACTTCGAACAGACCGTCACGCCGCTGAGTAATACTCAGCGCGTCGTCGTAATCCTTTGCATCGTCCGGGTCAATAGTGAATGTCGGCCGATCGGTAAGGTCGAGCCGCTTGCGCTTCATCTTCCGCATGTCCGGGTCTTTGAGAGCATTCGCCGCCTCAAGGACCTCGTCGGGAAAATCGACCCGTAATCCCCGCGAAAGCGCAATTATCTTCACATCGATTCCCGGCTCATTCGGTTTTCCGACAATCTCCTCGAGACGCGCGGTCGGTTTCTCGCCCGGTGAGTGCCATTCACTGAACGATGCGCGTACCACCATGTTGTTCCGGAGCTTTCTACCGAACCCGGCCCGTTCGATCTCAGCCTTCGGGATACGGAAGCTCGAAACAATGCGATCGTCGCTCGGGTGAATCTCTCCACCACCGTCGCGGTCCGTTCGAAAGACCCCGACGATCGGGTGTTCGACACGGTTCACGACGTCGATAATTTTTCCGGCCGGTTTATGCTTTGCGGAGCGGGGAAAGACTTCCACTCTTACCCGGTCACCCTCGAGGGCTGTGCCGAGGTTGTCACGATGCACGAAGACATCCGGTCCGCCGGTGTGCTGGACGAATCCGAAACCTTTCGAGGTCATGGTCAGGTCACCCTCGAGCCGCTGGCGGGATTCGGATCGCTGGCGGGAATCGGACCGTTGCCGGGAGTCCGGCCGCTGGCGGGAATCGGACCGTTGCCGGGAATCGGTATCGCTCTGCCGATCCTTACTCCGGCCACGACGCCCTCGGGGCTTCCGGGAAGCCTCTTTCTGCTGGGATGTCTCTTTCTGCTGGGAAGCCTCTTTCTGCTGGGAAGCCTCTTTCTGCTGGGAAGCC
>CAZMEV010000045.1:0-4892 GCA_964565375.1 uncultured Spirochaetaceae bacterium
GCACTCGATAGTTACCCGGAAGTGTATTGGCTCCCGGCTCAGTGTGTCAATTGACTGAACAGTGGGATATTACACCGCAGTCTTTGACTGCCCTTGTCCCGCGGCGCTACCTTAGGCAGGCTGTGAGAAACGCCATACACGTTCGCGGCGCATACCGCAATAATCTACAGTCAGTTGATCTCGATATACAGGTCGGAACCTTCACGGTGGTTACCGGACTGAGCGGCTCAGGAAAGTCGAGTCTTGCCTTCGATACGATCTATGCCGAGGGCCAGCGCCGCTATGTCGAAACGTTCTCCGCTTACACGCGCCAGTTCCTCGAACGGATGGACAAGCCACAGGCGGAATCGATAGAAGGCATTCCGCCCGCTATTGCCGTCGACCAGACCAATCCAGTCCGTACCTCGCGCTCTACCGTCGGAACGATGACCGAGCTCGCCGACCATCTGAAACTCCTGTGGTCTCATACCGCATCGCTGCACTGTCGCGGATGTGACCGGATTGTTCGCAGGGACACTCCGGAATCAATCTGGGATAATATCGCATCGCGGATCGAGCTGGGAGAAATCGAGGAGGGGGCGAAGGCACGTGTGCTTTTTACCGTACGTGTGCCTTCCAATCGAAGCGTCGACGACATAATAGAAGTGCTCCAGGGTGAGGGGTATCACCGGTTTCACGAGCAGACCGACGAATCGATAACGGTTGTTCAGGACCGGGTGCGGCTTCGGAACGAGCAGGCAAATCGTATCCGCGAGGCAGTTGAAACAGCGATGCTTCATGGTAACGGTGCCTGCGTGGTCTCCCTGGTAGATGGGCCGGATCTCCCGTTTTCAAGTGATCTTCACTGCCCCCATTGTGACATTCACTATTCCGATCCTGTGCCCAACAGTTTCTCATTCAACTCCCCGGTTGGCGCCTGTCCAACCTGTCGTGGCTTCGGCCGAACCATGGGCATTGATTATGAGCTGGTCATCCCCGACGGGTCGAAGAGCCTGCGCGACGGTGCGGTTCGAGTGTGGGAAAGCAAGAGTTACGACGAATGTAAGCGGGACATGCTTCGCTTTGCGAAAAAGTATGGTATTCGCACCGACATCCCGTGGAACGCGCTCCGCAAACGCGAACAGCAATGGGTTATAGAAGGCGAAGGTGACTACGAGGATGGCCAGTGGTACGGTCTTCGCCGGTTTTTCGACTGGCTCGAGTCCAAAAGCTACAAGATGCACATCCGCGTGCTTCTGTCGAAGTACCGGGCGTATCGTCCCTGCACCGACTGTGACGGCGCCCGGCTTAAACCGGAGTCGCTTCAGTGGAAGATTCAAGGACACTCGATACACGACATCAACATACTTCCTATCGATGATGTTCGGCGGTTTTTCGATGAGCTGTCTCTCGATCAAACGGGAAGCGCACAGGGCCACGACGAGGCGGGGGAGCTTGTTCTCGGAGAGATCCGGAGCCGGCTTTCCTATCTCTCAGATGTCGGAGTTGGATACCTGACGCTTGATCGGCAGTCACGAACGCTGAGTGGTGGCGAGGTTCAGCGCATTAACCTTACAACAGCGCTCGGAACGCGGCTTACCAACACGCTGTTCGTGCTCGATGAACCGAGTATCGGCCTGCATTCCCGGGATATAGACCGGCTCATTCGCATACTGCGGCGGTTGTGTGAGGGAGGCAACACTCTGCTGGTTGTCGAACATGATCCTCAGGTCATTGCCGCCGCGGACCGGGTCGTGGAGCTCGGCCCCGGCGCCGGGCGCGACGGGGGAACTATCGTGTTCGAGGGAACTCCGCCGGAGCTTCCGGGCGCCGACACCGCCACCGGCCGGTGGTTCCGCGAGTCGGCAGCGCGAAGTGGCGAGAAAGCGCCCGTCGGCGAGGCCGCCACCACCGGCCAGGCTGCCGCCGGCGAGGCGACGCGTTACGGTGAACGTGCGAGCGCCGGCGAGGCCTCTGCCGGCACCGCCCCGTCGGATGCCGCCGCTGCCCCTGCCGGCGCAGGGTCCCCGGACGAAAACACACGGCACGCCGGCGAGATCCCCGCCCCTGCCGGCTCGCTCCGCCTCACCGGCGCCTCCGGCAACAACCTCGATATCGCCGATGTCTCCATTCCTCTCAACCAGCTTGTCTGCGTTACCGGTGTCTCGGGAAGCGGCAAAAGCACGCTTGTGGAGGATACCCTCTACCGGGCGCTGCTCAAGGCAAAGGGGGAACCGGTCGAAGCGCCGTGTGCCCACGAGGCGATCGAGGGAGTCGAAGCAATCGACAAAGCGGTGCTCGTCGACCAGTCGAGTATCGGAAAAACGGCGAGGTCCAACCCCGCAAGTTACGTCGGAGCATTCGACGAGATTCGAAAGCGATTCGCCGCGGCCCCGCTTGCCGTCGATCGCGGATACACGCCCGGGACATTCAGCTTTAACTCGGGTAACGGCCGCTGCCCGACCTGCGGGGGCACCGGTTTCGAGCACGTGGAAATGCAGTTTTTGAGCGATGTGTATCTGCGCTGTCCCGACTGCGACGGTACGCGCTATCGAAGCGAAATCCTTGATATTACCGTTCCGGCTTCCGCCGACAGCGGTATGCGCCCGGCGAATATGGCCGACGTGCTTTCCATGACCGTCTCCGATGCCATGCGGTTGTTTGCTGATGATACGCCGGTGCGAAACCGTCTGCAGCCGCTTATCGATGTCGGGCTCGAGTATCTTACCCTTGGTCAGCCCGTACCAACCCTCTCCGGTGGCGAAGCACAGCGCCTGAAACTTGCCGCGCACCTGACCCAGGCCTCCGCGGCGAAACGTGACGGTCCCGTGCTCTTTCTCTTCGATGAACCGACTACCGGCCTTCACGCGCAGGATGTCGCACGCCTGCTTTCCGCCCTGCGAAGCCTGCTCCGCGAAGGGCACAGCATCATTGTAATCGAGCACAACCTCGACGTGATTTCGAACGCCGACTGGATTATCGATATCGGACCCGACGGCGGTCGCGGCGGCGGGCGGCTGGTGGCCACCGGTTCGCCCGAGTCGCTTGTCTCTCATGGCGCCGGCCACACTGCCGAGGCGTTGCGCGGGTATAGATTCGGAATTTCTCAGGTCGATGGTTTCCCCGTGCCCGTTCCGCAGCGGACGGAAACCGGAGACCTCGTTGCCGCCGAATCGCCGACGCCGGTCTCCGGCGGGCTCGGATCGCCGATCGGAATCATGAATGCCCGTGAGCACAACCTGCAGAACATCTCCGTCGAAGTTCCGCAGGGGCACATGACCGTGCTCACCGGCGTATCCGGAAGCGGAAAGAGCACGCTCGCCTTCGATATCCTTTTCTCCGAGGGACAGCGTCGCTATCTCGAATCGCTCAATGCGTACGCGCGCCAGTTCGTACAGCCCTCGCAGCGTCCGGAGGTCGACGCAGTCTATGGACTTCCGCCGTCGGTTGCGATCGAGCAACGCACCAGCCGTGGCGGCTGGAAAAGTACAGTCGCGACAACCACCGAGCTCTTTCACTTTATCCGCCTGCTTTTTCTGAAACTCGGTACGCAGTACTGCCCCGACTGCGATATTCCCATTGAGCCGAGAACCCGCGACGCAGTGCTGGCCGACATTATGCGCGAGTACTCGGGCGAGCGCGTGACCGTGTTTGCCCCTCTTGTGGTCGCGCGCAAAGGATACTACACCGACCTCGCCGCATGGGCGGCAAAGAAGGGCTTTTCATCGCTGCGTGTGGATGGGGAGTTTCTACCGACCGGCAACTGGCCACGGCTTTCGCGCTACAAGGAGCACACGATCGATCTTCCGGTCGCCGAGGTCGATGTTACCCCGGGCAACGAGGGGCTGCTCGAAGGTGTACTCGCCGACGCCTTCTCGCACGGAAACAACCAGCTGAAGGTAGCGCCGGCGATCACCACCGGTGAGAGCGAGCGTGCAGCCGGCGATGACGACGCCGGTGACGCCGATGAAGAGGCCGGCGCCGACGATACATCGACTTCCGAGGGCGAAACCGGTTTCCGCGAGCGGCTGTTTTCCATAGAACGAAGCTGCCCCTCGTGCGGTACGAGTTTCCCGGAGCTCGACCCGCGCCTGTTCTCGTTCAACTCAAAGCACGGTGCCTGTGAACACTGTCACGGACAGGGATACGTCGGCGTTGCCGACGAAGATCTCGATGCGGTTCCCGGTGGTAATGATACGCCCGCAACCTCCCGCAGCGATGTCTGTCCCTCGTGCGGTGGCAGCCGGCTCAACCGCGTCGCCCGCTCAGTGTTCTTCCGTGATATGTCGGTTGACCGCCTCGCAAGCCTGTCGGTGGACCGGTTGTATGACTGGATCACCGGCGTGAAGCTCGAGTCGAGGGAAGCGGCGATCGCACGGGACATTATTGCCGAGCTTTCCGCACGCCTGGGATTTCTGCGGCGTGTCGGACTTGGCTATCTCGGGCTCGACCGGGCCGCTCCGACCCTTTCCGGCGGAGAAGCGCAGCGAATACGTCTTGCTGCCCAGCTCGGCAGCAACCTGCAGGGGGTCTGCTATGTGCTCGACGAGCCCACCATCGGTCTGCATGCCCGCGACAACAGAATGCTTCTCGACACCCTCGGTGAGCTTCGCGATCGCGGCAACACCATTGTCGTGGTCGAGCACGACGCCGAGACCATACAGGCGGCCGACTACGTGGTAGACCTCGGTCCCGGCGGAGGCGTGCGGGGAGGCCATGTCGTCGCGGCGGGAACCGTCGAGGATCTGAAGGCCTCCCCCGAGTCACGAACGGGAAGGGCGATTGCCCATCCACCGCGCCACCCGTCGGTGCCGCGCAAGCCGAGGGCGGAACTGCAGTCTCCCGCCGGTGTCGAAGCCGCGCAGGCCGGCGGAGGCGACGAAGCCGCGCAGGCGGCCGGAGGCGACGAAGCC
>CAZMEV010000045.1:4992-24123 GCA_964565375.1 uncultured Spirochaetaceae bacterium
CGCGCAGGCCGGCGGAGGCGACGAAGCCGCGCAGGCGGCCGGAGGCGACGAAGCCTTACAGGCTGCCGGGGGCGACGAAGCCGCGCAGGCGGCCGGAGGCGACGAAGCCTTACAGGCTGCCGGGGGCGACGAAACCGCACACACAACCGGAGGCGACGAAGCCGCGCAGCCGCCGGTCGGCTTGCTTCGCATCGAAGGAGCTACGCTGCACAACCTTAAAAACATCGACCTTGAAATTCCCCTCGGCCGGCTCACATGCGTAACCGGGGTTTCGGGGTGCGGAAAATCGACCCTTGCGCGGGGTGTGCTGCGCGCGAACACCGAAGCGGTTATCAGTTCGCGGCGCCGCCGTCGGAAAAGCCGCACGGCGGGCACGGACCAGGTGGCGATGGTCGGGTGCCGCTCCATGTCGGGGCTTGAATCGGTCGACCGTGTGCTCGAGGTGGATCAGACTCCGATCGGGAAAACCCCTCGCAGTTGCCCGGCCACGTACGTCGGCATATGGGACGACATTCGAAGACTGTTCGCATCGACCCCGGAAGCAAAACTCCACGGATTCGATGCCTCGCGCTTTTCGTTCAATACGAAGGGTGGACGCTGCGAGGAGTGCGGCGGACAGGGTGTTGTAAAGATCGAGATGAGCTTCCTGCCGGATGTCCGCATGCAGTGTGAGCTCTGCGGAGGTGCCCGGTTTACCCCTGATACACTGGCGGTTCGCTACAAGGGCAAAAGTATCGCCGATGTTCTTGAAATGAGTATCGAGGAAGCGAAGGAGTTCTTCTCCGCCCACCGCAAAATCCGCTATGCGCTCACGCTTCTCGATGAAGTCGGGCTCGGATATCTGAAACTCGGACAGCAGTCCCCGACTCTCAGCGGCGGCGAGGCTCAGCGTCTCAAACTTGTCACCGAGCTTGCGAAGGCCGGAGGAACCCGGGCCGGCCACACGCTGTACGTGCTCGATGAGCCGACAATCGGCCTGCACATTTCGGACGTCGAGCGACTGACGCGAGTGCTCATGCGCCTTGTGGACGCCGGAAATACGGTGGTCGTGGTGGAGCACAATCTTGACTTGATCGCAGAGGCCGATAGGATAATCGACCTCGGGCCCGAGGGTGGTGACGCCGGGGGATATGTAGTATCCACAGGCGACCCGGTGACGATCGCCGGAACAAACGGGTATACCGGTCAGGCGCTTGCCGAGCATCTGGCTGAATCGGAAGTGAAGGAAATAAGTCGTTCATGAATACTGAAGATCCCGAGAAGCTTCCGTTTGCCCGGAAGATTGTCTTTGCCCTCGGGCAGTTCGGTTGGTCGCTGGCTTCGTACGGGGTCCTGAATCTGGTAAACTACTTTTACAATCCGCCTTCGGACGGCGCCGGCGGGCGACTTTTTCCCATTTACATCGGTTCGGCGGCGGTTCTCGGAATTCTCACGGCCGGTGGCAGACTCTTCGACGCCGTTACCGACCCGCTGCTTGCGGGGCTTTCCGACCGCACGAAAGCCTCGTTCGGCCGGCGACGAACGTTCATGCTTGCCGGCGTGGTGCCGTTCGCCGTGCTCGGTGTACTGGTATTTACTCCGCCGTCGAGCGATCCCGGGTTACTCAACATAGTCTATCTCTTCGTCATGTCATTTCTGTTTTATCTCTTCATGACGATGTATGTAACCCCGTATTTCGCGCTTATGAGTGAGCTCGGGCATTCACCCGAGGAACGACTGCAGCTTTCGACAATGATCTCGATTACCTGGGCGCTCGGATTCATGGCCGGAAGCCAGATCTACGTCCTCCAGGAAGCGTTCGAGCGGTTTGCCGTTCCCGAGGAGGCGTTTCAGCTCGCGCTGTCGGTATTCGCAGCCGTTTCGCTTCTGCTCATGCTGCTTCCAATCGTGCTTATAGACGAGCGGCGGTACTGCAGACAGCGCGTCAGCGAGGAAGGGCTTATCGAGGCGCTCAGGACCGCCCTGTCAAACCGCAATTTTCGGATGTTCGTGCTCTCGGATCTCAGTTACTGGCTGGCGATCACATTTGTGCAGACCGGTATCAGTTTTTACGTAATTATGCTTCTCGGTCTGTCGGCCGGGGCCGCCAGCGGGTTTCTTCTGGTCATGTTCGTGGCGAGCTTCGTGTTCTATGTGCCGATAGGCCTGGTTGCGAGACGCCTCGGGAAGAAAACGGTGCTGTCTGCGGCGTTCGTGCTCTTTATGATTGCCGCCGGGCTCATGCTCTCGTGGGGCGTCCTTCCGATTTCACCGTCGCTTCACGGGTACGTGGTAATGGTCTTCTCCGCCCTGCCGATTGCAATATTCGGTATCCTCCCGAATGCGATTGTCGCCGATGTCGCCGAGGAGGACGGTATTCGAACCGGAAACCATAAGGCGGCGCTCTTTTTCGGGGCGCGTACGCTCATGCAGAAGGTCGGAACCGCGATTACGCTGCTCATTTTCCCGATCGTAACGACAATCGGTGGAAACGGTGCGACCGTTGCGGGCGTAAGAGCGACCCTTGTACTCGGTATGCTCGGACTGTTAGGCGGGTTCATCGCATTCCGGCGCTACGACGAGGCGGCGGTTCTGTCGGAGTTGCGGGATCAGGGTGGGGAAGCGCCTGCCGACGAAAGCTGACGCCGCGCGCTTGCGAAGCTTTGCCCCGCCGGCCGGCAAGTCCTGCGGCCTCGCGGCTACGAGACTTCGCGCCGGCTGCCGGCAAGCCCTGATGCCCCGCGCGGTTGCGAAGGTTTGCGCCGCCTGCCCGCAAAGCCCTGATACCCGCCCGGATCGGGACGTTGGAACGCGGACATCGGAACGCTTGTCCCGATGCCGTTCTTGCGGCTGCAGTTCATCTCCGGTATTTTTAACGCGCAGTAAAGGGCTGATAAATCGCGCATGTTACAGACAATACTTTCGGAGGACGTTCAGGAACTCATCGAGCGGAGGGACTGGCAGACGCTTGCCAGGACCAGGTATGCCTGGCCGGATCCCGAGCTCGTAGCGCCGGAAATCGTAGATTCGCTCGTTGAACTGGAATCGCCCGATAGAGCGCTTTTCTTTCGAGCACTACCGCGGGATCTTGCGGTTGAAGTGTTTTCCTACCTCGAACCCGACGTTGCGGATGAGCTTCTTGTCGATCTGACCGACGTCGAAACGCGTCGCCTCCTCGCCGAAATGAGCCCGGATGACCGCACCGCGCTTCTCGAAGAGCTCCCCGGACAGGCAACGAAGCGGCTGCTGAGCCTTCTCAATCCTGAAGACCTCGCAGAGGCAAGGAAACTGCTCGGGTATCCGGAGGAAAGTGTCGGTCGTCTTATGACACCCGACTACGTGCAGGTGCGTCGTGAGTGGACGGTTGGCCGGGCTTTAGAGCACATGCGTACGGTCGGAGTCGAGACCGATTCACTTCTGATGGTTTACGTGACCGATGCGCGTGGCGTGCTTGTCGACGGCCTTCCGCTGCAACGGTTCATTCTTCACTCTCCGGATACACCACTCGCCGAGATCATGGATGACTCGTTTGTCTGCCTCAGTGCCTATGACGACCGGGAAGAGGCGGTCAAGGTAATGCAGCGATATAACCGGATCATGCTGCCGGTTGTCGATTCGGGAGGCGTGCTGATCGGCGTGGTCACCTTCGACGACGTATTCGATGTTTCGGTCGAGGAGACGACAGAGGACTTTCATCTCAGCGTAGCGGTTACGCCGCTGAAATCGAGCTACTGGGAATCCACGGTCTGGAGTCTCTTTCGGAGCAGAATCGGGTGGCTCGCGATCCTCGTCGTTGTGAACCTTCTGTCATCGAGTGTAATCGCCGCGTTTGAAGAGACCCTTGAAGCGGTTGTCGTGCTTGCCTTTTTCATTCCCCTTATCATCGATACCGGCGGTAACGCGGGAAGCCAGAGTGCGACGCTCATGATACGAGCCATGAGTACCGGAGAAGTGCGGATGAACCAGTGGATACGGGTGTTTCTCAAGGAACTCCTAATAGGCGCAGCGATTGGTATCGTCCTGGGGATCATGGGATTCGCCCTCGGGTTCTGGCGTGGCGGACCGGAAATCGGCCTGGTCGTCTTCCTGACCATGGCGAGCATCCTTATGGTGACCAACCTGTTCGGTATGCTGCTGCCGTTTGTACTCGGGCTTGTTCGAATTGATCCCGCGGTTGCCAGCGGCCCACTCGTTACCAGTGTCGCTGACGCATTGGGACTGCTGATCTACTTCGGATTTGCGGTCATGATCCTGTTTTGATCCGGTCTGCTATTTCCTGTATTTCCTCGCGGCTGAACTCGTAGGTGGAATTACAGTTATGGCAGGTGGTACGCAGTGGAAAAGGCCCATTCTCTTTCATGTCCTGCCGTTCATCGTCCGGAAGGGCGGCAAGGAATCTGGCAAACCGTTCTTTGCTGCAGTGACAGAAAAACTCCGCCGTGCGCGTTCCGGTTACTTCCACCGACAGGTCGTCGAACGTCTCGCGAAGAATCTCGGTACCGGTACGCCCCTCCGAGAAGGATCTGCCGAGAGACGGCAATTGCTCTATTCGATCTTCCACGGTCGCTCGACTGGTGTCATCGGCTTCGGGCAACGCCTGAACAAACAGGCCACCGGCGCCGATCACCTTTCCCTGGCGATCGAACTGTACGCTCAGATTGAAGGCTGATGGTGTCTGTTCCGACTGCATGTAGTAGTTTGCCATGTCGCGGGCAATCCTTCCGTGCTCGATAAGCACTTGTCCCGTAAATGGCTGTTTTCTGCTTTCCAGATAACGCGTTACCGATATTCTGCCCACGCCGATGTAATCGGAGGTATCGAAGTCTTCAGGCTCCTCGGTTATCGGTATACTGGAATTATGAAGATAGCCACGTATCTCCCCGCGGGCGGTTCCTTCCACACTGATGCCTCCGACCGGCCCGGAACATTCCATTGAAATCGCGATTCGACCGTGTTCTTTCAGTGTTGAGGCCATGAGACCGACTGCGCAGTACGCATGACCAAGAATGAGCGTCTCCATGATGCCCAGACCATGGTTCGCCCGCATCGCATTGACGAGCGCGGTGCCGTGCAGAAGCGCACCGCGAATGCCGCTGCCGATCATGAAAAGATCAATGCCGTCGGCCGCAATACTTTCAAGATGTTGTTCAAGTTGTGGATCATTAATCGGATATCGATGCATGCTTTCTATACGGTGCGTATATCCGCAATCATCTGTCAATCCGACCGCAAACTCTGATACGTTCGGGAAACCATCATTATGGCAATAAGTACGCATATTTTCGACGTTGCAATGCAGCCGCTGGAATTGGCCGGCTTCGCAAGAATGCGCAGGCATGTGCTCTCTGCGGTGCGGGGAGACGTTCTGGAGGTTGGTGCGGGGAGTGGGTTGAATTCCGTATACTATCCTTCATCCGCTATTTCGAGCCTTACTGTTACCGACCGTCAGGCGGATCGCGCGGCGCTGGCACGGGCATTTTCGCGCAGGCCGCTTGCCGACGCGCAGATTTCCATCGAGGACGCGGATCTCATGGCACTCCCGTTCGACGGCCGGCGGTTCGATACAATAGTTTGTACGCTGGTTCTGTGCTCGGTGCCGGACGTACATCGCGCTGCGCGCGAAATGATAAGGGTGCTTCGGCCGGGGGGCGTTATCCTCTTTATGGAACACATTCAGTCATCACGCCCCCGCGTGAAACCTTTCTTGGATACGGTGACGCCTGCGTGGCGGCGTATCGCGGACGGATGTCATCTGAATCGGAATACCCCTGCTCTGCTCGAGGAAGCAGGGCTGAAGGTCCATCTTGACCACATCTGGTTCGACGGGCTGCTGGTATCAGGATATGCGACAGTCGAGTAAAGCACTGCAATCGAACACCACCGCACGCCTTACAGGCAGGGGTACATGGCCCCTCGTACCGTTCATCGTCGTCCTTGTACTCGTAGCAACTGTTCCGGTGGATCGCGCCGGGAGCTGGACGGAGGATTCCATTCGCCGGGGACTGCTTGAACGGCATGAAGCGGAAACACCACTCCAGCCGGCGACCCCCGGTCGGGCGAGTGTTGCGCCCGATCTTATCCGTGGAAATCCGGCCTGGCATGCTGCCTCGGGCACGCGGCGGTGGGCCCACGAAATCGCCCTTCCGCTCGGGCTTGCGCAGGTTGCCACATCGCCCCGTAACCCCGAACCGGCATTGGGTGAACCGGAGTCGTTCAACATACTCGCCCTGCTTGACTCCGCTCTGTACCCGACGCGCTACAACCCGGGTGAGCCCGACCTCTTCGATCGTATAGATATATCGCTGAGTGAAGCTGGGCTTTCAATAACGGGTTTTCTCGAGGGCGAAGACGAGCCGCAGCCGATTTCTCTTCGTGCCTACGGAGGGGCCCGTTCCCCGCGGCTCGCCTCCCAGGCCGTTATCCCCGATTCTTTTATCCGAGGACGGTTCGGAAGAAGCCCGTTCGCTCTCGAGTACGGGGTGTACTCCGGAGGTGTTGGAGTTGAGTCCACTCCCAGCGAGGCGCTCGAAGAGGATCTTGCCGCCGGAGCGCTGGCAGCCGACAGAGACTACGGCCTGGAGATGAACGCCGCGGCGCAGGCCGGGGTAACGCTCGCACCGGTCCTGTCCAATTCGTATTTGTTCCGGCGGGGTACGTTGACAACCGCCGTACGTGTTCTTTCGTTTTACGATATTGTCTGGGCAGAGGCAAACGCCTCCTACGATCTGCGTGTCGGCGATGAGGCAACGGTTCAGGCACTCAGCGGTGAAGCTGCGTACGGATACCCGGGAGAGGGCTTCGGTCTCGGCGCGCGGCTTGATATCGGCATGCTGTACGAGCGCTCACGCTGGGCAGTTGGAGTCGGAGCCACCAATGCAGGCAGTGTCACCCGCCGTGTTGGGACAGCCGTGGATTATGACGCGGATTTCGAGGAAACTGAGGTCGATGTTTTCCAGCCCGCCTTCGCGCCGCGGGGAGAGGTGGCCACGATGTGGCGCCCTCGCGTCGGCACCGGAGAACTCACGCTCATAACCCAGCTCTCAGCCGCCGAATACGTGTTTCCACGGGTCCGGTCCATATACGAACTCGGGCCGGTATTCCTTGCCGGAGCGTTTTCATGGGATGATGGTCCTGCGCTCCGGGTTTCGTACGGTATTACCCTCGGCCGAAACCAGGTCGAACTCTCTGCCACCAATCACCCGTATCCGTTCAGCGAACAGCGGGCAACCGGCTTCGAAGTGACGGTGCGCAGGCTCGGAAGGAGGCCTGAATGACCCGAACCTGCAGAACAGTGCACCCACGATATCTTCTCGTTCCGCTTCTTTTTGCCTTTGTGCTTGCGGTCCTCGCAGGCTGTCGCGTCGACGGCCAGATTCGGGCATCCGATGATATCGCGCGCCGCCTGCCGGCGGGGGCCAGGGAGGGGAGTATCGAACTGACCGAAATGGACGGTGATGACAATGAAATTCCGAGTGATTGGTACCATAACAACGAAGACGGCACTCACGCGACATTCCGCGTGTATCTGACCCCGCCTCGCGACGTTGAAGAGGCCATTGCCGCGAAAATAGCGGAAGGTAACGCCGACGACGACAAGCTGCGACCCGATGACGGCCCGTTCCAGCGCGCACGCGTTGTCGATTTCGATATCCCGGGAGGCGGGGATGCGCTCGACTTCGTGGCATTCGACGCGGGCCTTGAAATCCGGCATACCGGCACGGTCGGGGAGTTTCTGAGCCCGAAACTGCTGGTGTTTGTTGCGGAAGAAGATGTCGAGAACATATATAAGGCTGCCGATGACTCGAATAACTCTGATGATCAGGACGATCCGGATGAGCCCAAGTCGGTGCAGGTGGCCTCAGTGGAGCTTGAGCGCTCGATCAAACCTGGCTCGCCGGTATCTCTTTCGCTGCGTGAAATGGTAGAGCGCGGTGACGACGCCTTTGGCATTATTGAGCAGGGCCGGTTCCAGATCGGGGTCGTTTTCGGCGCAGGGGTCATTGCCGAGAACAATGGCTCGAATATTTCATGGCCCGAAGAGGTGTCGTGGAGGATTTCTGATATTACTCTTATCGTAGGTGCGACGCCGTACGAGGCGTTCCGCTGATGGCCGTCAATCGTGACGAAGAAGCTGTGAAGGAGAAGATTACTATGACTATTACACTTGGTGGAGGCTGTTTCTGGTGCCTGGAGGCTGTGTACAAGCGTGTCGAGGGCGTGCGATCGGTTACCTCCGGCTATGCAGGCGGGCATGTGGAAAATCCGACCTACGAAATGGTGTGTACCGGGACCACAGGGCACGCGGAAGTTGTGCGGGTAGATTTTGACGAGCAGACGGTTTCGCTCGATGATATACTCAACGTGTTCTGGAAGGCTCACGATCCCACAACAAAGGACCGACAGGGGCACGACGTTGGCCCGCAGTACCGCTCCGCCATATTCTACGAAACCGAGGAGCAGCGGCGCACCGCCGAACGCAGCCTGCGTGCCGTGGACGAGCTTCTTGATGCACCGGTGGTGACCGAGATCGAACCACTGGATACGTTCTATCCAGCCGAGGATTATCACCATGATTATTTCGACAATAACCCGCGGGCGGGCTACTGCCGGGTCGTCATTGAGCCGAAACTTAAAAAGTTGGGGATGAATTAAGCCGGAATGTCACAGCGCTTTGCGCACGTGAGTCCGTATGTGACGTGAATGCTTTGATTTGACAGGGCATATCCTTTGGGTTACTCTTTGATGCTGTAATAGCATGGTCTGGTCTATGACGGAGTCTTGAATGGGGCAAAATGAATCCTCGACACAATCATCGCCGCGTTCAACCTATGTCGTCCGGACACTCGTACGAGTCTACCATTCGGTGAGGGGTTCGTTGCGTTCGGTAAAGCGCCTCCTGCGTCGGCGCTTCACGGTCATGGTGGTGCCCCATTCGGCAAAGAGTCCGCTGAACTTCACCGTAGGCTTTCTCGGTCTGGCCTTTTCTGTGGTGTTCCTTATCGGGGTAGCGGCAAGCTCTGTCTGGATGTTTCAGGAGGGCATGGAGCGCCGGCAGGAGCTCAGTGAACGTGAAGATGAGCTGTATCGGCTCCAGGCAAGCGTTGACAGCCTTCGCGACGATATTGGTGATTTGTTCTCCAGCGCGCGCAACTTTGATTCGGTGTTAAAGAATGTGCTCTCTCATATTCCCGGCAATGCCGCCGGATCGACGGAAGCGGAATACGTTGGTCTGTCTGAAGATAGACTCGGAGGTACCGCTTCCGATGATGCAGAGGTTCTCGAACGTCTCTCTGCCCTTCTATCCTCAGCCGGAAAACCGTTGCATGAAGTCGCTGCCGCCGTAAACAATAAAGAACGGGTGTTTTCCGAAATACCGATCGAATGGCCCATTGCCGGGGGACGGGGAATCGTTACCCACGAATGGGGACCTAATATCCATCCCTTTTACGGCCGTTGGTATATGCACACCGGAATTGATATCGCTCATGGTGGGAGTAATGTCCCGCTGGTTGCGACTGCCGATGGTACTGTCGTTGAAACCGGTAACCAGGAATTCGGCTACGGTCTGTATGTGGATATCGAGCATCGATACGGGATTCGAACCAAACACGCGCATTTGAGTCGAATCGACGTAAGCGTCGGAGACACGGTTGAGCAGGGTGATATCATTGGCATTCTTGGTAGCACCGGTATGTCCACCGGGCCGCATGTCCACTATGAGATCATTGTGGGTGGGCAGAATGTTGATCCTGCCGGATATCTCACGATAAACAACGATTTTCGGCGCCGGACGACTCGCCGCGTTCGATAGACGGTGGTTGACGGCGAGGCGGGGTCTGCACGGCTTCATATCGATTCACGCCTCAAGCCCCTTATAGCGTATCAGCCGTTACCAATCGCTCTGAAGCCCGAGTCCCTATTGCTCAGAAGTTGGAGTTCAATACGTAGTTAGAGTTCGATAAGCGAATCGACGTGGTGGACGAGGAGCCGTAATCGTTGCTCGCGTATCTGTGTTTTTCGCTCCGTTCGCCAGGCTTCTGTGCGTTCTGCGTCCATTCCGTCGTGTCGAAGCGACTCATTGGCCACGAAATCGACCATCCCTTCGAGCAATACCGCATCTCCCCGGCGATACTCACCGGAGCGAGGCTGAATGCACCAGTCTGAGCCTCCGAAACTCACGATACCGAATCCTTCCTGCTCGGCAGCTGCAAGAAAGCGACTTGCCCCGCGGCTTCCGGCGATCGGTTTTCCTTCGAAGGTTCGCTCATCCATGGACCGGTCATAAAGCGCGAGCATCCTGTTTTCATACTCTTCGTCCTGTGACTGTGGAAAGAACTCAGTACGTCCGTTATAGGTGAGACTCGTGTACACCATTCCCTGACCGCCGAGTAGCCGGCGAAAGGCCTGAAGAAGCGCCGCCGGGGGGAATTCATCGACAAATGAGTGAGCAGTAACAGCCGATACTGTGCTCACAAGTCCGTCGGTTTGCGCATCGAAGAGGCTGTGACAGGCGAATGAGAGGCGCCGTTGATCGTATTCCTTTGAAACACTGTCGGCTACCGCTATAGCCTCACAATCAGTATCGAGCCCGATCACCTCGCAATCCGCGTCCGGAAGGGCCGCGACGAGGCGTCGAGCCATGGCTCCGGTTCCCGTCCCCGCATCGAGGACGGAAGCTTTCGGAGTACTGCGCAGATAGTGCAGAAACAGTTCAAAAGTCTTATGATCGCGCGAGCGTTCGTCGGCTGCCCGTTTAGCCTCGAGAAAGTCTGTGAATGATGCAATACTCATTGTTGGACCACACCGGCGATTTTACGCTATGTTCTCGGAAAGTTCCATGGCAGAGTTTCCGATTTCCGCGCCTTATGGTGGCGCGCGCCCAGTTCTATCCAGACTTCTCGTCGCCCTTGCAGGGTATACGCTTACCGGAATACTGGCCGGAACGACGCTGTTACGTCTCGCCGGACTCGGTGAGTACCATCTTGTTGCCTGGAATAGCGCATATGCAGCTGTGATGCTCGTTCATGCAGGGCTGGCTGTGTACATGCTGTACAAGCGCGGCCTGCGCGCTGCCACTCACGGTTTCGACGACAGTGTGATTGGCCCACAGACGCCGGTACTGAGTGAGGGTACATTGCTCCTGGGGCCAGGTAACCATATTACCTTGATCAGGGGTGCGCTTAATTCAGCATGTGTGGCATTTGCTGTTATACCTCCCGAATCGTCCTGGCACTTCGCGCCGTTTTTTCTGTACATTTTCAGCATTGTGCTCGACTTCTTTGACGGTTTCGTCGCACGTAAGACTGCGACTACGAGTGCGTTCGGAGAGGCTGTTGAGCAGGAGTTCGACTCTATTGGGGTAATCGCTGCAAGTGCTGTTGCCTGGAGCTGGGGAGCGCTTCCGTTCATATACCTTCTTGCTGCCCCCGTTCGTACCTATTATGTCGCGGGCGCGTGGTTGCGTGTTCGCGCCGGGAAGCCAATGTACCCACTGACTCCGACAATCAGCGGTCGTGTCATCGCGGGCCTGTACATGGGCTTTCTTTGCGTAGCGCTCATTCCCGTAATTCCCGAACCGCTCCTGTCCGCTGGTGCACCATTCTTTCTGCTCGCGCTGATCGCAGGCCTATGTCGCGACTGGTTCGTATCAACCGGGAGACTGGACATAGCCGGTAGCACATATCGCAGGTTACAATCCTGGTTCGATGCGGTCGTGCTCGGGTGGGTGCCTGTTGTTGTGCGCGTTACTGCTGCTGTGCTGCTTGTACTTGTCGGCTTATCGCTCGGCGGTTTGTGGTCAGTTTCTCTGTACGCGCCGGCTCTTCTGCTTGTCCTGGGACTGGCGGGCAGAATCGCGGCTCTCGGCACCCTTGCCCTCATAGCTCTGCACATCTACCCCACGTACCTGTCCGGTCCCATTCCCGTTCTTGCGTTCGCCCTTGCTGTCCTGATCGTTATTCTCGGGACCGGCAGTTTCAGTGTTGCAAGACCCGAGGAATACCCGTTTGCGCGCCGGATCTGAACACGGCAGTACCGCCGGGCTCGAGCACTACCGCCGGAGCCGAGGACGACAGCGGGGCCCGAGCACTACCGCCGGAGCCGAACAGTACCGCCCGCCCGAGCCCGGCGGTAAGGTAATTATGCCTCTTCCCGCCTTGCTACAAAGTTCAGCCGGAGTTCAACCGAATCATCCACACTCGCGACAACAGATCCGCCTCCGACGTAGGGTATTGAAATATCAAACTCATCCCAGGTTATGACCGTGGAAGCGGTACCTGCGATTTCCTCCTCAGAGTCGATTTGTATTTCCATATCGAACATGACCGTTGAGGTAACGTCCCGTATGGTAAGATCACCGGTAACTTCCAGGTTCAATACGTCTCCGGGCTCGAAGCTGTCGGGAGTACCCCGTACTTCCGTGGGATTAAACGTTGCAAACTCGAATTCGTCCTGTCCCGATTCAAGAATAAAGGCACGGATAACGGTATCCCGTTCGGCGTCGCTGTAGTTCGGATTCTCCGCTTCTATATCGAAGCTTCGGCTTCTTGTTCGAATAGCCCGCACGTTAATCTCGAACTGGCCGATATCGACTGTTCCTTCTTCAAACGAGAGCACAACAGAACCATCCAATTGATCGGTAATGCCTTCGACCAAATTTTCCCGCCCGAAGATAACCTCTTCAATCAGGAATTGAGCCTCCGACTGTCCGTCACCGGTGACAACACCGTATTGAATCGACCCTATGCGTCGTTCTTCCGGGGCCATTCGCTCGGCGGCGACGTCGCGTGTAGGCTCGCCGGTTCCTGCTCGAATGCCTGCGTAGATACGCAGCCCCAGCGCTGCCACAACCAATACTCCCGCTACGCCGAGTACGGATACGATAAGCTTCTTTTTCATAACTCCTGTAAGATACTGCCCCGGCGAAGATCGGACAAAAATATTTACCGGAAACGGACGCACGTCCGCCGCCCGCCCGCGATATTCCGGCTGGTGGTACTACATGGGCTGATGGCGCAGCCGGCTCTTTTCATCGATCGTATTTATTGCTTCGTGAAGCAGCCGTCTGTGCCCGGCTGAAAGGTCAAGGTGGTGAATGTATGATCGGCATCGGGCGCGTTCGGGAGCAGTAGCCTCATAAATGAAGGTGTGAATCGACTCGGGGGGCACCTGCGCAAGGAGTTCCCGGTACGCCTCGTCGCTCTCCGCGGTACCGCGCATATCAATGCCTTCGCGCTCAAAGAGGTAGGCGGCGACCAGATTGAACTCCCATCGTGCCGGGAACCGGCCTTCCCCGCGCCGGTTCCGGTCAAGATGAGCCAGAATGTCCGCGCCATCGTCGCCCATCTGATACATCCGGCCGACCGTGAGTCCGAGTTCTTTGAGCAGGCCACGGTCATGTTCAGATGCGTGCCCCATAATTGCACCGATGGTAAGGGGAGCAACGAAGGAATAATACCCGGTTTTAAGATCGTAGAGGGCATGCAGGCGAGCAAGGGTAGGGGCGGGTGCGGAGGGAGATGTGAAATCAATATCCGAGGCCTGGCCGGTTATGGTTGTCAAAGAGACGCTTCGGACGATATCCAGAATTTCTTCGGAAAGTCCGAATTCACGGACAGCATCATTGAGAGTGTGAAGGGCGATTGTATGCAGAATGTCACCACCGAGTACCTGGTACGGCTGTTCGACATCTTCCGCTGCGCCTTCACGGGCAATGCGCTGCTCACCGTCAAGCCGGTCGTCGTGCATAAGGGCGAAGACGTGAAGTAGTTCGGTTGCCGCCCCCACACGCAGAACTGCCTCCTGGTTTGTTACGCCGTAGGCTTCTGCTGTTGCACTGAGCAGCCATGGCCGAAGTCGTTTCGCCGGCCTGGTCAGGTATGCCTCCACATAGTCTACAAGTGAACTACTGTAGCTCCGCAGTTCGTGTGTAGAAACCGCTGCACGGAAAAGACTGAGTACTTCCTCTTCGATCCGGTACTGAACATTCTGAGTCATGTGTCAGAACATCAGCATATCAAAAAAGAGTGAAAGAATAAGGACCCCGCTGAAAAGCATATGAAGATTGGCACACAGCATCGGAAGCGTTACCAGTTCAGCCGGGTCGGATTGACGATATACCGAGCGCAGAAGCCTCACAACCGGGATTGCCACGACAAACGTAATCAAAGAGGATAGCGGCAGGACGTCAAATGACACCAGCGCGGCTACGGTCAGAAACGGGATACCGAACAGCGCGGTGAGCAGGTGGCGTGATATACTCGGTCCGAGCCGTTCGGCAAGCGTCATAATGCCATCCTTCCGGTCGGATTCGATATCCCGCAGGTTGTTGCCGTGAAGAATGGCCGTCACAAAAAACGCAACCGGAACACTGAAGAGAATCGCCTCTGCGGGAACGAAGCCCATTAATGCCCAGGTTCCCATTGCCACCATCGCGGGGCCGAGAAGCAGAAATACAATTACGTCGCCGAGGGCAATGTACTTGAAGCTGAACCGCGCCCCTGTATAGAAATATGCGAGAAGCGCGGCGACTACGCCGGTTGCTACGTAAACGGGGCCCCGCCAGATACCGATCACCGAGCCGACTATTAACCCGAGTGCGAAATACATGTGCCCGGAAATGACCATGAACCGGGGTGTTACGAGACGCCGCGGAAGTAGATGGGTCGGGTCGCGGTCATCGTTACCGTCGACTCCGTGCCGGAAGTCGTAGTAGTCATTCAGGACATTGGTGCCTGCGTGAAAGAGTACTCCGGCTACGGCGTAGAATGGAAATGTAACCCACAGCAGATCGCTCGATGCGCCCGGATGCAGGAATATCGCGGCCACAGCAGCAAGGACAATGGGCATGACGGATGCGGTGAATGCGAACGGGCGCAATGACAAAAACCAGCGCTTCGCAGCCGAGTAACCACTGTCACCCGGATTGGGCTCAGTACTACTGAAAACTGAAGATTCTCCTGTATTGTTCACTGGCGATTACCTCTATACCCGGCATCCGGGTTTTATACCGGGGCATCCGGTTTGCGGCCCAGGAATACCGCGGTTTTGAAGAACTCCCATCTCTGCTTTGGTCCGAAATGTCTGAATCCGGACATTGCGTAGTGCATGCGAAGTCCGAGCGAACCGGTGCCTATGGGAATGCCTCCGAATACACGGCCAAGACTCATATCTCCCAGCGGAATTACCCATCCAAGGTCGGTGGGCCGAAACGGGCGCTGTCGCCGACCCTGAATCTGCGCCGCACAGTTCCGTCCCGCGCGGTAGCCTGAGTAGAAGGCAAAATTTACGGCTCGTCGCAACACGGTATCTCCGTCGGAGAGAGCCGCATCGTCGCCGGCTACATACACCTCGGGATGACCGTCGACTTGCAGGAACTCGTTCGTGCGAAGGCGCTTATCGCGCGTAACCGGCAAATCCCCATCTTTATCGCCGCTGGAGCCCTGCATACCCGCGGTCCAGCATACAACGGGGTTTTTCACTTCACTGCCGTCGGACAGGATTGCACGGTCGTCCGTCAAGCGCTCGAGTGAGGTGCCGGTGCGAAGTTCGACATCTATGCTTTCGAGGTAAGCATGAACTCTCGCGCGTTCCTGTTCGGAAACCATGGGGAGGATATCGTTCTGCTTCTCGAGCACGATCACCGGCATTGACTCGCTATCGCCTTCGTAGCCATGGCGCACGCAGGCGGCCGCCTCGAGCCCGGTGTACCCGCCTCCCACGATAATCAGCGGCCGGGGGGATTCCTCGCTGACCGCATGCGTGATTGTCTGCCGCAGCTGTTCGGCTGCAGGGAACGAGTCGAGCGTATGCAGTACTCCACCCTCCGGCTGGAAGCCGAAATAGTTCGGTTTGGACCCTGCGGCAATAATCAGATAGTCATAGGAGAACGTGTCGGTCGTTCCCTTTATCTTCTGCCCGGGAAGATCGATGCTTTTGCACTCGTCCTGTACGCACGTTACGTGATTACCGAAAATTTCGGAAAAACTTCGCGTAATTGCCTCACGTTTAACTCTTCCGGACAATACGTCGGGAAGGGCGGGAAGCATAGTTGCGTACGGGTTTCTGTCGATAAGCGTTATATCCGAGTCGGGGGCGTTGCGTATGAGTGCTTTTGTCGCCTGCATTCCGGCAAATCCACCGCCCAGTACAATAATTCTGTTTTTGCCTGCCATTGTTCTCCGCAATATACGGGTCCTGTACGTGTGGCGGCAATTAGTCTGCCCTGTTACGGTTTTTCAAATACCATTTTTCGGTATTCGATAAGTCCCTTGCGAAGGCCTTTCTGGAGTGCATCTCCTCCGACAAGGCTGCGACCGTATGGATGCCACCAGATAAATGGTTTTAAGGGTGTGACAAACCATTCGATGAATCGGTCCCGCGGGCGGCCCAGCTTGAGAAGTGGGGCGAGGTTTTCGTCCTCAAGAATGCGAAACCCGCAGGATTCGGCCAGCTGGATTATATGGCTGCGCTTGCCGAATGCCGCAGCATGCCAGCCTTTCTCGAACCGTTCGAGGATACGAAGATTTTGCGGTGATTCCCGGTGACGATCTATCGTGTCGCACTCGAAGTCATCGATCAGGATAAGGCGCCCACCTGGACGGAGGGCTGAGAACGCCTCGGTAAAGTATTGCTCGGGGTTCCGGCCCTGGACGAATGCTTCAATGGAAAAGGCAATATCCACCGGTGGAAGTTGGGGCAGTGCGTGGAAGTCGCCAACCTCGAATCGGCAGATCCGTTCTGTCCCGGCACTCTTCGCTCCCTGCCGGGCGAGCCGGGCCTGCTCCGGACTTATCGTTATCCCTGTTCCCTCGATACGAGCGCCGAACGTACCGGCAAGATAATGGAGAGCTCCTCCAACTCCGCATCCAAGATCGAGGACACGAAGCGGCACATGGTCGTCAGGTTGCCCGGTTCTGGTCTGCCCAGTTTCGGCGCGACCCGCGAGACGAGCGTCGATCTGCTGCTCGACGAGCCTGTACGCGTATGTTAACGCTCCATCGGTTGAAGTCACATCCGGTCCCCACAACGGACGATGAATGGAGCCGGTGCTACGCCCTCCTCCGAGGCGAAGGAACAGGCCGGTGTTTCGCTGGTAGTAATCTTTGACACTTGAACTCATAATATGCGCTTGCGGTACAGAGGTACCCGTTTGCAGCGAGGCCGGTCAAGCAGGCACAGCCGCGGTCGGTGCGGGGTTGCTTGAACGGCAGGACTGTTTTCCAGTACGGTCAAAGTATATGAATTTCGACGAGTTCAATCTCTCACAACCGGTGCTCGACGGCATCCGCGACGCCGGCTTTACCGAACCTACAAAGGTCCAGGTTGAAAGCCTTAAGCACAGTCTCGCTGGTCGCGATGTAACCGTACAGTCACAGACGGGCACCGGCAAAACCGCAGCCTTTCTTATTTCGATTTTTGAGCTTCTGACCCGGAACGAACGGTTTCAGGGACGCAAGGCGCTTGTTGTTGCTCCTACGAGGGAGCTTGCCGTACAGATCGAGGAAGAAGCAAACCTGCTCGGTAAGTACGTTGGTCTTCGTGCCGCGTGCTTCTATGGCGGCGTTGGATACGCCAAGCAGGAACAGGCTGTGGCCGAGGGTGTCGACATCATAATCGGGACACCCGGCCGGCTGCTGGACTTCAAGCAGTCGGGTAAGCTCGACTTCAAACAGATTGGTATCTGCGTTATCGACGAGGCCGACCGTCTGTTCGATATGGGCTTTTATCCTGATATCAAGCGGATCATGAAAGGGCTCATCGACCGAACTGAGCGCCTGACCATGCTCTACAGCGCTACCTTGAGCATTCGGGTGCTCAATATCGCATGGGAGTACATGAATGATCCGGCTGAAGTGGAAATCGAGCCGGAACATGTAACCGTCGAGGCGGTGGACCAGAAGGTGCTCCATGTCGGACGTGAGGAAAAAATGCGGGCGCTGCTCGGAATTATCGAGAAGGAGCAGCCGGGCACCTGTCTGGTGTTCAGCAACACAAAGACCGGCGCCGAGCAGGTCGCCAAGCGGCTGGAGATGAACGGTTACAGTGCCCGGTTCATTATGGGAGATCTTCCGCAGCGTAAGCGGCTTCAGATTATTGAAGGAATGAAAGAGGGAAAGACCCGCTTTCTTGTTGCCACGGACGTGGCTGCACGGGGGCTTCATATTGATAACCTTGACCTCGTTGTCAACTACGACGTACCTGAAGATTCCGAGAGCTATGTGCATCGCATCGGAAGGACGGCACGCGCGGGCCAATCCGGCCGGGCGTACATGCTCGCCTGCGAGCGCTACGTATTCGGTCTCGAACCGATCGAACAGCTTATCGGTATGAAAATCCCGGTTGAACGGGTGGACGAGTTCCTCGATATCGAAGATAAAAGCGAGGGTGTTCACATCAGGACCGGAACCAGCCGGGCGCCTGCTTCCGGGGGACGTTCGGACCGTGGTGGACGCTCGAAATCCCGCAACGTTCGTGGTGGGCGCGATCGTAAGAGTAAGCCCGAACGAAGTGACGGGGCACGGGCCGCGGAACCACATGGACCGTCCGGAGGCAAGCGCGGTGGCGATCATCCCGATCACAAGGCCGGACGCAGACGCAAGGACACATCGAAGTCCAACCGTCCCCATGAGGCAAACCGGACAACCGCGCGAAATGCCGGAGCTCATGATACAGGCACGCCGAGGAGGGATGCTCCACTCAACGAGCGTGTTGAGCACTACCGGCGCAAATACGGTGAGGATTTTGTGCCGAAGGAAGGGGCTGAAGTAGATTCCGGCGGCAGGGAGCGTCCTGATTCAACGCGGTCGCAGGGAGCGCCGAGCAAGTCCAGGCGAAAGTCGCGGGGTGGAAAGCGACGGTCCGGAGGCAAGTCGCAGGATACAGTCGCCGCAAAGAGTGGCAGATACCGGGAGGCGGATACCCCCCGTGCCGGAGGAAATGATCAGAAGCACCAGGACGACCGTTCGGCACAGACGGAAGAATCAGCCACGCCGGCAAGTTCGAGCGAAGAGCGTTCCGGAAGAGGAGTCGTTGCACGCTTACGAAGGCTGTTCGGCAGGCGTTGACAACGAAGCAGGGAATTCGATACTCTCATCCCTCACGATCGACAGGAGTTAATGGACACATGGCGAGAAACACGAAAGCGAAAGGCAA
>CAZMEV010000046.1:0-12477 GCA_964565375.1 uncultured Spirochaetaceae bacterium
CGAACCGACGCACGGATCTCGAAGGCCTCTTCGCCCCACTCGACGGCTACACGAAGGTTCTCGTAGCGCCCCTCCCATCGCACACGGAGCACCTGGACATCCCCCGGCAGCGGGAGAATCTCGCGTTCCTCAGCCACCGCGCGCTCACCTGTATCCTGTCCGCCGTCGGCAGGTTCGCCTGCCGCCGCGGGCCGGGCCTCGAACCGCGCGTCGAACAGTGCGGCACTTCTGTCCTGCCCGTCATTTCGAACCGTGAGCACAGCGTAGGTCTCATCATCGCTTACTCCTCCGGTTAACTCGAAGCGATAATCCTCTACCGTGACGCTGTCGGTGGGGGTGCGGAGAAACGCCCACCAGATACCGAAGACGAGAAGCAGAATACCTACATCGATTACCACGATAGCAAGCGAGCGATTTCGCTGAAAGATATTCCCTTTGCTCGTCTGACGCGCAGGTTGATGGTTTAAGGCGGTGCGCTCCTCGCGGTTGTAATGATAGTGATAATCGCTCACGGTGAAATCCTGCTTTGACTCCGATCAGCCCGTTCCAGTGTATCCCGACGGTCCTCCAGTCCCGCAACAGCTTTTCCAACCGTCGAGGCAAGCGTATCGGCATGAAACCAGCCGACATCGGCAAAGGCCTCACGTACGGTCCGAGCGTGAATGATCGCCGCGGCTGATGCGGCGGCAAGCGCCTCATGCCCGGAAGCCATGAGCGCACCACAGATCCCGGCAAGTACGTCACCGGAACCGCCGGTCCCGCCTGCACGGTGTGATCCATCGAATACCCGAATATGCCCCTGCGGGGTTGCGATCCAGCTCGTAGCTGCTTTCAGCAGTACTGTAACACGATAGGCAGCAGCGACCTCCGAGGCGATTACATCCGGCTGCTCGAGAACCTCCGATACCGGCCGGCCCGCCAGACGGGCACACTCGGCAGGATGCGGTGTAACAAGCCAGTCCCCATCGGCAAGCGAAGCGAGATCATGCTGCTCCATCTGCGACAACAGAGTAAGTCCGTCGGCATCGATAACGCCGCGGTCAACCTGCCCAAGAAGGCCGGTAAGCGCCTGTTTCCGCTCGGCCCCGGTTCCCCAGCCCGGGCCGACCAGTATGGCGTCGATCCTTCGTCCGAATGTCGATACCGCTGTTACCGGATCATCGGTCGCATGGACCATGAGTTGCGGTCTGAGCCCCTCGATGCGCGGGGCCACGTCGGAATCGGTAAACAGACTCACGAGTCCGGCCCGGGCATGTGAAGCGGCAGTTGCACACAACAGAGCAGCGCCGACGCTGCCTCTTGATCCGGCAAGCACAGCGAGGTGCCCCCTCATACCTTTGTGCGCTGTCTCCGGAATCGGAGAGAGCACATTGTGAATATCCTTTTCATCAACAAGGGAAATCGATGGGTTTTCGGGATCAAGCTCCCGCGGGAAGTAAATATCGAGAACCTCGATCGTTCCGCAATGCGTACGTCCTGCCGGAGTCAGCAGGCAGCGTTTATACCAGCCGACCGTCGCAGTTATGTCTGCGGTGAAGACTGGAAATGATTGCTCAAACACATCGCCGAGGCCACTCGGAACATCCACGGCAAACACGCGCGGTCGAGAGCGAGTGCCATCCGTATCCCGCGTGCTCGCGTGTACAAGTGCATTCAGTCGCCCAACCAGACGCTGCTTATCACTGCTCAGCGGTCCGCGGATTCCCGTTCCCGATATCGCATCAACGACCCAGTCCCCCGGGTTCAGAGTCTGCGGCAGATCATCCTCGCTCCAGATCGGAATACCGAGCGCCCGACACGACGCAAGATGAACGCCACTCTGAGAAGCGGAATCTGCCGCGGTGCAACCGGCATCGATAATAACAACTTCATAGAGCCCATGGATCCTGGCAAGTCGTGCAATTACCAGGCCGTCACCGCCGTTGTTGCCTCGTCCGGCGACGACATAGATACAGGAGCGCCCGGCATGGGGCCATACATGGGCAGCCATGTGTCGCTGAAGGCAGTCATACAGCGCAGAACCAGCATGCTCCATAAGCACGAGCGACGGTATACCCCAATCCTTCTGAGCAGAAGCATCGATCTCGCTCATTTGCGCTGCCGAGAGTACACCGTCCATTCGCGCCTCCTATTATTCAATACCGTTACTCAATCAGACGATTTCAATACCGTTACTCAATCAGACGATCGGTCCGCCACCATGCTACCAGAGCGCTGTCCTGACGCCCGAGAAGTCCAACGAGAATTCCCTCGGGGCTCACACTCAAATCGAGTTCATGCAGGGGCTCATCCTCAACAGTGATTCTCCTTCGCCCCACAACACGTCCGCTGTTGTGCATTATGAGCAGTTCCTGGGAATCATCTGCGTCCCGCGCTGCGAGGTACAGATGCCCATCTGGTCCCACACCGATGAATCGATACAGATAGGAGACCTCCTGCGGCTCGAAGTCCGGCGGAAGCCTGTCTTCGACGGTGTGTTCCGGAACATCGAGTGAGTGAGTATAGGCTCCATCTTCAAGATCAAGCACGAAAATGCGGCTGTACGTATCGCCGATGTCGTGTTGACCACCTTCTCCCTGAAGCCGCTCATAATAGTCGAGTTTCAGATATAGCCGTTGTTCCTCGTGATCCGGAAATATAGCGTCAAGCACAGGAACTACCTCGGTGTCATCGTCGGGTACCGGTAGCCGATCATTCGATACGGGTACTTCCCAGCGAAGCTCTCCTTCCGGCGAATACCAGAATACCCGCCTGCCTGAGGACGTTCGGGTTATGACAACCATCTCATTGTTGTCGGTAACCTCAAGCGTTTCTATATACGGGAACGGAGAGCCTCCGACCCCTTCCTGGCCGATATAATCCACATATTGACCACCGTTGAAGCGCAGAATCCGGCTGCGCAGACGAACTCCAAGCTCCTCGTCAAAGTCACCACCATCCCGCAGCCTGTCCTCTATAAGCACCTGCCGGCCTTCGCCGAGAGCGATTTCGCCGAGGGTTTCAAACCGGTGCGAAATCGCCCGCCGTGTCATAGCCCCCGCATCCCCGCTTTCCGGCAGAATCGGCTGGGGATTTACGATCGGATCGTACAACAGCGTCAGCAGATCACCATAGCCGGTGAACTCCATAATCTTGGATGCATTGCCGTTTGAGATGTAGATACGTCCGTCACGCGAGGCAATACGGTTTCGAAACCGGGTGTTGGAATTGTCCAGCTCGAACAGGTCAATCTGATCGTCAAGCTTTCCCAGTTCGAGCTCGAAGAGCCCTTCCCGTTCGAGCTGTTGCACCTCGCCGTCAGAGCATCCAGCGAGCAGCAAAACAAAGGTGAAAAGCGCAGTTAGAGTTGTTCGCATGCTATCCCTGCGCCGAGCGTAGTGAGCGCCTCCATTTGTGTCAATCTTGACCGCCGCAACGACGAAACTATATGCTGTCGGCATGCTCAACCGCATTATCGATGCGGTCTTTGGATCGAAGCACGAGAAAGATCTGAAGACCCTCACCCCTCTGCTTCAGAAGATTAACCGGCTGGAGCCGTGGGCGATGGGCCTCTCCGCCGACGATTTTACTGAAAAGACCGAAGAACTGAAAAAACGTGTCCGTGAGAATGGCGAGACACTCGACAATATCCTGCCCGAGGCTTTTGCCATGGTCAGGGAAGCAGCCCGCCGGGTGCTCGGCGAACGCCTGTTCGACGTGCAGCTTCTCGGCGGAATTGTCCTTCACCAGGGCAAAATCATGGAAATGAAGACCGGTGAAGGCAAAACGGTCTCCTCGGTCACGGCAGCATTCTTGAACAGCCTCGAGGGGAAAGGCGTTCATATAATCACGGTAAACGACTACCTCGCTGAACGTGACGCAGCCTGGATGAGACCGGTCTACAATTACCTCGGGGTGACTGTAGGCCATATCGCAGCGGGAATGGACGACGATGCCCGCCGTGAATCCTACGGCAGCGATATAACATACGGAACGAACAACGAATTCGGATTCGATTATCTGCGCGACAACCTGCTCGGTCGCACAAAGAATCTCGACATTAATGACAAGGTTCAGCGCAGTCACAACTTCTGCATTGTTGACGAGATCGACTCTATTCTCATTGACGAGGCCCGGACACCGCTTATTATCAGCGGTCCTGCCGAAGACGATACGAAAAAGTTCATTGAAGTAAACAGAATCGTCGACGATCTGCGCGAATGCGAACTTGATCCGGAAACCGGAGACTATCCGGAGGAGCCGGCAGGCGACTTCAAAATAGAAGAAAAACGCAAGAACATCTCGTTTACGGACGAGGGGCTGAATAATCTCGAAAAAGCGCTTCAGAACCGCGGCATCATTTCCGGCAGCCTCTTTAACGACGAGAACTTCGAGTACATTCACTACGCCACACAGGCCATGAAGGCACACAAGATATTCCACCGGGACACCGACTACGTCGTACAGGACGGCAAGGTGGAAATCGTTGACGAGTTCACCGGCCGCATACTCCACGGCCGACGTTACTCGGATGGCCTCCATCAGGCGATAGAAGCCAAGGAAGGTATTCGGGTTAAACAGCGTAACCGTACGCTGGCAACAATCACGTTCCAGAACTTCTTCCGAATGTATACGAAACTTTCAGGCATGACCGGTACAGCGGAGACCGAAGAGAAAGAGTTCGGTAACATTTACGGGCTGGAGGTCGTGGTCATTCCAACGAATCTTCCGGTTGCCCGGATAGATGAAGACGACGAAATCTATCTCAATGAGAACGATAAGTATGCTGCGATCTGTGACGAAATCGAAGAAGTTTACAAACGCGGCCAGCCCATTCTCTGCGGAACTGCCAGTATCGAACGAAGTGAACAGCTTTCCAGCCTTTTGACCGCGCGCGGCGTCCGACATGAGGTGCTTAACGCCAAGAACCACGCGCGCGAAGCATTGATCATCGCGGAGGCCGGAGCTAAACACGCAATCACCATCGCAACGAATATGGCCGGTCGCGGTACCGACATAAAACTCGGCGGCAACCCGGAGTTCCGCGCGACGCGTCGTGCCGGAACTGATGCAAGCCGGGAAGAATATGAAAAAGCATTTGCCGCTGAACATGAAAAGTGGTTGCCTCAGTACGAAGAGGTAAAGGCGCTCGGTGGTCTATACGTGCTCGGGACGGAACGACACGAGAGCAGACGCATCGACAATCAGCTTCGAGGGCGAAGTGGACGTCAGGGTGACCCGGGAAGAAGCCGTTTCTTCCTCAGCATGGACGACGATCTTATGCGTCTGTTCGGCGGTGGACAGGGCAACCTCAAAAAAGTCATGTCCAGGGTGGGTATGCAGCCCGGCGAGCCCATCAACTCCAAGCTGATCAACCGAAGTATAGAACGCGCCCAGAGCAAAGTCGAAGAGCGCAATTTCGATATCCGCAAACACCTGCTCGAATATGACGACGTCGTAAACGAGCAGCGAAAATACATATACAATCAACGCGACGCCATTCTTCAGGACGACAACCTGCTCGAACGGCTTGTCTCAACCGCCTCCGATCTCCTCGACAACTTCATGGAGGAAGCTCGTGAGGAACACGGTGACGATCATAGAATCGTCGCGCGCGAGGCACTGCGAAAGCTTTCCGACCGACTGTATTTCCACCCCGAGAACGCTGAGCAGCTTACCCAGCTTCCACCGGACCAGTATCGTGACGCAGTCATAGAGGCTGTCCGTACCGAATACCGAAAGCGGGAAGAAATGGCCGGGAAGCGTATGTTTAACCTGTCGGTTCGGTATGAGTATCTGAAGCATATCGATGCTCGCTGGCAGGACCACATTGAAAACCTCGAGGCACTGCGCGAAGCGGTTCATTTGCGGCAATATGGGCAGAAGAATCCCCTTCTTGAATACAAACTGGAAGGATTCGAAATCTTCGACGAGCTTCTGCAGGATATCCGCATATCAATCGCAAGGAAATTCCTGCTGGTCCAGCCTGAAGGCTTCCGCCCCGTTGAACGTCGCCCTGCCGCACAGACGATGAACCAGGAGCACCACGGGCAAATGTCGGGGTTTGCAGGCAACCAGGCCGCTGCCGGAGGCGGTGGAACCGCCACCGCTACGCGACCGAAAACCCGAAAAGCGGGCGCAAAAGCCGGCGGCGGAGACGACGGACAGGGTCAGGTCCGCCGCAATTACCCGAAAGTCGGAAGAAACGATCCGTGCCCGTGCGGAAGCGGCAAGAAATATAAGCACTGCCACGGAAAATAGGCAGTGCTCAGTGGACGTGCCTGAGTGGATCTACCGGACGACCGTTCTCGAACAGCGAAAAGTGTAAATGTGAGCCGGTACTTCGCCCGGTGTTTCCCATTCCGCCGATTCGCTGGCGCTGGCTCACGCGTTGTCCCTCGCGTACGCTCGTAGAACCGAGGTGTGCGTACATTGACTGAAATCCTTCAGGATGGTCGATTATCACATACCGGCCATAGACCCTGTTGTTGCCTACTTCCACAACACGCCCGGCCATTGCCGCGACCACGGGCGTTCCCGGAGCGTTTGCCCAGTCAACGCCATTGTGAAAGCTGCGGCGGCCGGTAAAGGGGTCCGTGCGGGTACCGAAGCCTGAAGTCATGCGTCCGGCCGTGGGTTTCACAAAGAGCTCGCCGAGAATCAGACGAAGCTCGGTCGACCGCATGCGCGCACCTGGAATGAACAGTTCATCGCCGACACTCAGGGTTGTCGAGTCGAGATCGTTTACATCCAGTATTTCTTCGACGGACACCGAGTACTGGCCGGCCACCGAACTGACGCTTTCACCGCGCTCAACTATGTGGCGCAGGCCACTGCGACTCGGGATGTCAAACTCGGTTCCGATCTGCACCGTCCGGCTGTCCGAAATCTGGTTGAAGCTCACCAGCGTATCGAGCGTTATCCCATAGCGCTGCGCGATTCCCGACAGCGTATCTCCGGATTGTACAACATGGGTATCAAATGACAGCGACTGAAACCGCGATATATCCAGATCTTCCGCATCGGCGGATACATGTCGCCCGTCGCCACGGCCGGATACCGCTCCGCCTGAGTCCTGAAGCGCTTGGGGTGCCGAGATCTCCTCCAGACTGATCGGAGCATTAAACGGACTGGAATTAAAGATGCTCTCAACCTGCGGAGTGGTGAGAACAAAGAGGGAGACAAAGAAAAAAAGGAGCATGCCGGCGAGAAAGCCCTGTTCATGCGGCGAGAAATCAATCCCCAACAGGTGCTGCGAGGAATTCCTGAACGCCCCGGAAGAAAAATCAGGAATTTTCAGGCCGGAATTGGTTGATACCGAGACCGTACGCTTTCCACCAGCGGGACGGAAAAAGGCCTTGATACCCCCGGTGTTCCACCTGGACCATACCGTGCGCAGGAGCCACGATGGCCGTCCGGAACCGTTTTGCGAACCATACCCGTTGGATTCGATGCGCGAGAGGATTCCTCTGCCTCGACTGTCAGGCAGGCGCACAGCAACCCCGGAATGCTCTCGACCGCTGAACTTAAGAGACCGTACTCTACCAAATCTTCCGCGTCCTGCGGGCTGCTGCCGACCGATGACTGACTCCATTCTATAAGCGTTTATCGACAAGAACCGGCCCGCATATTATAGTGCGCCGAACGCGCAGTCAAATGGCAGAAGGACAGGTACAGCACCGCTTTTCCAACCAATCTCATTCAGGCTTATCTCACGCGGGTAATAGACCTGTGCGGTCTGTGCTCCTGCTGTTCGTTCCGCTCATCCTTGCCATTGTAATGCTGCGCGGGTTCGCACTCGAACTGTTCCGCGTTGATGGAGTAAGCATGGAGCCGACCCTTCAGAGCGGAAAAACCTTGTTCGTAAATCGCCTTGCGTACGGAATTCAGCTTCCCTTCAGCAATGCCTACGTGCTGCGCTGGTCGGAACCGCGGGTTGGAGAATTACTCGTCTTCGAAGCTCCGGACACGGGGGCGCTTTCGGTGAAGCGGGTCATGGGCGCACCGGGGGCGCCATATGAGCTTACGCAGACCGGCATACGCTTCGACTCGGGTCACGCTACTCTTTCGGTTCCCGCCGGCCGCTCACTGAGCCGATCCAACCGCCTGGCAGATGACGAAATCTTTCTTATAGGGGATAATAGGCGAGCGTCGATTGACTCGAGAGCGTATGGGCCGGTGAGTATATCCAGTGTCCGGGGTAGAGTTATTTCGCCATGGCAGGTTCGGTTTATCAGCGGTGCGAACAGCCGACAATAAAGACAGGATGAGTGGCAATACACCAATGCAGGGATCAGACAGCAGCGAAAGCACCACTGTGACACGTCGAATTACGGTCGTAGCGGTTGTGCTCAGTATTGCGGTCATAGCTGTCAGCGCCCAGTACGCCAACATTATGGTGTTCGGAGGCGGTGAAGCTCCTGCAAGAACAAGCGGACCGGAAACCGTGGAGCGAGGAGCAATCGTTGATCGGACCGGTCAGATGCTTGCAGTTCAAACACAGCTGCATACCGTCAGCGCATGGCTGCCACACGTGAGAGACGCCGAAGAAACTGCCTCGAAACTTGCTTCCATTCTTGACGCGGGGGAAGAATCACTCCTCGCCGCGCTTACCGGTTCGAGAAACTACGTGTATCTTGCCCGACGTATATCTCCAGGGAGAAGTGAAGAGATTCGCAAGTTGAAGGAAGATGGCTATCTCCGTGGGATTACCCTTGAACCCGATCACGGCAGAACATACCCGGGCAGTTACCTCGCTTCGCATGTTGTCGGCCATGTCGGACGCGACAATACCGGGCTCGACGGGCTTGAATATGCATACGACTCCTATCTCTCACCTGAGGATGGTCGAACTCGTGGCAACACGCTTTACGGCAATCAACTCATCCTGACCATAGATTCCAACATTCAGGCGACAACCGACCGGCTCGCTCGCGAAACTATGGAGCGTGAAAACGCCGAAAGTGTCATGCTCCTCGTCATGGATGCAAAAAACGGCGACGTACTGTCCTGGTCGAGTATTCCTTCCTATAACCCGAACGAATTCCAGCGCTACGAGACCGAGGAACGCCGCAACCGGCCGATCCGAACGATCTTTGAACCGGGAAGCGTCTTCAAGATTTACAGTGTCGCCGCGATGATGCAGAAGGGCGCTGCCGCCGACGGTGATGTATTTGAAACGGACGGAACCTACCGTCCGGATTCGTGGGGCGATGCACGCCCGATAACAGATATTGCCAATTACGGAACAATGGATCTGCGTACGGTCATTGAGCGCTCGAGCAATGTCGGTGTTGCCTATGCAAGCGAGGGAATAAGCGAACAGGAGTTGTACGACAAGCTCACCCGTTTCGGATTCGGAGAACAAACCGGGGTTGGTCTCGCCGGCGAGGAATCCGGGTACTTCACCCCGCCTGAACGATGGAGCTACCGCAGCAAGCCGACAATTTCCATGGGGCAGGAGATCGGGGTGACTGCAATCCAGATGGCGGCAGCGGCGACGGCATTTGCCAACGACGGAATCAGGCTGCAACCGAACCTTGTGAAGCGGGTAGTTTCTCCGTCAGGGGAAATCATCGAAGAACGTGAGCGTACACCGGTGCGGGAAGTCATATCGCCGTCCGTGGCGCGAACTATGCTCGACTACATGCGAACCGCCACCTACGATGGCGGTACCGGTCGTCTTGCCCGTGTTGAAGGATTGCCCATTTCCGCAAAAACAGGAACAGCGGAGTATTTCGATCTGGAACTCGGTCGGTATTCTGAAGAGAAATACATGGGATCTACGCTGGCACTGCTGCCAAGCGATGATCCGGAACTCATTATCTACATGGTTGTCGAAAACCCGCGAGGCCAGTTTATCTGGGGAGAGCGCGTGGCCGCCCCCGTCGTCCGGGAAACAGCGGAGTTCCTGATCCCCTATCTTGGAATAGAACGTGCCGACGATGAAGTGATTCACCGTACCGCTAACCTTGAACTTGAGGGTGCCCGTTCGATTGAGTTAAACGGCTCCGTTCCCGATCTTTCGGGCCTCCCTCGGCGGTCGCTGCTCTCTCTGCACGCTCATGAGCATATCGAACTCGACATTCAGGGCAGCGGATATGTCGTGCGACAGCAGCCGGCACCCGGCACCCCGGTCGAAGACGGAATGCAGATTACCGTTGAGCTCGAATAGTCCGGGAGCCCACCCATGACACCGCAGGACAACCACTGCAATGCGGCATCCGCGCACCGCAATGATCTCCTCGAGTCTCCGATATTTCGAAAAAACTGGAACGCCCTGCACCGGACCAACCCCGCACTCGCGGATCTCATCTTGAGTACTCCTATACCCGGAGACTGTGAAATCAAAGCCGGCGCCGAGCCGCCGATTATGAAAGTGGGCGGAACGCTCGTCCACAGTACACGGAATCCGCACCGTGAGGCACAACGACTCGTGGATGCCTCGATCGAAAACAACCGTACACGGGCAGTTCTCTTTTTTGGCCTCGGGCTGGGTTTTGCGGTGGAATACGCACTGCAATGTGGTGAACAGTACCACTGCGTCGTCTATGAACCGGAAATTGGTCTTCTAACGGCCGCTTTTCTTGTAAGAGACTGCAGCCACATTCTCGAAAACGAATACTTTTCTCTGTTTGCGGGTACCGAGGCCGCTGAGCTCCTGCCGCTTCTCAGAAGTCTTCGCCGCGAAGAACTCGTCCTTGTACGGAACAGGGCACTCTACATGCGGAACTCTTCCGTCTTTCAGGAACTCGAACGCACCATTGAGAATCTGTCCCGACGGCAGGAAATAAACCACAACACGCTCGTTCGCTTCGGCAAACGCTGGGTACGGAATCTCGCAAAGAACCTTTCCGTTGTTACGCGGGCCGCGCCGGTCGAACGACTTTCGGGCGCGTATACCGGATTACCCGCACTGCTTCTCGCCGGTGGTCCCTCACTTGACGACATACTTCCGTTACTCCCGCAGCTTGCCGAGCGCACGGTCATAATAGCGGTGGATACCAGCCTTTCCGCGACGTTGCGAGCCGGCGTAACCCCGGACTATGCGGTCATCGTGGATCCCCAGTACTGGAACACACGGCATCTCGACGCAGCAAGGGAAGCCAAATGCGAAATTATCTCGGAAAGCTCAACGCATCCGCGAGTCTTTCGTCTACTCAATGGCCCGGTATCCATGTGCAGCTCCCTTTTCCCGCTTGGAAAACACATTGAAGACCCTTCCGAGCCGTTCGGCGCCCTTGGGGCAGGCGGTTCAGTGAGTACGACGGCCTGGGACTTCGCCCGGCACCTCGGATGCAGTCCGATTTACTGCGCGGGACTTGATCTGGGATTCCCGCGGCATAATACACACTTTCGAGGAAGCTATTTCGAGGCGCGGGCGCTCACCCTGTGCGACCGATACTTCCCCGTAGAAACAATGGCGTTCGACTATCTTCACAGCGGACACACCGAACGGATCAGCGCAAACAACGGTGGAACTGTGTTGAGCGATCGAAGAATGAACATTTACATATGGTGGTTCGAAACCCAGGCCCGAATGTATCCGGATACACTCACGCGAAACCTCAGCCGGGACGGTGTCGCAATTCCGGGTGTTCCCTATGCACCTGTCGAAGAGCTTCTCGACATGCAGCCGAAACGCGAGCAAATTAAATCGATACGCGACAGCTTCAGTCCATCTGTACAAACGCAGGAACAGCGTAATCGACGCCGCATGATACTCCATCGCCGCCTCAACCGGCTGCTCGAGGAGCTCTCGGCGCTACAGCAGTGTGCAGAGCGCGCTCAGCACACTGCTCACTCCGCTCGCGAGCAATACGAGCAGACCGGCCGCGTCGATCCGTGGCTCCTCGAAACACTCGACCAATATGACAAAGAGATTCTGAACAATGAATATCGGGACGTGGCAGCCTTTCTCCTTCAGGAGACCACCGAACGGGTTCGAACCACCCGGAACCACAGAGACAGCCTCGCATTAAGCGAAGAAATCTACCGCGAACTCTCAGAAAGCTGTCGGTACCACCACACAATTCTTGACCTCCACACGCTTGAGTAAGTTGCCCTCCCACACTCACCAAATGCGTCCCGTATACCCGACCATAAAAACCGCTAAAGCCTCTACTACAGAGGTCCGATACTATTATCAAATGACTTAGTGGTGTATGTTGCCCAAATGTGCACCCTTCATTTAAACGGTATGAGCTGACGTCCAGTCATACCGTTTTTTTATGTTCATCCCGCACGCCATTTCTGCACCGGCAAGTCATGTAATTACCAGCGACATAACAGGGGGCTTTCCGGGACCTGATCAGCGGGAAAATGAGCTCCGGGGGCCACGCAGAGTCACACCCGGGCTGGTTGGAACGCTTACTTTATGGCAGAATCATCGGCGTGAGTACTGAAGCAGAATCATCAGATTACGCTCCCGCCGTGTCGCAACCGGGCTCGCGGGTCAATGACCAGAACTCGACGGTCAATGACCAGAACTCGACGGTC
>CAZMEV010000046.1:12577-23774 GCA_964565375.1 uncultured Spirochaetaceae bacterium
GGTCAATGACCAGAACTCGACGGTCAATGACCAGAACTCGACGGTCGATAACACGAACGCGACGGGCCCGGCGTCGACCGACGCCGACCCTTCGGCTACCGATGAAACATTGATTTCGCGCGTCGCCGAAGTAACCGAAGCACTACCTGCCCGCCCGTCGTGGGACGCCTACTTCATGGCTACGGCAATGCTTCTCGCATCGCGCTCAAGCTGTGAGCGACTGCATGTCGGCTGCGTTATCGTCTCCGGCGGAGAAAACCGCAACCGGATTATCGCCGCCGGGTACAACGGGTTCCTTCCCGGGGCACCACACAGATCAAAGATGCGTGACGGACACGAACAGGCAACCGTCCACGCCGAACAGAACGCAATTGCCGATGCGGCTCGTCGAGGTGTTAATCTCGACGGCGCAACGATATATGTGACCCACTTCCCCTGTATAAACTGCGCGAAAATCCTCAGCGCAGCCGGTATTCGGGAAATTATCTATCATTACGACTACCGAAATGACGAGCTCGTTCCCGGCCTGTTGACCGAAAGCGGCATCGCACTCAGGCAGCTTTAGAGTGCTCGGCGGCGAGAGTAAGCCATGACGACAATGTGCCATCAACACTGTCATGGCATCAATTCGCAGCGACGGGTCCGTACTCACGCTTACCGGGCCGACAGCTCCTGTGAAAGCACGTTTCAGAGCATAATGTCATCTCCCAAAGCACGTTTCGGACGATAATGGCGCAGCCCAAAGCACATCTCGGACGATAATGCCGCCTGCGCCTTCCCGCCACAACTTTCTACTCCCCGTCTTCCTCCGAATCCGGTACAAGCCGCAGATGCGATACACTGCCCCGTTGGCGAGTGGAGCCGGCTTCCTGAGCAGAACCCCCGATGAGCCGTGAATGCCGTTCGGAGCGCGGCGGCACGTGTCGGGTGCCCCCTTCACGCCACGCTTCGAACTGGTCGGCGTACCAGCGGTTTCCGGCGTGGCCGGACTGTCCGCCTGCATGGGCTACGAGTGAATGCGGTTCGGGCTCAAGCGATACAACCATGCGCACGCCGGCACCGACTTTGACATTAAAGGGATCGCGCAGGTCGTAGGCGGCGCGGCCGACGGTCATGTGATCGCCGCCGTAGGGGTACGGGCCCCGATTGAGAAGCAGATCCAGGCCGGGTACTTCGGAAAGATTATGTGAGAGCTCGATGCTTTGTACGTCGTCCCAGCGCCACGAGGATATATCCTCGCCGAAGCGCTGTCTAAGATCATTGACGGCTTCCCGGAATGTAGTTGCCAGTAGCTCATCCCGCGAGCCGTCAATCCACAGGCTTTCGGCGGCAGTAAGAATGGTATCGGTGGCGTTGTAGGCGAGGTAGCCTGTTTCGAGCACTTCTTCGTAGAGTTCGTCGGAGAGTTGCCTTCCGAGCGCCTCATCCATTACGCGCAAATACCAGTGTCCGAACAGGAGCGCTTCGGATGATCCACGGGTATACTCAGGGACCTGCTCCCAGCGGCGCAGCCGGCGTATGAGTTCTTCTTCGGCTTCATTCCAGCCACCCTCGGGAGCCCGGTCGCGCAGGGCGGAGCGGAACTCGGGCAACCAGTGGGCTGCGTGCAGGTTCACCCAGTCGGTCTGCAGGGAAGCGCTGGTACGCATGCTGACACGGCTTACGCCTTCGAGAACGTTAACTATCCGCTGTATTCGCGAGGCGGGCGCCCAGTCGGGGGTAATTATGTAAGGATAGGAATCGTCGCCGACGCGGTGATTGGCGGTGGCGATATAGCCCTGCGGCGGATTAAAAAGCTCCGGCAACGCGTCGAAGGGGACAGGCTCGGGCACTTCGGAGGCGGAATCCCAGCCCGGCCGGGGCATGGAGCCGGAAACGTCGGTACGTGCCGGTATTCTTCCGGCGGTTTTAAAGCCGATGTTTCCATGGCGATCGGCGTAAACCACATTCTGCGCCGGCACTTCAAACCACGCGAGTGCGTCCCGCAAATCTTCGGCGGTTTCGGCCCGGTTCATGCGCAGAAAGGCGTCAAACGGGCTGCGCTCGATCTGTGTAGCGCTCCAGTGCACGGAGAGCGCGGGATCTTCGAGGATTACAGGGCCGTTTACGGTTCGTACGATTTCGATGGTTTCCGGATTATCCCTGCCGGAGACATGAATAGCCTCCTCGGAAACATCCGCCTCATACCATGCTCCGTCACGCTCAAAGTAATGCGGGTCCTCCTCATGGCGACGCTCGTAAAACAGATCCTGGGTATCGCCGGTGTTGGTAAGCCCCCATGCGACATCGTCGTTGTGTCCGACGACGACGGTCGGCGCTCCGGGAATACTGAAGCCGCGTACGCGCCGCTCGCCCTCACCGGATAACGGTTCGCCCTCACCGGATAACGGTTCGCCCTCACCGGATAACGGTTCGCCCTCACCGGATAACGGTTCGCCGCCACCGGTAACAAGCTCGATTTCGTACCAGAGCGACGGAAGTCCGAGCTCGAGGTGCGGGTCGTTGGCAAGCTGCGGAAAGCCGGTGCCGGTGTGCTCAGCTGAGACAACCCAGCTGTTGCTTCCGGTAGACGGCAACGCGCCGAGTCTTTCGAGTCCGATCTCGTTTCGCAGGGACGCAATGTCCGAGGCGGTAAGCGCCGGCGCGCGGGTATCGCCGGAGAGCATCGGCAGGTCATTTCCGAGGTCCGGGACCTGATTCATAGCCTGTTCCGCGGTCCATGTCGACGGCCCCTCGAGCGGATACGGCGGTAGGATTTCACCAAGCATTTCTTCGCCTGTCTCTTCAAGCATTGCCACCCGGACGGCCTGGGCTTCCCAGTTCATTCCGAGGTCGAATCCCATGAGCGCAAGCACGCCACCGACATCTTCACGAGTCCAGGCTTCAGGCTGAACGCCGAGCAGACGCATCTCGAGCGGTCGCGGAGCACGCTCGAGGTATGCATTCACCCCGGCGATATACGCGTCGATCATGGCAAGCGCCTCGTCTCCGGCGGTTTCGACGGCGAGCCGCGATACTTCGGGCAGCCCCATTCGCCGGAGAAAGGCGTCGGTGGATATAAACTCTTCGCCGAAGAGTTCGGATAGTCTTCCGGATGCAACCCGCCGCTGAAACTCCATCTGCCAGAGCCGGTCCTGCGCATGGACGTATCCCTGAGCGAAGTAGGTATCGCGACCGCTGTCCGCAAAGATATGCGGAATCCCGTGACGATCGCGATAAACATCAACCTCGCTCTCCAATCCGGAGATGTTGGATACACCCTGTATCACGGGATAGCTGTGCCGGACAAACAGGATCGCGGAAAACGCCCCTATTGCAAGAAGGACGAGCAGAATACGGCCCACCGGAAACAACAAGCGAAGAATCGACCTCATATCGGGGGCCGATTATAGCACAGGACGTGGAAGGCGCGGTTGGGTCGCAGCCGGGCTTTCAGCGCTCTTCGCCGTAGCCCTGACTTTCGAGAAACGCGGCAACAACCTCCGGGTCAAAGTGTTCGCCGGACTGCGCCGCGATCTCCTTGCGGGCGTCGCTGAGACTCCAGGCAGGCTTGTACGGCCGGGCACTGAGAAGCGCGTCGAATACATCCGCGACGGCGAAAATGCGGCCGACAAGCGGAATATCGGAACCACTGAGTCCGGCCGGATATCCTGTGCCGTTCCATTTTTCGTGGTGGGAGAGAATTACGTCGAGCGCTACCGGAGGCAGAAACCCAAGCGCTTTAGCGAACTCGTAACCGGCTGTCGGGTGGCTTTTCATCGTTTCCCACTCAGAAGCGTCAAGTCGCGCCGGTTTCAAAAGAATACTGTCGGGAATGGATATTTTTCCGATATCGTGGAGATACGCTCCCCAGCGCAGGGACATGCGGGTGTCCTCGTCGAGCTGCATTTCCCGGGCGATGGAGCCGGCGAGTGCGGTTACGCGGTCGGTATGCCCTTTTGTCTCCCGGTCGCGGTACTCAAGGGCAAGACCAAGCGCCCGTATGGCCCCTTCGCGGGCATTTACCGCCTTCTCCTCGGCTACGAGCCGGGCGGCGAGCGAAGAGAGAACCCCCGCTATTGAAGCAAACAGGCCGCGCTCGGCCGCTGACCACTCATGTCGTTCAAATGTATGCATGAGGAAGGCACCGACAAACTCGCCACCGCGGTTTATGACCGGCGCAGCGGCGATACTTGCAATACCGAATGCATTGAAATCCGAACAGCGCCCGTCGGAGGAGGTATCTTCGATCATAATCGGCGTGTTCTGCGAGCGCAGTGACTCAAGCAGGGGGGCATCGCACGGCAGACCGTGCGCCATAAGAAGTTGAAACTCCTCGTTCGACGGCATTTCCCCGGACGAAGCCCGGCTGCGCAGTACATCCCCGGAGTCCTGCAGATACGCAGCCCCTACCGCCGATGTTTCCTCAACAAGCGATCTGAGAATCGGAGTGACCGCCTCCGGCACACTGCTCGCCGAGAGCGCGGTCCGGCTTAATTCAAGAATGAGACTGGAGTATTCTTCTATCGCCTGCATGAACCCGGGCAGTATACAAATTGCACGTATTAGAGTCTATGATCGTCAGGAGTACCAGCCGGGCTCACGTGAGCGTGGTTTCTCCCATAAGATACCGATCGATCTCGCGGGCAGCCATACGCCCCTCCTTAATCGCCCAGACAACCAGACTTGCTCCACGCCGCGCGTCACCGGCGGCAAAAATGCCTTCAACATTGGTACGGTGATCGCCGAGCTCGGTCTGTATGTTCGACCTCCGGTCCCGGTCAAAGGTATACCCCTTGAACGATTCCTCTTCCGGTCCCACGAAACCCATCGCAAGCAGGACAAGGTCCGCCGGCCATTCTTCCTCCGTGCCCGGAATAGCCTCCATCCGGGGCGTCTCGCCTGGCTCGTAGTGCCACTTCGCGCGCACGGTGCGCACGGCTTTTACGTGCCCGTTACCATCATCGACAAAACCGGTTGTGACAATGTTGTACTCCCGCGGATCACGGCCGAACACCGCCTCGGACTCGACATGACTGTAATCTTTTTTCAGTACATTCGGAGTTAACGGCCACGGCTGATCCGCGGGCCGCTCCACCGGCGGCGGGTCCTTGTAGGCGAAGTTGTACAGGCTCTTACACTCATGTCTGAGCGCAGTTCCAATACAGTCGGCGCCGGTGTCTCCACCACCGATTACAATTACATGTTTGTTTCTGGCCGAAAGCCGCAACGAGTCGAGCGATCCGGTATCGAGCTGCGTCTTTATGGTGTCGTTGAGGAACTCCATTGCATAGTGGACTCCGTCGAGATCAGCGCCGGGAACATCCATTGCACGTGGCTTCTGTGCCCCTACCGCAATAAGAACCGCGTCATACTCGTCGTGAAGCTCCTCAAGCGAAACATCCACTCCGACGTTTACACCGGTTCGAAACTCGATGCCCTCCTCGGCGAGGATCCTGTTCCGTCGCTCAACCACCTCTTTTTCGAGTTTCATGGCTGGAATTCCGTACATCAGAAGTCCGCCGATCCGGTCATCACGCTCAAATACGGTCACACGGTGGCCTACCTTGTTAAGCTGGTCGGCTGCAGCCTGACCGGCCGGCCCACTTCCGATAACAGCAATGCGCTTGTCGGTGCGCACCTTCGGAGGCTCAGGCTTCATGAGGCCCTCATCGTAGGCCCGGTCGATTATGTGGCGCTCATTGTCCTTGATTGTAACCGGCGGCTCGTTAATAGCCAGGGTACATGCATGCTCACACGGCGCCGGACAGATGCGCCCTGTGTACTCGGGGAAATTGTTTGTCTTCATGAGACGTTTCCACGCCTCTTCCCACTTACCCCGGTAGATGAGGTCATTCCATTCGGGAATCAGGTTGTCAACAGGACAGCCATAGTCGCTCTGACAGAAGGGAACGCCGCAATCCATGCAGCGGCTACCCTGCTTCTGCCGCTCTTCCTCATTAAGCGGCAGATGAAAGTCGTCGAAATCTCCAACCCGTTCGGCCGGATCACGGTCTATAACTGTATGTCGTTCGAAGTCAAGAAATCCGGTCGGCTTACCCATGCACCACCTCCTTGCGCCGGTCACGCAGCATCTGCGTCTCGAGAATCTGCCGGTACGTCGGCGAAACTACAATCCGCATATTTGAGCGCTGAGTATCCCAGTCATCGATAAGACGTCTGCCCACAGCGCTCTCCGTATACTCGACATGGCGCTCGATGAGGTCGAATACTTCTTTCTCATAGCGCTCGGGCGCCGCAAGTTCCGACGAATTGAGTTCGAGGATCTCCACCATGCCGAAGTTGGTATTTCCGGAAAGCCGGTCTCCCGGATCCCAGACGTAGGCGATGCCGCCTGACATTCCTGCTGCGAAATTACGACCCACCGGCCCGAGAATAACCGCACGCCCACCGGTCATGTATTCACACCCGTGATCGCCGGTTCCTTCCACAACAACATACGCGCCTGAGTTCCGCACGCAGAACCGCTCTGCTGCAACACCGCGAAAGAACCCTTCGCCCGCGGTAGCCCCGTAGAGCGCCACGTTTCCGATTACAATGTTTTCCTCCGCCGCAAACGGAGAGGTTTCCGGCGGGTACACAATAAGCCTACCACCCGAAAGGCCTTTTCCAACATAGTCGTTGGCATCGCCTTCGAGCTCCAGCGTGACACCACGGGCGAGCCAGCCGCCAAAGGTCTGTCCTGCACTGCCGTTGAACTTCACGTGAATGGTGTCGTCGGGCAGGCCCGACGCTCCTCTTCGCCGGGTAATACCGTGACTTAACAGTCCTCCGACACAACGGTCGGTATTGCGTATCGGATGCTCGATGTGGATCGACTCTCCGGTTTCAATCGCCTCCATGCTGTAATCGAGCAACTTCTGGTCGAGCACACTTTCAATGCCGTGGTCCTGCGACACACAGCAGACAACCCGGTCACTGTTGCCCTGAGGCTCGGCACGATACAGCAGGGCCGACAGATCAACACCGCGGCTCTTCCAGTTATGTACCGAATCGTCGACTTCAAGCAGATCCGTGCGGCCCACAAGCTCATCTACCGTACGCACGCCGAGATCAGCCATGATTCCGCGAAGCTCTTCAGCTACGAACCGGAAGTAATTGACAACGTGTTCCGGTTTTCCTGTATAGCGGGCGCGAAGCCGCTCATCCTGCGTTGCAATACCCACAGAGCAGGTATTCTTCTCGCAGTTTCGAAGCATGATGCAACCAAGCACTATAAGCGCGCTCGTAGAGAATCCGAACTCTTCGGCACCGAGCATCGCGGCAACCGCAACGTCGCGCCCGGTTTTAAGCTGTCCGTCGGTCTGAACCACCACCCGGGTCCGAAGATCATTGAGCACCAGGGTCTGGTGGGTTTCAGTCAGCCCGAGCTCCCACGGAATTCCGGCGTGCTTAATTCCAGTGAGCGGCGAAGCACCGGTTCCACCATCCTGACCGCTGATAAGAATATGATCCGCATGCGCCTTCGACACACCGGCGGCGACAGTACCTACGCCTACCGCGCTTACGAGCTTCACACTGATGCGTGCGGTCGGGTTGGCGTTCTTTAAATCGAAGATAAGCTGTGCCAGATCCTCGATTGAATAAATGTCGTGGTGGGGAGGCGGACTGATCAGCCCGACACCCGGTGTGGAAAAGCGGGTCTTCGCGATATCCCCGGAGACCTTTTTCCCCGGCAGCTCACCGCCTTCACCCGGCTTTGCACCCTGCGCCATTTTAATCTGGATCTCATCACTTTCGGTGAGATACTGAATGTTTACTCCGAAGCGTCCACTCGCCACCTGCTTAATGGCACTGCGCTTGCTGTCTCCTCCCGGAAGCGGCTTATACCGTTCAGGGTCTTCGCCGCCCTCTCCGGTGTTGCTCTTTCCTCCGAGTCGGTTGAGCGCAATTGCAAGCGTCTCGTGTGTCTCTTTGCTGATCGAGCCGAAACTCATGGCGCCGGTCGCAAAGCGCCTCGTAATTGCTTCAACCGGTTCCACCTCATCGATCGGGATCGATTCGCCGGTCCTGCGGATTCGAAGCAGCCCACGCAGCGTTGCCTGTTGCGCCGTCCGTGCATTCTGCCGATCGGAGAAGCGCCTATAAGCCTCCGCATTGTTCTGCTTGCCGGCTACCTGAAGTTCCATGATGGAGGTCGGATCCCACATGTGCTGCTCGCCGTCGGTGCGCCAGAAGTAATCGCCAGGGTTATAGAACTCCGCACCGATTGTTTCCGGTCGCGAAGGATACCCGATCTCATGGCGACGTTTGTTCTCTTCGGCAAGTTCGGCGAATCCGACACCTTCTATTCGCGTGGCAGTACCGGTAAAACATCGGTCGATTACTTCCTGCTTAAGCCCGATTGCCTCAAAAATCTGTGCACCCTTGTAGCTGTCGAGCGTGGAAATGCCCATTTTTCCGAAGACCTTTCGCATGCCGTGGGCAAGCGCAGTCTCATAGCGTTCCTCGAGATCCGCGTCACTCCACTGCTCGCTCAGCTTACCCTGATCACGCAGATATCGAAGGACCGCATAGGCGAGATAGGGATTGACGCCGTCGGCACCATACCCGATGAGGCAGCAGAAATGATGCACTTCGCGCGGTTCACCACTTTCCACGAGAATACCGATCTGTGTACGGAGAGCGTTACGCACAAGATAGTGATGCACCGTGCCCGTCGCCATGAGCGCGCTGAGCGCGGCACGGTCGCGGGAAAGTGCCCGGTCGGATAGAATGACAAGGCGATACCCATCGCGAATAGCCGTTTCCGCCTCGGTCGCAATCCGGTCGAGCGCGGCCATCATACCATCGTGGCCCTCCGCTTTCGGATATGTTATGTCGATGGTTTTCGCCGTCCAGCCTCGATGATTCATGTGCTTGAGCCTGCGCAGCTCGTCGTCCGTGAGGATCGGCGATTCCAGCCACAACCGTTCGGCATGAGATTCGGCCGGTTCGAGCAGATTTCCCTCCGGGCCGACATACGCCGAGAGACTCATAATAAGCTCTTCACGGATGGAATCGATAGGCGGATTGGTTACCTGTGCAAAGAGCTGCTTGAAGTATTCATAAAGAAGCCGTGGCCGCTCACTGAGACACGCGAGAGGTGCGTCGTTTCCCATTGAACCGATCGGCTCTTTCGCCCGGTCAATCATAGGGCCAAGAATGAGATCGAGATGCTCGGAGGTATACCCGAACGCCCGTGTTATTCGGAAAAACGCCTCCCCGTAGCCTTCCGGCGCATCGGTGGGGTCAAAACCCTGCACCTCTTCCCCGTAGTCGGGGGCATGATCGGCAAGGCGAACCGGTTCATCCACCGACGCGTCCACCGGCTCAAGGTCATTAACCGTGAACTTGCCGCGTGAAATCCAGCTGCCATACGGCCTCTTGCATGCGAACTGTCCTTTAATTTCTTCGTCGCTTACGATTCGCCCTTCGTCAAAGTTTACGAGAAACATGCGGCCCGGCTGGAGCCGGCCTTTTTCACGCACATTGGACGGATCGAGATCAAGGGCGCCGACCTCGCTCGACATAATGACCTGGTCGTCGGTGGTCACGTAGTACCGGCTCGGGCGCAGACCATTCCTGTCGAGAACGGCGCCTACAACATTTCCGTCCGTGAAGGCAATCGAGGCAGGGCCGTCCCAGGGTTCCATCATGGTGGAAAAGAACTCGTACATTGCTTTGCGGTCGGGGTCCATCTGCCCATGGTTCTGCCACGCCTCGGGCACCATCATGAGCACCGCTTCCTGCAGCGTATAGCCGGTCATAAGGAGCAGCTCGAGCACGTTGTCAAACGTGCCGGAGTCACTTTGATCCGCTTCGATGACGGGCATGGACCGGGAAAGCGACGGTCCGAAAACCGAACTCTCGAGCACTCCCTCACGGGCACGCATTTTGTTCGCGTTGCCCTGGAGGGTATTTATCTCACCGTTATGGCACATGAACCGCAGCGGCTGCGCTCTGTCCCAACTCGGAAAGGTATTTGTCGAGAAGCGCGAATGCACGAGCGCAAGGTGAGTTTCGAAGGCCGGATCCGTCAGGTCAGGGAAGAACTCAAACAGCTGCTCCGGGGTGAGCATTCCCTTGTACACCAGCACACGCGTCGAGAGACTCACCATGTAAAACAGACCGGCAGTATCACTCCCGCTGCCGCGAATGCGTCTGGTCGCCTGTTTGCGGATCAGATACAGCGCTTTTTCAAACGCATTGGCGTCCGAATCCGCTCCGGCGGCGATGAATACCTGCTGCATACGCGGCATCGCTCCGCGGGCGGTCGGCCCGATTATTTCCGGGCGGACCGGCACGTTTCGCCAGCCGAGAACCCTCTGCCCTTCGGCCTCCACGATGGATTCAAACTCACTGCGGCATCCGGCGGCGGCATCCTCGTCCATCGGAAGAAACACAAGCCCTGCGGAGTACCGACCCCACTCGGGCAGCGTGACACCGAGTTCCTTATGCGCGACACGCTCGAGAAAGCGTTGCGGGAGCGTCGTCATAACGCCTGCACCGTCGCCGGTATCCTTGTCACTGCCTACTGCGCCACGGTGCGTCATATTCACAAGAAGCGTCCGCGCGTCTTCAACGGTCTTGTGTGAGGCGCGTTTGCGAATGTCCGCTACAAAGCCGACTCCGCACGATTCGTGCTCGTAGTCAGGAGAGTAGAGACCGAAAGGACGGGCTTCTTGAGAATAAGTCATAGGCGCACATGCTCCTTTGCGTACAGACGTAACGTTGTAAAGATACTGCCGTCACCAACAGTTAAGGGAGCGACACGTTTCTAAAAGGTATGAATATTTATGCCACAAAGGCAAATAATAATGCAATAAACGGAGAAAAATTTTCGGTGCTTATCCGACTGTGACCTGACCACGGCCGCAGCGCCCCGGAAGCGGGGCGCTGCCGGGCGAGTGGGCGTGCAGCATTCGTGATTCCGCCCATCCGGTGGTAATCTCGCTGTCCGCCTGCGGGGCTAACGGTTACATTCGATCGAGGAATGGAACACCGGCGAGCGGCAGCGCCCCTTTGAGCGTATCGCGTACCGCCCGCGCAAGCTTCATGCGTGCGCTTCGCACCGCTATGTCGTCGGCGGTAAGAATGGGGTGGTCGTGGTAGTAGCGGCTGAAAAGTTTGGCGAGCTCATACAGCGCCCCGGTAACAAGCGCCGGATTGTACGCTTCTGCGGCGGCGGCCACCGTCGCGGGCATTTCCGCAACCG
>CAZMEV010000047.1:0-14432 GCA_964565375.1 uncultured Spirochaetaceae bacterium
CGGCGTTGCCGCTTATTGGCCTCCATCGAGGCGGTCTATGGCATCGCGTGCCGCTGTGACGATTTCTCGTCGACGCGTACCGCGCCGGAGCGTGTCGATCAGCGTGATCATCCGCGAATCGCCGGTTCGCGCGAGCGCTTCGACGAGGGCTATAATCTCTTCGGTGGTGTCGCCGTCGGGAAGCCCTCCTGTATCCCGTTGCTCCTCGATGAGTCCTTGTCCCCGCCTCTGAAGTGCGCTGCGCCATTCTGCCGAATCAAGCATACGGGATCCGAGCTCAATGCTGGTACGGCGCAGTTGTGCGCTTTCGTACGCGTCGAATCGAAGAAGCATGGCTTCGAGTACCGGTGCAAGTTGATCTAGGTCCGGCTCCCAGTCCGCACGAGCACTATCTATTGCTTCAAGGATCCCCTCGAGTGCAAGGCGAAGCAGGTGCTCCTCCTCGTAGGCCTCCATAGGCCCGGAAGTCATGTCGATTTCGCGTGCAATTGCGCTGAGACGCGTTATGGACGCTTGAGATGGCGCTGCGGCGGCCGCTTCCCGTACGTGATCGTGCGCCTCATTGAACGCGCCACGAAGCATATATATGTGCGTGATACGGTGCCCATAAGCGGGTGCAACGGGGATAAGCATACCCAGCGCAAAGCACAAGCTCAGGAACGCTGTAATTGACTGTGCAGATTTGCCTCTATAGTATGACCAAAGCAACAATCGCGGGCTCACTTCCGTGCGTAGTATATCGTGCCGGGCATCATCCGGAAACTATGAGACGGTTGCAAGGGGACATCATGGCAAAGAAAGACTCACGAAGTGCCGAAACAGAGGCACAGGATACACATGCGGAAAAGCAGAGAGCTCTCGAAGCCGCTCGATTGCAGATAGAGAAACAGTTCGGTAAGGGCTCGCTCATGAAACTCGGTTCCGGGCCACAAGGGGTCGGAATCGGTACAATTCCTTCCGGCGCGATTACGCTCGACGAGGCGCTTGGTCTCGGCGGGTATCCGCGCGGCAGGGTTATAGAGGTTTACGGACCTGAAAGCTCAGGAAAGACGACGCTCGCGCTTCATGCGATCGCAGAGGCGCAGAAGGCCGGTGGTATTGCCGCGTTCGTGGACGCCGAGCATGCGCTCGATCCGGCGTACGCGAAAGCTCTCGGTGTAAATATTGACGAACTCTGGGTCTCACAGCCGGATACCGGCGAGCAGGCGCTCGAGATAACCGAAAGCCTTGTTCGCTCCGGCGGCGTGGACATTATTGTTGTCGACTCGGTGGCTGCGCTGACGCCCCGGGCCGAAATTGACGGCGACATGGGCGACTCGCATATGGGCCTGCAGGCCCGGCTTATGAGCCAGGCCCTGCGAAAGCTCACCGGTACGATTCACAAATCCGGAACCTCGCTCATTTTTATTAACCAGATCCGAATGAAAATCGGGGTCATGTTCGGAAACCCGGAGACGACTACCGGCGGCAAGGCGCTGAAGTTCTACTCCTCGGTACGTCTCGAGGTACGAAAAATCGAGACGATCTCCAAGGGCAGCGATGACGCTATCGGCAACAAGGTCCGGGTGAAAATCGTCAAGAACAAGGTCGCACCCCCGTTCAGAAAGTGTGAGCTCGAAATCATGTTCGGCAAAGGCCTTTCGGCGAGTGGAAGCCTGCTTGACGCGGCACTCAAGCATGAAATCATTTCGAAGAGCGGAAGCTGGTACAGTTATGGCGACGAACGCATCGGCCAGGGGCGTGACAACGCAAAACAGTTCCTCGAACAGAACCCTGATATAGCCGACAGAGTGGAGTCCGACCTCAGAGAGCGCATGTTCGGTCACCTGAGGCGCGCGAACGCCGAGAAGGAAGGTGGAGAAGAGCCCTCGGGTGAAGCCGTCGCCGAAAAGCCTTCTTCCGGCGGTACCGGCGGTAACAGTGCATCCGGAACAAAGAAGGGCAAATCGGGTGGAAAGCAGAGTGACGCCTCGTCGTCGGGGGGAAAGCAGAGTGACGTCTCGTCTGCTGAGATATCCGGCGGCTCATCTTCGGAAAGCTCGAATACCGGTCCGGACGCCGATGAACTGTTTTAGATAGTATACGTGTTTACGTGGTATACATCGGACTCGGATCAAACAAAGGAAACAGCGAGCGAATCCTTGGTGAGGCACTTGTGGAGCTCGCGGACCACATCGGCAGCTTGCGGGTATCATCACTCTATCGCACCGAGCCGGTCGGCGGTGTAGTCCAGGACGATTTCCTGAACTCGGTGGCGTGTGGGGAATACGCGGGATCGCCGCAGGAGCTGCTCGCTGTCTGCAACGATGTCGAGCGGCGTGCCGGGCGAAATCGAAACAATGAGGTCAGGTTCGGTCCGAGGTCCCTTGACCTCGACGTTCTCCTGTTCAATAACTCCGTAATCGACTCCGAGATGCTTACTGTTCCTCATCCGAGAATGCGGGAGAGGCGGTTTGTGCTTGTTCCATTGCTGGAACTCGCCCCGGAGTGCGTTGATCCGGAAACAGGGCGAGCGTTTTCCTCGTACCTTGAGCAGCTCTCTTCGCAAGGGATTTACTACCACCGGAGTCCGAAGCTATACTTCTGATGCCGCCGGGAGGGTGTCGTACTGTTGGGAGAACGCGGAACGACAGTGCCCTGGTTCACTCCACCGATACTCCGGTCTTCAGAGGATACATGAGCGACACCATCGACCAACAGCAGTTTACCGGGCAGAAATTCAAGCTGGATGATTTCGAAGGACCGCTGGACCTGCTATTATTTCTTATAAGGCGTTCTGAAATAAATATTTATGATATTCCGATCGCCCAGATTACGGATCAATACATACAGTTTCTCGAATACTCAACGCGGGTGGATCTGGATAATATAACCGACTTCTACGTTATGGCGAGTACACTGCTGTACATTAAGTCGCGCATGCTTCTTCCGGTGGATGTGGACCTCGACGAAGAACTCGGCGATCCCAGGCAGGAGCTCGTTGAACGGCTCATTGAGTATCAGAAGTACAAAAAGCTCACCGAGCTCATGCAGGATAAGCAGGAAGAGAGCGAGTGGGTTGTGGAACGTGTGCAGAAACAGCGTACGCTCGAATTCCTCGACGACGACGGGCTGTGGGAGGAGCTTGATGTGTGGGACCTCCTTCGCGCGTTCTCGCACATGATGGCCAATTTGACGCCTGAGCGGGTTCTTGATCTCTATGAAGAGGTTTCGATCAGCGAAAAAACCACGCTCATATCCGAGTTCATCGCAGAACGCGAGCATTTTCAGTTCACCGACTTAATTGTTCGCCCCGATTCGGTGATGGATATTGTGTGCGCGTTCCTTGCTGTGCTCGACATGGTGAAGATGCGGCGTATTCGAATTCTCCAGAACCGTATGTTCGGCGATATTCGCATTCACGCGCGACCTCAGGCTGAGTGGACCGGCGGAGACGAAGAACTCTCCGCGGAGGATGAAGCAGGCGAGGGCGACGAAGCTGACGAAGACGAGCAAGCCGGGGCGGCTCCTGGCGGTGCTCCGGGCACTACTGACGCAATAAACGATAACGCCGTAACCGACAATCAAGACGAGCAGGGAGGCACCTCATAGTGGAGCTCAAAGCGGAAATGGCGATTGTAGAGGCTATTCTCTTTCTCGAAAGCGAGCCGGTGGATATTCCGACACTTGCCCGCATAAGCGGTCTTTCGAGGGACGCGGTTCAGCGGGCGCTTGATGCTCTCGGTGAGCGCAACCAGCAGGAAGAGTTCGGAATTGAGCTGATTATGCTCGGTGACGGTTATGTGTATGCGCCGAAAAAGGCGCTCTGGGAGCAGCTGCGAAGCCGTTATGGCAAACGCAACGACAATAAACTCAGTAAAGCTGCACTTGAAACGCTGAGTATCGTAGCGTATTCACAACCGATAACAAGAGCGGAAATTGAAAATATCAGGGGAGTTTCGGCCGACAATATGATCCGTTTGCTGGTCAATCGCGAACTTGTCGCTGAAGTCGGCAGGAAAGAAGCTCCCGGCCGACCCGTTCAGTATGGAACAACGAAGACATTTCTGAAGCAGTTCAGATTGTCGAGCATTGCCGACCTTCCAAAACTCGATGACAGTGAACGAGAGAGGTTTGAACTCGATGGCGGATGAGAAGCCTATCAGATTGCAGGTATACCTTGCCCGCGCGGGCCTTGGGTCGCGCCGGGCCTGCGAACAGCTCATTGAGCACCGGCGGGTTGCCGTCAACGGTGAAAACGTAACAAGGCAGGGGGTCAAGGTACTCCAGAGCGACCGTGTAACCGTGGACGGGAAACCGGTGAACCCGACATCCAAAGGGATTTACGTTGCGCTGCACAAACCGAAGGGTTTCGTCTGTTCCAATCATGATCCGGAAGGGCGCCCGCTGGCGGTGGAACTCCTTCGTCCCCGCTTCCCGATGAGAATTTTTCCCGTAGGGCGTCTGGACATGAACAGCTCCGGTCTTATCCTGTTCACGAACGATGGGGACTTCGCCCAGGCTGTGGCGCATCCTTCAAATGAAGTGGAAAAAGAGTATGATGTTCAAACGAAGAAGCCGGTGACCGACGAGTTCATTGAACGGTGTCTGGAAGGGATTCGTATCCAGGGGGTCGAATACCGATTTGAGGGTATCCGTCGGGCCGGCGGCAGATCGTTGCGAGTCAGGTTAATAGAAGGAAAAAACCGGGAAATTCGTACTGTCTTCGATGAGTCAGGGTTCGGCACCAAACGTGTTCACCGCATTAGAATCGGCAATGTGGGACTTAAAGGCCTTGCTTCGGGACGATTTCGGCAATTGACAAAGGCCGAGCGACTTTCTCTTCTGGGGGAGAAGAAATGATTGTTGCGATTGACGGTCCGGCAGGATCGGGCAAAAGCAGTGTTGCCCAACGGGTGGCAGAAGCACTGGGGTTTCTCTATTTGAACTCCGGGAGGTTGTACCGTGCGGTTACCTACTGTGTACTGCGTCAGGTTGAGAATCCTGAGGATCCTGCAAGCATTGTACCGATGCTGCCACAGTGTCGGATCCGTCTCGAAGGAACCCGCGTTTATCTTGGGGACGAACGAGTTGACGAACAGCTGCATACCGACGAGGTCGACGCGTGGGTTGCAACCCACTCTGCTATCCCTGAGGTGCGCAGCATGGTCAACGAAATGCTGCATCAGTTCGCCCGTGAACATGACAGTGTTGTCGAAGGCCGGGACATGACCACCGTGGTGTTTCCCGACGCCGAGGTAAAAGTGTATCTCGATGCATCCCTTGAGGCTCGGGCTCAAAGACGCTACAATCAGGGAACCAGCGAGAAAAGTCTGGAAGAAATCCGGGATTCTATTCGCAGACGAGACGAGCTCGACGAGAAGAAGCCCGGTGGCAGGCTTGAACGCAGTGATGATGCTTTCTACCTCGACACGTCCCACTTGACCATGGAAACGGTATGTGACACAGTGTTGCGGAATATCCACAGGCACATCAAATCTTCAGGAACAGTAGAACAAACATGAGCGATAGTCAGTCCAACCAGGCGAATGGTACGCCGCTTCAGGAACAGCTTCAAGAGGAATATCTCAAGAGCATAGATGACATCGAAGAGGGCCAGCTTATTGAGGGCACCGTTATCGAGGTCGGGAACGAACAAGTCTTTGTCGACGTAGGATACAAGTCCGAGGGCAAGATTCCTATTGAAGAGTTCCGGGAGAAGCCGAACGTTGGCGACGTCGTCGATGTTGTACTTATAACCAAGGAATCCCGTTCTGGTGAAGTAATCGTTTCCAAGAAGAAGGCTGACGAGCAGATCTTCTGGAAGCGCATGAAGGAGGCACATCAGAACCGTGAACCCGTCGAGGGACGCGTCAAGCGGGCCATTAAGGGCGGCTTCGAAGTCGACCTCGGCCATGACGTGCGCGCATTTAATCCGATCAGTAAAATGGACATTCACCGGATTAATGACGCTGAGTCCTACGTAGGTCTGGAAGACAAGTTCTATATTGAGCGGCTTTACAGCGATAATCGGGTGAACATTGTTCTCAGCCGGCGTGATTATCTCGAGGAAACCCTTGAGAAGAATCGTAAGGCCTTCTTTGAAACCAGGAACGTCGGTGATGAAGTAACCGGTGTGGTAAAGAGCTTCACGAGTTTCGGTGCATTTATCGATCTCGGGGGCTTCGACGGGCTGCTTCATATTAACGACATGAGCTGGGGCCATGTGACGAGGCCGAAGGATCACGTCAAAAAAGGACAGGAGATCACACTCAAGGTTATCCGGATGGACCCGGAAGAGAAAAAAATTAACCTGAGTCTCCGTCATATGACCGATGATCCCTGGAATCACTTCGAGGAGAAGTATCAGGAAGGGGATATCGTTCCGGGCAAGGTCACGAAGCTTACGGACTTCGGCGCGTTTATCGAGCTCGAAGAAGGTATCGAAGGACTTGCTCATATTTCCGAGCTTTCCTGGACCAAGCGGATTAAACACCCGAGTGAGATCGTCAATGTTGGCGACACTGTGGATGTGAAGATTCTTTCTTACGACGTTCAGGAAGGGAAAGTCAGTCTCGGTGTTAAACAGGCACAGGAAAATCCCTGGGATCATATTGAGCACACCTATCCCGAGGGGCTTCGCCTCATCCGACCGATCAAGAAGATTACAAACTCCGGAGCGTTCGTAGAACTTGAAGAAGGAATTGACGGATTTCTTCATGTCGACGATATCAGCTGGACGAAGCGATATAAGCATCCTGGCGCCATCCTCAAGGAAGGCGAAGAAATCGAGTGTATGGTGGTCAAGAGTGACTCCCAGAACAGAAATGTTCGCGTGGGTATCAAGCAGCTGTCCGAGGATCCGTGGGAGAGTCTTGAAAAGGCCTACCCGGAGAATACGGTCATTGAAGGTGAGGTGACCAATATCACCGACTTCGGAATCTTCCTGCGTGTACAGGGCGGTATCGAAGGGCTTATTCATAAAGGCAATCTTGTTGATCCACGGCAGGAGTCCTTCGAGGAGGCCGTTAAAAACATCAATGTCGGCGACATTATGCGCGCGGTTGTTGTGGAGTTGAATCCCTCGAAGCAAAAGCTGGGACTCTCCGTACGAGAGCTCGAACGCCTTGAGCAGAGACGTGAGGTAAACAAGTACCTCCACGAGGACGATGACGAAAGCGCCACTGTCACGCTCGGCGACATGCTCAAGGAAAAAGATACACTTTAAATTGCACGCAGCACTTACTGTCGTGCTTCGGGTAACGGATGTACTCGCAGCCGGTTGATCCAGAGCGGTTCGAAACGCTCATAGAGTTGAACACGCTCATAAACAGCGATTATTCGGACCCGAAAGGACTGCTCACTCGCATTGTGGAATCGGCAACACGCCTCACCGACGGTGAGGCGTCGTCGTTATTGCTTGTGAACCCGGAAAACGACCGACTGTATTTCGAGGTTGCGCTCGGGTCGAAAGCTGCGGATGTGACGGCGTTTTCGGTTGCGAAAGGTGAAGGTATAGCCGGGTGGGCGTTCGAAAACAATCGCTCACTTATTGTTAACGACGTTGAGGAAGACCCCCGGTTTTTCGCAGAAATCAGTGAAGCAGTCGGCTTTCAGACCCGTTCCATTCTCGCCGTTCCCATGCGGGTAAAAGAGCGGGTTGTCGGGGTCATCGAGATTCTCAATAAACGCGACAATAAACCTTTTACCGATACGGATTTGTGGTGGCTGGAGATTTTTGCCAACCAGGCAGCGTTGGCACTTCAGAATGCGCAGTCGTATCAGAAGGTACGCGAACAGATCGACGTACTGAACGATCAGATCACGACCGAGAAGGGATACCATACGCTTATCGGGAAGAGTCCTGTTCTTGAAGAGAAACTGGATCTTATCGACCGCGTAGCTCCTACAGATTCTTCAGTTCTGATTCTGGGGGAGAGTGGTGTAGGTAAAGAGCTGTTTGCCGAGCAGCTGCATCTTCGTTCCCGTCGACAGTCAGGACCGTTTATCAGGGTAAACTGCGCAGCATTGCCGGAGCCCCTTCTTGAAAGTGAATTATTCGGTCATGTAAAAGGGGCCTTTACGGACGCCTCGTCCGACAGGCGCGGTCGATTTGAATTGGCCGACGGTGGTACGATTTTCCTTGATGAGATTGGTGATGTGCCGTTGTCCATTCAGGCGAAACTGCTGCGAGTTCTGCAGGAGCGCAGTTTCGAGAAACTCGGTTCAAGCGAAACGCAGCGTGTGGACGTGCGAATCGTCGCGGCGACAAACCGGGATATCGAAGAGGCTGTTGCGGAAGGGACGTTTCGACGGGATCTCTTTTACCGTCTTAATGTGCTGCCGCTGTATGTTCCTCCCCTGAGGGAAAGACCGGAGGATATAACCGAGCTCGCGCATTTCTTTCTCAAGCGCTTCAACCACGAGACAAAGAAGCAGATACGTGGGTTCAGTGATGAAGCAATTGAGGCCTTGCTTTCATACTCCTGGCCGGGTAATGTTCGGGAGCTTGAAAACGCGGTTGAACGTGCGGTTGTAATATGCAGGGGAGAATTTATTTCACCCTCGGATCTCGTGCTGAAAAGCGGTGAAAAGGGAGGCGATGAGCGCTACCGTGGTCGCACCCTGAAAGAGTCGGTGACACTGTTTAAGCGTCAGTTTATTCGTAATACGCTCGAACGACATCGATGGAATCAGACGGAGGCGGCCAGGGAACTCGGTATTCAGCGCACGTATCTTTCGCGCCTCGTAAAAGAACTGGAAATCAAGGGGTAACAGGAATCGTATGAAACAGCAGGAAACGCTTTCAACTCGCGAACGCTTTATCGACTGGCTGTCGCAGACTCTCTCGCGGTACCGGAAGGTGATCATGATCGGCGGTATCGCACTCGTGGTAGCTGTCGTCGGTATCGTAGCATATTTTGAGATACAGGATAGGCGCCTGGAAGAGAGCCTTGTTCGCGTGGAGCAGGCCGAGGAACAGCTTCAGCAGTTGGAGACACTCGAGGGTGACGAACGGGAACAGATGGAGTCGGATGTGCTCACGACTCTTGACGGGGTCATTGAGGACTATTCGCGATTGTATTCGGCGCAGCGGGCATTGTTCCTTCGCGGTGATCTACGGATGAAGCAAGGAGCCTGGCAGGAGGCGATTGACGATTTCCGTCGGCTGAGCGACGATTTCAGTGCGTCTCATCTCGCGCTGATTTCGCTGTCGAATAAGGCCGCTGCCTATGAAGAAATCGGGGAACTTGATCAGGCTCTCGCGGCGTACGAAGAACTCGCCGAAAAGCGGGAAGATAGAAACCCCCTTCGCGCTCGGGCACTTTTTTCCATCGGGCGCCTACATGAACAAATGGGAGATCCCGAAGCGGCCACGAGTTCTTACGAAGAGCTCGTATCGGAGTACTCGGACAGCGAATGGACCAATCTCGCGCGTAATCGTATACTCGTTCTGGAGACAGGGGCAACGGCAAACTGATCCTGCCTGAGGCGATTGACGTTCGATTCAGCAGTCGAAAGGTCCTTTGTAAGAGGTCTCCATGGCTTCGATAGCCGCAGACGGGGGAGTTCGAATTCGCAAGACGCATTCGAGGCGTCAGCGGAAGGGAGGATGAATGCAGGCGCCTGAATCGCGCAAGCGTATACTCGATCCCCGTTGGATGGGGATAGTTCTGGGACTTCTCGTCGGCGGTGCCGTGCTCCTTGCCGCCTACGCTACCAATATTCCAGCGCGCCTCGAACTAGCCATAAACGACTTTTATTTCCAGTTTCGGGCGCGTGGCGCGGTGGAGGAAGTGGAAGAGGGGATTACGCTGGCCGAGCGTAATCCATTTGTCTCTGAAGACATTCTCATAGTTGGAATTGATTTCAACGCGCTCAATCGACTCGGCCGGTGGCCGTTTCCCAGAAGTCGACATGCCGATCTCGTAAACTCATTCTCGCGCATCTCGGATCAGACACAGCGGGAGAGTCTGATTCTGCTCGACCTGTTCTTTGTCGAGCCTTCCGAAACTGCTCACAATGACGCATTGCTCGTTGATGCCATCCGTGAGAACGAACGGGTAATGGTGGAAACTGTGCTCGAGGGTACACCGCCGTCCTCCCAAAGCTACGACGAGCTTTTTTCGAGACATGATACCCTTTTTGAAACCCACGGTCGTATCGGATCAATTGACGGGGACTGGCAGGAGCTTCCGGCCTGGGAAGGATTGCAGCCTCTCTTGAAACCGTACGGGCGTGCCGCCGCAGGTTTTGGCCATGCCAACATGACCGCTGATATCGATGGGGTGTTCAGGCAGCACGCACTTGTAATCAAATCCTCACGGGCTCTTGAAGAAATTACGCTCTCCGAACTTCAGTCGGATGTTGATTTCGCTGACGAGGACAGCTTTCAACGGCTCGCCTGGCGTGACCGCGACGGTAACCAACGCACTGTGTCGACACCCTTGAGCGCTGAAGAACTCGATCGGCTGGAACGGACGATGCAGGCCGAGGCGGTGTATAGGAGTGTGGAAACGGGCGACGGGCAACAGTATCGGGAATATCCGCTCCGCTTGTATCAGGATGAGTTCGTTCCCGCGGTTTCACTCTCAATGGCTGCCCGCCATGTGAACGTTTCCGTCGGTGATATTGAAGTGGTTCTCGGCGAGCACATTCGGTTGCCTGATCCCCAGCAGCGAAATACGGAAACAGGTGAGTGGGAACCCCTTATGGTCGAAGACCGTCAGGGGGATCTCAGGGAACGTGAAGAGATTGTCATTCCGATCAACGAACGCGGCGAAATGCGCGTTAACTTCCGGGGTCCAAGATCAAGTCCCTCAAGGGACGGGCACCAGACGTTCCCGGTACGCAGTTATGCCGGATATGTCCAGAACCCACCGGGGCCGGACACGGACACATGGCCACGGACCCGGGCAGTCCAGAATCAGATTCTTATGGTCGGAGCGTTCGCTCCGGGTATGGCTGCTGATGAACTGACGACGCCATATGGTCTCATGTATGGCATTGAAATCCTTGCTAACTCGTTGAACACTATCCTTACCGATCAGTTCATTGTTTCGGCGCCCGAATGGATCACGATGTTGCTCGTATTGGCGGCGGCCGTCAGTTTCGGATGGTTTTCCTCACGAATGAAGGTAACATGGTCCGGCCCGCTCGCAGCGGTTATTATACTGGGGTACTTCATTGCCACAATGCTCCTGTTCGACCAGACTGGCTACCTCGTGAACTTTGTCCAGCCATCATCGACTATGGCTCTGACGTTTATCCTCGTAACGGCATACCGTGTATTGACTGAGGAACGGGATAAGCGACGGATACAATCCATGTTCGGAAGGTACGTAAGTCCGGACGTGGTCAGTGAAATTCTGGAAAATCCGCCTGAGCTTGGAGGGGTGGATAAAGAGCTGACGGTTATGTTCAGCGATATTAGAGGTTTTACCGCTTTAAGCGAACGCCTTAGTCCCCAGGAGCTCGTCAATCATCTGAATGTCTATCTTTCGGCGATGACGGATGTGATACTCGACCACCGCGGCACGCTGGACAAATATGTGGGGGATGAAATTATGAGCTTCTGGGGGGCTCCCATCCCCCAGGAACAACATGCGCTTCTTGCCTGCAAAACAGCAGTAAGGCAACTTGAGGTTCTTGAAGAGCTGAATTCACAGTGGCCTCCAGAGTTGCGCATTGAAATCGGCATTGGAATAAATTCCGGCATTATGACCGTAGGTAATATGGGCTCGAGTGGACGCATGAACTATACGCTTATGGGCGATAATGTGAACCTCGGTGCGCGGCTCGAAGGAACAAATAAGGTGTACGGTACGAACTGCATCATCAGCGAGTACACGTACGAGTTGGTACGTGACGAGGTTTATGCCCGTGAGCTCGACACAATTCGCGTCAAGGGAAAGAACAGGCCGGTCATTATCTATGAACTCCTCGATGTTGATGTTAATGAAGATCATTCTGACAGTTCCACCACGGCTGTGGACCGGGCGTCCCGAACGGCACACAGCTCGTAAGTGTCCGGAAGTGAGTAAGCGGATATGGCAAAGCCGGCAGACCGATCACAGGTATACCGAACGCTATCGCAGGTGTACCGAGCCCGGGTGTACCGAGCGCTGGGAATAGCGCTGTTTACAGTGCTGTTTGCGACATCGTGTGGACTGGAGTCAACAATATCCTTATGTCCGCTTCCTGAAGCGGAAGACAGCAACATCGATGAAGATGGGATCGGGATACGGTTCGATCATCTTCTTTGCGGAGAAAGTAATCCTCCGGTTGCCCAGATTGATTCTTTTCGAGGATACGACATTTATTACCGGATTTACGGCGACACTGAGGAGCAACAATCACGGCTTGATGCAGATGTTGAAGCGATTCAGGATCCTGAGCGACAGGCAACCACGACGCTAAACGCGCGGAACTATCGACGGCTGGAGTCCTTTTTCACTGATAACTCGCGTGCAGGACGTCCGACGATTGACCTGTCCGGGAACGATGCGCTTCGTACCGGTCCCGTAGAAGTTACCATCGATTTCTCCGAAATAGACGGGGACGAAGCTACCGCGCAGTGGGAGGCTGCAAACGGAAGCGGAGATGAGCGTATATTGCGGCGAAACATCGATGCAGATGATACCAGTTTCAGCTCTGACAGCGATGACTATAGCTCTGGCGACCCCGATGTTGACAACCAGGTGGAGAATGGCTCGCGGCTGCAAATTGTGTTGTTTGCGGTTTCTCTCGGACGTGCCCCGGAGGAACTTGCACAGATTACGAGTTTCGAAGCACGACTGCTGACGGTTCCAGGTGGGCTTGAGTTCACCAATTAGTAGTTTTTAGGCAGTGATTTCAGGGGAGTACGAAATATATATGACAACGGATGTGCTTGCTACAGGTCTCATTTATACAACGCTTGGCCTTGCTGTAGCGATTTTCTGGGTATATGTCCTTAATAAGACATTCCTGGGTGGATTCTGGGGAGCGCTTATCGTGGCAGTGATCGGTGCGTTTTCCGGAGCAGTAATAGAAATCGTGCTCGCCGACATTATTGCGCTTCTCAGCGACATAGCCGGAGTGAACGTGTTTCCCGCGCTCGCTTCGGCGATAATTCTGATTTCGCTCTTTTCCTACGCGTGTAACCGTGGGACCGACGCTGATGAGGAGTTATAGTGTTTGCGGGCAACGTAAGGACAACAATCGCCAACGAAAGGACAACAATCGCTTGGTTAAGTCTGGCTCGTAGAACCTCGCGGGGCGTTGTACAAGCTCGGCGGGTTCCCAAATGGTTCGCACAATCATTGGAGTGTGGGACACCATGGGAAAACACTTTGGAGTATAGGGTTTCGTAACTTCTGATAATATACATTCTGTCTACTCATATCGGGTATTGGAGGCGCTTATGAAAAGCGAAACGCCGACGACTGAAGGCCTGCAGCGTGGGGAAACGCTGGAGTTCGAACGCTTCTGGCAAGTTGTTCGCACGTTGCGTGGTGTTCACGGTTGTCCATGGGACATCGAACAGACAACGGAGACTATTAAGTCCAATCTGATTGAAGAAGCATACGAAGCTCTTGAGGCGATCAACGACGGAGACCGGAATCATCTGAAAGAAGAGCTTGGAGACATTTTTCTGGTGGTAATGCTCATGATCTGCATTGAGCAACAAGCCGGACGTTTCACGCTGGCTGAAGTGTTTTCCAACGTGGCTGACAAACTCATTCGCCGACACCCTCATGTATTCGGAGATGCGGCAGCGGAATCTCCAGATTTGGTACGCGAACAATGGGATCGGATAAAAAGTGACGTCGAAGGACGTGGCAGGAATGAATCCGTACTCAACGGTGTGTCGAAGTCATTACCCTCTCTAGAGCGTGCGTACAAGCTGCAGAAGAAAGCAGCAAAGGTTGGATTCGACTGGCCTGACATTCGAGGGGCACTCGACAAGCTGCGAGAGGAAGTTGATGAGCTCGAAGCAGCACTTGAATCTCGGGAACACAGTGATGATCACGAATGCAGCGATGATAAAGAAGAATATGCCGGCAGCTCCAGTGACGGGTCTCTCCTCTCGATTGTTGAACACGAAGTGGGAGACGTACTTTTCTCGGTCATTAATGTCGCGCGCAAGGCCGGAATTAAGCCCGGAGAATCGCTGCACGAAGCGAATCGCAGATTTTCAAGGCGCTTTTCTTCTATTGAGCAGTATTTTGCTGATCGCAATCAGGAGATGGAAAGTGTGTCTCTCGACCAAATGGAAGATCGCTGGCAGGAGGCGAAGCGTCAGGAACAGGCAGGAGGAGGCCAGGCCTCAGCCTCAGGAACAGGCCAAAAAGCGTCAGGAAGGGCGCCAGGAGCGACAGACTAAACGCGAAACTGATCCTCATTAACAAGTGCGATCAACAACTGCCATCAACAACTGCCATCAACAACTGCCACAAACGCTTGTTTAA
>CAZMEV010000047.1:14532-23525 GCA_964565375.1 uncultured Spirochaetaceae bacterium
ATCAACAACTGCCATCAACAACTGCCATCAACAACTGCCACAAACGCTTGTTTAAATGCTGATGTCTCAGTACTGGTGCATATACCACGGATTAAGGTCCGCAACAACTTCGTCAAACGATTGGTCGGTAAACATGCCGTGAAGCAACAGGTTCGCCGCTTTGGGAGACCAGAAGTCGTATTCGTTGTCAGCGTCGACCAGTACGGCAACAGCCACCTGCTCCATAGGATCGTCCGGTTCTACTGGAGCGTAGGCCACGTACCAGCTGTGCCAACGATCCTCCAACCCCACCTCGCCGGTCCCGGTTTTACCGGCACTGTCGACTGCCGGTGTCGTTACTGTGTTTCGTGCCGTTCCGGTCTCAACCACTTCCCGAAGCCCGTCGGATACAATTTGAAATGTTTCTTCGCTTATTGGAGCTGACCGAAGTACTTCCGGCTGTGTCCGCGCCGTTAACTCGCCGGTCATAGGATCCCGGACTTCGCGTACAATATGTGGCCGGTAAACCGTGCCCCGATTTGCAACCATAGCCATCATGTTTGCAAGTTGCAGTGGTGTCGCTGCAGTGAAACCCTGGCCGATACTCATATTGACGGTATCACCGCCAACCCATGGTTCGTTCTGGGTTTGCTCCTTCCACTGGCGCGATGGGACAAGGCCTGAACGTTCCCCCGGGATATCTATGCCGGTGCGCTCACCAAGTCCAAAGGCTCGTGCATATCGCTCGATATTGTCAGCGCCGAGCCGCTGATGACCGAGTGTGTAGAAGAAGTAATTTGAGGAATGGGCAATTGCGCTGCGAATATCGATTTCCCCAAATCCCTGGGGCCGCATATCAATGCCCCATTCCCGGAATTCCTGGTTGCCTGCCTGGTATACGCCCCGGGTGGTAATTGTCTCATCCTCGTCGATCACGTCTTCCTCAAGAGCGGCGGAGGCCATAATTGTCTTGAAGGTGGATGCCGGTGGTGCTTCCGCCGAAATTGCCCGGTTAAGAAACGGGGAACTGGGGTCCTCTGCGAGTTGCTGGAAACGGCGGCCATCTCCTCCGTAACTGAATTGGTTCGCGTCGAAACCTGGGTTGCTCACCATAGCAAGAATTTCGCCAGTAGCGACGCGGAGTACAACGACTGCACCGCTGCGACGCCCGAGTGATCGTTCGGCGAGTTCCTGAATATCCTGGTCTATAGTGAGTACCAGATCGCTTCCGAATTCTGGAGGGCGTTCACCTTGCTCTCGCGAGATTTCTCTCCCAAAAACGTCTACAGTTCGGAATTGTTGGCCTTCTCTGCCCCGCAGGATTGCATCGTACTGTCGCTCGATTCCGCTCTTACCGAGGATACTCTGCGGTGTGTACCCACGGTTGTAGAGAACCTGCAGTTCTTCGGTACTGATGTTTCCGACATAGCCGAGGACATGTGAGAGTGTTTCCCGCTCCGGATAGAACCGACGAGGTTCGTTGTACCAGGACACACCCGGAAACTCTTCGATTCGTTCGGCGATATAGGTGATTGTCGGAAAGTCGACACCGTCGGTTAGTTCAATATCGGTATATCTGCCTCGAACTGAGGAAGGGACGAGTCTGCCAAGCTGCTCCAGACTGAGATCGGTGGCGATACTCAAGCGGTGAAACAATTCGTCGAACTCACCCCGATCGACTTCGGAGGGATTGAGTGTAAGAACGAATGAGTCCCTGTTTACTGCAACAGGGCGCCCGTGGGTATCGAGAATACGGCCCCGTTGGGCCTGAATCGAGCGACTGCGTCGTGTGATTTCCTGGGCACGTGCCCGGTATTCAAAGCCTTCAATTATTTGAAGCGTAAACAGGTGTGCGAGATAAAAGAAAATGAGCACACCTATTGCAATACCGATACCGACGAGCCCGGGTTTCGAAACTACGCTGTTCTGGCCGCTCCATCCCGACATTGGTCTGCTCCTTGTTCAGTATGCTCTCGCACGCCAGTCGAGTTGAAGTGACTTGAACCGACCGAAAAGGCCGAACAGGAATGGAGTTAACACGATATTATAGACAATTTCAATAAGGAATTGAAGCGACCATACTGCCGAAACCGGTCCGGCTACTCCAAACACTGCCGCAATGGCGGTGTAAAGGAGTCCTTTCATAACGGTTGCAACGAGGATCAGAACGATCGGTGCAACAACCGGGTCAAGTTCAACGTTCTCGCGCGTGAGCCCGAAAACCATCCCTACTATAGTATGAGTGAGGGTGAAAAAACCCAGCGGCGCGATACTGAGTATATCCTGCGTAATACCGGAAACAAAGCCGGCGACCTGCCCCACCATGGGACCATTTCGGTTTGCAAGGTAAACGGTGAAAATGAGTACGATATCCGGACGCGCACCCGCAATTTCGATGAAGCCGACCAGATTCGTCTGAATAACTGCGACGAGAATAATGAGTAATGAACCTGCAAGATACACAAGCATTGCCGCTCAGGAGCCTCCACCTGTTAAGACGTAGACGTGTTCAAGTCGACGGAAATCGAGGGTCGGGCGAACGAACACATCAATACTTGTCTGGAACTCGACAGCCGACACTTCAGTGACGGTACCTATTTCGATATTTGGCGGGTACAGGGAACGCAGCCCGGATGTGACAATACGGTCACCTTCCGAGATGTAATCGAGTGCTTCCCGGGAGAGATGCTCCATGGTTATCCTGAAATCCTGCCCGCCGGTGCCCGTCACCAATCCCTGATAGCGCGACTCCTGATGAAGTGCCGCTACATAGGAGCTCGCATCATAAAGGGGCAACACTTTGGCCGTTCCTGCTCCTGCTTCAAGCACACGGCCGACAAGCGCGGGTGTTCCGTCCTGAATCGCAATAACCGGCATATTGCGTTCAATATCATGGCGCCGCCCGCGGTTAATGGTGATTGTAGGAAAGATATTGGCCGGGTCACGCCCGATAACGCGGGCATTGACGTGTTCGAAGTCAAGTGCACGCGAATACCCGAGGGTTTCTCGTAATTCGCGTAGCTGAACACGAAGGGCATCGAGGTTGTCCTGCTGCAGTTCGAGTTCTTCCACGCGCTCGCGTAGACGGCGGTTTTCCTCGAGTAATTCGCTTCGGCTTCTGAAGCGTTGGGCGACAGACTCAAACACATCTACGACCCCGGCACTCGCTCGTTGAATACCACCAAGAAATGTCATTCCCACCTCGCGCGGACCAGCAGCCGGCCCCCCAAGGAGAGCAAGAACGGAAAACGTGACGAGTAGCGCAAACGTGACGAGTGTTCGATTACGCTGTAAGTACCCTTTCAGATCCATGCATTACGCGCTTTCGCCATCAGGCATTCATGGAGTTGTACAGATTACGTGCATTGTCCTTGCTTTTCACATGATCAAAGTACATGCCCGCGCCCACGGCAACACAATTCAGCGGATCTTCCGCCTTAAATGCAGGCACTCCGGTCTCGTTGCTGATAAGCGTATCAAGGCCTTTCAACAGGCTACCGCCACCGGTCATGACGATACCCCGCTCGACAATATCCGCGGCCAGTTCCGGTGGTGTCTGACCGAGCGTGCGTTTGATTTCCTCGATAATCGCGCTGATTGGTTCCTGCAGCGCTTCACGAACTTCAACAGAGTCAATTTCAAGGCGTCGAGGGAGTCCCGTAATAGCGTCAGTCCCCTTTACCTCCATTTTTTCAATCTTCTTGTCAGGGGTAGCATTCCCGATTGTCTTCTTGAGATCCTCGGCTGTACGCTCACCGATAATAAGATTGTGAACGGTTCGAACGTGTTTCATGATCGCTTCGTCGAACTCATCACCACCGAGCCGGATGGCATTTGTAACGACCATGCCTCCGAGCGATATAACCGAAATCTCACTGGTACCCCCCCCGATATCGCATACCATATGGCCTGCCGGTTCGTAGATGGGAATTGTGGCTCCTATCGCTGCAGCAAGAGATTCGGAGATAACTTTGACCTCACGAGCTCCTGCTTTGTAGGCTGCATCCTGCACGGCGCGTTCTTCTACCTCGGTAATGCACGTTGGAACACCGATAACCATTCGCGGCTTGACGAACCATCTCCTGCTGAGGACCCTTGACACGAAATACCGGATCATACGTTCCGTTGTTTCCGGATCCGCTATTACACCGTCTCTCAACGGTCGTATTGCTATAATATCTCCCGGCGTTTTCCAAAGCATGCGGCGGGCCTCTTCACCAACCGCCACGACTTTCCGTGTTCCCCGTTCAACAGCTACAACACTCGGCTCGTTTGCCGTAATGCCGCGGCCTCGAACATATACGAGGGTATTACACGTACCCAGGTCAATTCCAATATCACTCGATAGACTGAACGCGTTCCCGAACCCCATGCTGCTACTCCTTACTTCTCCATTTGTCGCCTTTTTTTCGGCTTCCAAGTCTCAGCTTTCAAGTCGCTCTAAGGCTTTCCGATGCCCACTATCCAGATTAACTGCACTTCGCCAGTACGACCGGGCTCTCACCCTATCATCGGTATGATAATAGTATTCGCCAAGATAAAACTGTGCGTCTGCAGAGTTCGGATCTTCTTCGAGCACTTCGTTGAATTGCCTGTAGGCATCTTCGTACTGCTCTCGTTCAAGGTATATTCGACCCAACAATAACCTTGCCTCATGAACGAGCCGAGGTTCCTCAGAACCGCTGATAACCCGGTTCAGGTATTCCTCAGCTTCCTCTGATTGTTGCCGTTCCCGGTAGGTCTCTGCAAGGGTCAGATACGTAATGTCGCGTGGTTCCTGCTCAATCGCCGTCCGGAAGTGCTGAATGCTCTGTTCGAGTTCACCCAGATTCCTGTACGCGACTCCGAGATACTCATGGACCGCGGTAGTTTCTTTGCCAAGATCAATTGCGCGTTCAAGGTGTTCGGCGACCAGATCATAGTAGTGCTCCCCACGCTCGAAGTATGCGAGCCCCAGGGTATATTCCGCCTCCCGCCTGTGATGCGTCTGTGAAAGCGCCAGTGCTCGACGCAGATGCGTTACGCTGCGATCTATGAGTGTAGAGCTTTCTTCACCATTATCCAGTTCCACGGCCAGGAAGTAGGAAGCCAGCCCGTCGAATACCAGCGCCGCACTATCAAAAGGCTCGTGATCGAGATGATTTTCCGTAATGGACAGGATTTCCTCGAAGCGCCGGGCATTCCAGAGCTCTTCGACGTAGCTTTCGTCGAAGTCATGCTCGTTCCCAATTGAGGGCAGCGAACGATCTCCAAGAAAAAAGAGGCTCGCGGCCGAGATTGTAACAATCGCTGCCAGAATCACAAGAACTGCATTTCCGGGAAGTCTGTTGCGCGGCGACCGCTCCGCCGACGGTCTGTTGCGTTCACTTGAGTAGATCATCCGCTAACCGACGCCATTTAAACCCGGACTGCCCGTGCGAGTCAATCTATCAGTATTCAGGACAACCGGTCGTCGATGACCTCCGGGGCGAATTGCTAAGCCGGGTTCTGTCCCGACCGGACGCCTTACCAGTCGGTGGCTGTCATCTGTCTTGACGTCCATGTTTCCACGACGTTCCTTACGCTACCTACCCGCGGTATGGTCGGTATTCTGTTGAGAACCCGACCCCGGCGAGCAACCGATACCGCTGCTTGGTATTGCTCCTGGCAAGGTTTACCATCACCGACCGTTGCCGGCCGGCAGGTGAGCTCTTACCTCACCCTTTCACCCTTACCCCGTACCAGACGAAGATCGTCCGGAGTGCGGGGCGGTCTGGTTTCTGTGGCACTTTCTGTCACCCACCGGCAGTCCTGAGACTGCTGCGAGACACGAAGCTCCCCTTAAGGGGAAACCGCGACTCCGGCGGGCGCCCGGGGGTTACCCGGTACCATGCTCTCTATGGAGCCCGGACTTTCCTCCGGACATTCGGTGCAACCGCCGAAACGGAGCACATGCCCGGCGACAGTCTTAATGCAATTCGCCCCGGCCATCATCGACCAATATGATCGACCAATATTCTAACCGATTTCAATCCGATCGTGTACTCGTGCCAACGCGCTCCCACCCTTCACACGCGTCAAAGCGCTTCCACCGTGCACTCGTGCGAACGCGCTCCTGCCCTTCACTTGCGTCCCCTTCACACGCGTCGAAGCGCTTCCCCCGTGCACTCACGCCACCGCGGTCAGTCGGCATCATCCTCGAAGCTGCCTCCTTCCCCTTCGACTTCCTCGCTTTCTTCGGTATCGTCCGAGTCCAGACCTTCGGGCTCCTCGGCTTCATCGGCGACAACTTCGTCCTCGGCAGCTTCATCTGCGGTCACCGTATCGTCCTCGTCTTCGTCGGTAGTAACGACCAGCGGCGGATCCTCGTCGTCGAGAAGATCTTCTTCCTCCTCGCCCATAAGGTCTGCAAGTCCTCCGGTGGTATCCCCATCGAACACATCCATGAGTCCTTCTGCGTCTTCATCGCTGGATTCAAGGTCATCATCAACATAAAAGACGACTTTCGAACAGTATGGACAGAACTTAATGTCTTCACCGGCACGCACTTCGTTCACGAACTGCTTTGGTAGGATCATGTTGCATCCTGTGCAGACGCCTTTTCGAAGAGGCACAATGCCCTCGCCTTCCTTACTGCGGATAATGCGGTCGAACTTGAACAGCAGGTCTTCGTCCATTCCCGGAGACAGCTCCTGCTGCTGCTGCTCGAGCTTCTTAATCTGCTCTTTCTTGCTCTCGCTCTCGCTTTCAATCCGCGCTTGCTCTTCTTCGAGCTCAGCCTCCTGCTCCGAGATCATCTGCTCTTCGCGCTCGAGCGAATGGCGAAGCTCCTCGAGTTCGCGTTCTTCCCGCTGAAGCTCTTTCCGCAGGTACTGTTCGCGTTCGCTCGCCTCACGGATTTCTTTATCAAGTGCTTCGTATTCCCGTTGTGTCTTGATCTCAGACATTCGCTGCTCGTACGTTTCACGGTCTCGCTCGGCCTCATCCATGCGGGTACGGTAATCGCGAATACGCTCTTTCGCCTGTTCGAACTGTTCGTTCTTTTCTATATACTGCTTTTTCAGGCGACTGAGCAGTTCGTTCTTGGTAGAGAGGCTGCGAGGGATATCCCGCAGTTCTTTTTCGATCCGGTACCGCTCCGAGAGAATATCCTGAAGCGTCTTAAGTTTATCTATCGTTTCCTGCAAAGCGCGATACTCCTTAGTCCAATTCCTGTTGCCTGTACCCGACCACCGGGCAGCGGGGAATCACAGGCTCTTTACTGATCGAGATAGTCTTTGAGTCGGCGACTCCGCTTGGGATGGCGCAGTCTTCGCAACGCTTTCGCCTCGATCTGACGAATGCGTTCTCTGGTGACATTGAAATACAGTCCGACTTCTTCGAGAGTCAATGAGTAGCCGTCTTCGAGCCCGAAGCGCATCTTGAGCACTTCCTGCTCCCGCGCCGGGAGGGTCGAGAGAACGGTTCTCAGCTGTTCCTGAAGCAGCGTAAACGCCGTCTGGTGCGCGGGATTCTCCACGTCCTTGTCCTCGATAAAGTCACCGAGGAGACTGTCCTCCTCTTCCCCGATCGGCGTTTCAAGGGAAATTGGCTCCCGCGCCACGTTCTTGACCGATTTGACCCGCGCAACGCTCCAGCCGAGGCGGTCGGCAACTTCTTCGTCATTAGGTTCACGGCCGAGCACCTGCATCAGTTGCCGGCTTTCGCGCACAACCTTGTTAATCTGTTCGATCATGTGCACAGGCACACGAATGGTCCGTGCCTGATCGGAGATTGAACGGGTTATTGCCTGTCTGATCCACCACGTAGCATAGGTAGAGAACTTGTAGCCCTTTCGGTACTCGAACTTTTCTACCGCCTTTATGAGACCGATATTGCCTTCCTGTACAAGGTCAAAGAAATGCAGCCCGCGATTGGTATACTTCTTGGCGATACTTACAACGAGCCGGAGGTTCGCCTTGATAAGGCGGTCCTTGGCATTCTGCATCATCGCCTTACCACGGGTAATCTCCTTTGACATTTCGAGAATCTCTTCAATGGAGTTCTCGAAATCGACCTCAAGGCTCTTGAGCTTCTTGTCGGTAATCTGGAACTGCCGGATGCGGTCTTTAATCTGATCAGCCGTCATTCCGAGTTCCGTTTCGATTTTCTGTCGTTGCGCGGATGAGGCAAGCCCGCGTCCAAGACTGCGAAGCTCGCGCATACTACCGACTTTGAGACGTTTTTCGATGCGCTCTTCTTCTTTCTGATACTTGCGAATCTTGGTGGCGGCTCCAATGAACCGGTCGCTGAATGAGAGAATCTCATCCTGATGTATTTCCACGTCGGCAAGCTTCTTTCGCAGCGATTCCCGTTTCTCACACAGCGTCTCGTCGGTGAGAATATCGCCGCCACGGTCAAGAACCTTTCGTTTCTCTTCCATGTAGCTCTTGAGCTCGGGAAGATTGGCCTTAAGCGCGTCCCGGTAGAAATGATACAACCGTCTGCGTTCGGCGAGATACTCTGAGACCTCTTTCTTGCTGAGGTTCATTTCACGCGGATCCCGCTTTGAGAACGCTCGTTGTGCAAGACTGTAGAACTCGGGAACAATGACTCCGGAGCGCTTTATAACATCTTTAATGATGTTCTCGCCGTCCTCCATCTTCTTTGACAGCTCGACTTCCTGTTCGGCGGTAAGCAGGTTTTCCTTGCCGATTTCCCGAAGATAGAGCCGGATTGGATCGTCGACGCTTGAGTCACGGTCACCGTATACAAGTCGTTCCCGCTTCTTTTCCTGTTTAACTACCTGTTCAACGTCTTCTTCACTGACTTCAGCGTCTTCATCCTCGAGCCGTACGTTGTGCTTTCCCAGGAGGCTGATAACATCCTCAATTTTCTCCGAGTTCACGATATTTTCCGGAAGAAACTCGTGGACTTCCTCATAGCTGATTGTTTTTTTGTTTTTTACATAGTCCATCAGCTTGGAGACCGCGGGATCATTCTGCAGTTCCGTTTCAGTCATTGCTTACCACCTTCAGTTTCTGAAGCTCGTTGTC
>CAZMEV010000048.1:0-12931 GCA_964565375.1 uncultured Spirochaetaceae bacterium
TGGTCGTCATCGTGGTCGTGGCCATGGTCGTCATCGTGGTCGTGGCCATGGTCGTCATCGTGGTCGTGGCCATGGTCGTGACCATGTCCGGCGTATTCGATCAGTCGGGTGTCGGGGATCTCACGCGCGACCTCGAACGCATGGTCGCCAAGGCCCTCGAGCGTGTCGGTGAACTGAATTTCGAGTTCCAGTCCATTCCACAGCACCAGATCGGCATCCTGAAGCATTTGAACTTCGCGAGTTGAAGGCACATATGTGTGGGGATCCGTACCTGGTCCGAGAAGCTCTGTAACATCGGCGTCGGGCGCGATGTTGCGCGCCATATCCGCGAGGTGTCCGGTGGTCGTCACAATCTGCAAATCACCGGCTTCCGGTTCCTCCTGCGCACCACCGGCCCACGCTTGCACAGACAAAAGCAGCATCAAGCTTACAAAAATAAGAAATATACGACGCATGGCGCCTCCTTAACTCTCTTACAAGAATTATCAAGCGATAGCAAACATTCGTGAGCTATTCGCACTACGTGTCCAAACGGGTAACACATGTTATTACCAAAGGTCAATACAAAGTAATACTTATCGCAGTTCTGGGGTAGTGGTACAGGTCAGGATGCTCGAGTTGCGTAACCCTGTGTTGGCGTCTATACTTCGAGATGACAGTGAAAGTGTATGCACGATCCAAATGAGCTGTTGCGGACGTATGAGTCCCGGATTTATGAGCTGCAACAGCTCATCGAAATAAGCAAGAGTCTCAATGCAATACTCGAATATCACGATCTGATTCAGGCGATTCTCTCGTCTGCACTCGGCTATATGAAGGCTGTAGTCGGCGGAGTCTTTGTTCAGGAATCACTGCATAGCAAAGAATTAAAGCTTCATCGGTCCGTTGAAGGGCTGACCCCTGAGCGTAATAGATCCTATGTCCTTCCCGCGGATCATCCCGTATTGCAGTATCTCAGTCGGGCGCGACAGGCAGTGTCCTTCACTGAGCTGCTTGACGGCACAGGGTGCTCTCCGGACGACCTGATGCCATTATCGGAGTTTGCGCCTGCAGCGGTAACGCCGCTTATTGGGCGGGAGGAATTGAAGGGACTTCTGTTCGTGGGCCCACCGGTGACCGGGGAGGCCCTTATGCCCGTGAACCGTGATTTTCTCTCTACTGTCGGGATTTTCGCGGGGGTTGCCGTGCAGAATGCTCTCCTCTATGAAGCGGCGACCACCGACCGATTGACCGGGCTTAAGCAGCGCCACGTGTTCGAGCAGATGCTGGAAGAGTATTGCGAGGAGACGGACTCGCCTCGTGACGTACTTTCAATTCTCATGCTTGATCTCGACCACTTTAAAAGGATTAACGATACCTACGGGCACGCGGCTGGGGATAGAGTCCTCCAGGCGGTTACAACAACTATTCGCAGCTGCTTGCGGCAGACAGATGTAGCGGCGCGATACGGTGGTGAAGAGTTTGTGGTATTGTTACCTGATGTCGATGGAGCCGGCGCGGCGCGCATTGCAGAGCGAATCAGAAGCTCTATCGGAACCACGCCGATACCGGAGATCGGAACTGAGATCACTGTAAGTATCGGGGTCGGGGAACATATACTTACCTCAGAGGAAAGCCCTGACGATGCGTTAGCCAGGGCGGATGATGCGTTATACAGGGCGAAGGAAGCCGGTCGAAACCGGGTTGAACACGGCTGATTGAGCATCCGGGTTGTCATCAATTCACAGTGCATATCGGAGGACGCGGTAAATAGTTCGAATTGACTGCGACCACCTGCGTGAGTAGTTTACATGGACAACAGGAGGAAAGATATGACAGCAACGAAAGAGCAGACAAAGGTGGACGTAGGACTTTCAAAACAGGCGATAGATGAGATCGCTACCCATCTGAACAAGTATCTGTCGAGTCTCAGCATTCTTTATACGAAACTTCACAACTATCACTGGAATGTCGAAGGAGAGAACTTCTTCACATTGCATGAAGTTCTCGAAGGTTTGTACAACGCGGTGCATGAAGAAACGGACGAGGTTGCCGAACGGGTTCTCAAAATCGGGGCGCGACCGGTTGCTAAGACCGAGGAGTTTCTTAAGCTGAGCGAAATCGCCGAGGCAGAGAGCAGAGGTATAGACGGTGCGGCAGTGGCCGACGCTCTGATAAGCGACTATAAGACGCTCGTTAACCAGCTTAGAACCCTCATAGAGGTTGCCCAGAATCACGGCGATGAAGGCACTGCGGATGACGCTGTTGGATTTTTGAAAGACAAGGAAAAGCAGGTCTGGATGCTCACGGCATTCAAGGGCTGATACTTAACAAACCGTATACCCCGGAGACCGAGTCCAATCGGTTCGCTGTTGCGGGGTAGCTCACGGCGTTTCCGTATAATAACGGTCAGATTACAGTGCCCGATGGGCTATGCTGTTGGCGGGAAGCACTCCGGAGAAAAACAGCACAATAATTCAGTAGAACGCTATACAGGCTTGCTCCCTACGGGCAAGCCTTTTTTTCGACTGTACAACGCACAGCTGGGTTGAGGAGGTGTTCGTTCAGAAGCAATCGTGATCGGAGCGCGCGCTGTCCTGAAAAATGCTCGCATTCCCCGCGCTGTGTTTGGAACGGGCCGGAGAAAAGGTTTTACCGGCACCGGCTATGGTGTGGCTGACGGTGAAAACGAGTCAACCGTGCGCATGCTCTCAAAAGGGCGCATACTCTCAAGAGAACGCCTGATCTTAGACCGGGCGTATGTGTTCTAATCCCGGGAAGCCGCGCTGTCGCATGCATTCGAATGCGAACACGCTGACGGCGTTGCTGAGGTTAAGACTGCGCGCCTGCTCAAGAATTGGAATGCGGAAGATTCGGTCGGGATACTGCGCCAAAATAGCATCGTCGAGTCCGCGTGTTTCTTTTCCGAAAATGAGCGCAGCCGGTTCGGTCAGTTCTCCGGTGTCATAGCGTTTTATACCCTTGGTTGAAGCGAGAAAGAAGTAACGGTCAGCCAGCACGTTCACCACCGACTCGAAGTTGTCGTGGTGATGGATTTCCACGAGATGCCAGTAGTCGAGACCGGCACGCTTAACTGCTGCGTCATCGGTGCGAAAACCAAGTGGATGTACCAGGTGGAGCGTGGCACCAATGGCTGCGCAAGTTCTTGCCGTAGAGCCGGTATTTCCTGGAATCTCCGGCTCCACGAGGACGATATCAAGCGGTGTTTTTGACAAGGCGGACTATCCTCTTTTTCACCTGTGCCGGGTCCCGGTCGGAGCGGTCAGGGACATCTGTGCAAGCCCGGTCGCAACCGTAAGGATTTCCGGCGGCTTGCCTGTTCGCTCGTCCGCGATGTCCCCAAGCTATTTCACGGCGTTCAGAGCAGCGTCGTAATCGGGTTCCTGCGATATTTCGGGTACGAGCTGTGTATAGACGACTGAATCGTTTTCGTCAATAACTACTACGGCTCTTGCAAGAAGCCCTTCAAATGGTCCGTCCACGATTGTAACACCGTAATCGGAGCCGAACGACATGTCACGAAGCTGACTCAGGGTAATGACAGAGTCAATGTTGTTGGATTCACAAAACTTTCCCTGGGCGAATGGAAGATCGCGACTGACGTTGAGAACGACCGTGTCGCTGAACTCGCGAATACGGTTATTGAATTGTTTCGCGCTAGCAGCGCATACCCGCGTCTCGAGACTCGGGGTAATGTTGAGGATCTTGCGTTTTCCCTGATAATCGGAAAGAGATACGTCTGCGAGTTCGCTGTTTGTAAGACGGAAATCAGGTGCCGCACTTCCGACCGGCGGCAGGTCCCCAACGGTGTTAGTAGGAGTTCCTTTGAATGTTATTTCGGCCATGTCGGGAACATAATAATAAGCATGACGGGACGGCTACCGGGTAGAAGAATCTACCCTCGACGAAGCTCCGCTGCATATGATTCCGGCGCTTCGCGAATGTTCAATACCGCCGGGATCGCACGAATGCTTTTCATGATCTTGCGGGTATCTTCGCGGCGCTCCATTTCAAGGGTAAAATGTGCCCGTATCTTGCCGTTCACCATCTCGTCGACCTTGCCCTCGATGAGATGTCCTTTGAACTTTCGTACTGCGCCTTCTATTTCGCTGAACAGGTCCCGAGCCGATTCTGCGGTGATTTCATATCGCAAGGTGATGTGCGGGCTGACCGTTTCCCATTCCACTTCTATCATCCGGTCCTTCAGGTCGGGGATGCTGCGCAGGTTTTTGCAGTGTCGTGTGTGGACAATTATTCCTCTGCCTCTTGAGACATAGCCGACAATGTCATCACCTGTTTCGGGCTTACAGCAGTTGGCGAAACGGATCATCATGTTTCGTTCGTTGCCTATTCTGACCCCGATCTTCTCCCGGTCCATTACGGTGTCGGGGGAACCTTCGTTGCTCTCTTCAGTGGATGGTTCGGCTGGTGCCTGCTTTTTATTCCCGGATGCTTTTTGTTCAGACTGGTCGGTTTTGTGCCGGGCTACCACACTCTGGTCAATGAACAGATTCTCGTCGTGGTTATTCAGCCAGTGGCGAATTTTTTGTCGAGCTCTGGTTGTTCGCACGAACCGAAGCCAGCTTAAGTGAGGACGGGCGTTGCGGTTGGTTAAAATCTCCACAACCTGAGTGTTTCCCAGCGGATCCTTCAGCGGAATAATATGTCCGTCCGCCTTGGCTCCAATGCATCGGTGACCAACCTCGGTGTGAATGTGATAGGCGAAATCTATTGGTGTAGATCCCCGGGGCAGATGAATGACATCCCCTTTCGGTGTGAACACATAAATGGAATCTTTCAGGATCTCACGCTTAATCTCTTCGAGAAACTCGTTGGAGGTAATCCGCACGTTCCCGAGGTTTCGCACGCGGTTCATAATGGCGAGGTCCCGGTGGACATCGGAGGAATCTGCTGTGCTCTTGTACAGCCAGTGCGCCGCAATTCCGAACTCAGCGATCCGGTGCATTTCGTGCGTGCGAATCTGTATTTCTGTGAGGCGGCCGCGTGGTCCCATAACTGTCGTATGAAGGCTCTGATACCGGTTGCTCTTGGGCATCGCGATGTAGTCCTTGAATCGCCCCTCTATCGGCATCCAGAGCCGATGGACAATCCCGAGCATGGTATAGCACTGGGTCTCGGTGTCGACGAGAATCCGCAGGCCGAGCATGTCATATATTTCGTCGAGCGACTTGTTTCGCCGCCTCATCTTCTCATAGATGGAATAGAAGTGTTTCGCCCGTGTTTCAACATGAGCCGGAATCTGCTCACGCTCTGCAACGTGACGAATTGCATCCTCTACCTGCTTAAGGTACTCTCCGCGCTCGCTTCGCTTCTGGGCTACAAAGCTTTTGAGCTGCTGATACACCTCAGGGTGAATATGTTTAAGGCTCAGGTCTTCGAGTTCATCCTTCAACCAGGATATACCAAGCCGGCCTGCAAGCGGCGCGTATATGTCAAGGCATTCCTGCGCGATTTCCTGCTGCCGCGGACCCCGTTTGTACTCGAGGGTTCTCATGTTGTGAAGTTTATCCGCAAGCTTGATCAGAATAACGCGGATGTCCTTGGACATCGCGAAGAGCATTTTCCGGATCGTCTCAGCAGCCTGCGTGCTTCGGTTTTTAGCCTTGACCATGGCGATCTTGGTCACACCGTTCACAAGCATTTCTACGTTTTTTCCGTAGCGCTCGCGAAGCTCATTGCGCGTTATGGTCGTATCTTCGAGGGCGTCGTGGAGAAGAGCGGCAACAAGCGTATCTGCGTCAAGATTGAGATCGATGAGAATCTCGGCAACCGCTATCGGGTGTGTAACGTACGGTTCGCCACTCTGGCGGTACTGCCCTTCGTGGAGCTTTTCGCTCAGACCTACGGCGTCAAGCAGTCGCTCCTGCTCTTCTTGCGGGAATGAGCTGATCTTCTCTGTGAATCGCTCAATGTAGTCGCCCATGAGTCCCCGTTTAATTCGCCGTAGTATCCGAGCACGCTTGTCCTCCGACGACCCGCCGTCGGCCGGCCAGGTCCCGTTGCACAAATACGTTGCGATAGCCCGTGGTCTCAAGCAGTTTCATGACAGGCTCTGCCTGCGCATCAGCTATCTCAAGTACAATATATCCATTCGAAGCAAGCGATGCCAATGCGTCGTGAATCAATCGATTTACGAATTCCAGTCCGTCGTTTCCACCATACAGGGCCTCCTTTGGTTCGTGCCGGGGTGTACGTTCCGAAGCGGCAGGAGTATCACTCGGTTCATCCAGGGCACTCATATCCGCGCCAGTGAGGTAGGGAGGGTTGCAGGTAATGACGTTGAAGCGGCCTGGAACCTCTGCGAGCAGATCGCTTTTCCAATAGGGAAGGGATTCCCCGAGAATCGAATTTGAGTTGACCACGGCAACGTCGAGTGCTTCGCCGCTTATGTCGGACATCGAGACTGAAGCCCGGGGTCGCGCTGCCGAGACCGAAATCGCCACACATCCGCTCCCTGTGCAGCAATCGTGGATTCTCCAGGATTCGCCTTCAGGACATAAACCGAGCACGGTATCCACAAGGATCTCGGTGTCGGGGCGGGGTACGAGCACATGTCGGTCAACCATGAACCGATGCCCGTAGAACTCCCTGGAACCGATAAGGTAGGCTATGGGTTCTCCGGCAATTCTCCGTTCAACGAGTGTCTTGAAGGCCGCAGCGTCGTCCGGCTCTACGGGGTCCCCGAAGAGTGTAAACAGTTTCTCGCGCGTGACACCCCAGACGCTTGCGAGCAGCAGAGTTGCATCGAGATATGGGGATTCACTTCCGGCCTCTCTCAGCCGGTTACTCGCATTGAGAACCAGCAGTCTGCTCGAGATCTTTCCGTTCATGAGTTCTTTTCCAGGCTCGTTCAGTTGAGACCGCTTGCCTGCTGGACGTTCTCTTCCTGTGCGTGAAGCTTCAGGGTTTCGATTACCTCGTCCAGATTACCCTCCATAATCTGCTCGAGGCGATAGATCGTCAGGCCGATCCGGTGGTCTGTGAATCGATTCTGGGGGAAGTTGTACGTGCGAATTCGCTCACTGCGATCGCCGCTGCCTATCTGGTGCCTGCGCTCGCTTGCGCGTTCGGCGGCCTTTCGTTGTTCTTCAGCCTCGTAGATACGCGCTTTCAGTACGCGCATTGCCTTTGCTTTGTTCTTGTGCTGACTTTTCTCGTCCTGACAGGTCACCACTGTTCCGGAGGGTTCGTGGGTAATCCGCACGGCCGAATCGGTAGTGTTCACACTTTGTCCTCCGGGGCCGCTCGACCGGAAATAGTCAATTCGCAGATCTTCGCTGCGTATCTCGATGTCGGTGTCCTCCACTTCCGGCAGCACCGCTACCGTTACTGCCGAGGTATGAATTCGCCCTCCGCTCTCTGTTGAGGGTATTCGTTGCACACGATGCCCACCGCTTTCATATTTGAGGTCCCCGAATACGTTGCGTCCGCCTACCGAGAAGATGATCTCTTTAAATCCGCCAACCTCGGTTTCACTTGCACTCATGATTTCGATCGTCCAGCCCTTGTACTCGGCATATCGTGAATACATCTTGTAGAGGTCCGCCGCGAACAATGAAGCCTCGTCTCCGCCGGTTCCCGCCCGAATCTCGACGATCGTATTGTTGGAATCCATCGGATCCCTCGGAACGAGGAGGAGTTTCAGTTTCCGCTCAAGTGTTTCGAGCTGTTCCGAGAGTTCCTGCTGCTCCTGTTCCGCCATTTCCCGCATTTCTTTGTCGGGCTCCTCGGCGGCTAGCGCCTGCGACTGCTCGAATTGCTCGCGTACCGACATATACTCGTTGTAAGCCTGCACAACCTCGTTCAGATACGAGTGCTCCTGCATCAGCTGCCGGTAACGCGCCTGGTCCTTGAGGACCTGCGGATCAGAAATGAGCGTTTCTACTTCCTCGAGCCGATGTTTCATCCGCTCGAGTTTATCCATCATTCCATTGGTGGTGCTCATGCAGATATTCTGCCCTTCGACCTGAGAAATCCGAACATGCTTCCGGTCAGCCCTCCGATAATGTGGGCGAACTGAGAAACGTTGTCATCGCCAAAGGCGGCGACAAATTCCCTGGTCAGATACAGGAGAACCACCAGAATAAAGGTCAGCGGAATCTCTCCCTGTCGTATGTTGGTGAAGCTTATGAGCATGATCATCATGAACACGATTCCGCTTGCGCCGAGCAGCCCGGTAGATAGAAACAGGACATTGAGAATCCCGGTAATACCGGCAGTTACGATCATCATGAATGCCAGGACTGTCGGGCCGTACTTTTCTTCGAGTATCGGTCCAAGCAACAGGATAAACGCGAGGTTACCAATAAGATGGTCCCAGCCGGCGTGCCCGACAGAGTGGGTGAACAGCCTCACATAGTCGAGTACGCGGTTGAAACCCATTTGTGGTGGTACGCTGAAGATACTCGAAGTCAGCGCCGCTCCGGTAAGTCCGTCGATTATAAGAACGACGGCCGCACCAATTGAAAAGCTCAGGGTAACCGGAGCATTGTAACGGATTCGCATACCGCAAACATTAGAAGCAGCTTCGATAAAAATCAAGGTGGCGCTGTTATACTGTCAGCGTCAGCTCCACAGGGCAATGGTCGCTGCCGGTCACCTCCTGTCGGATGCGCGCGGCCTGTACCTTACCGGCAAGGCTCTCGTTTACGCAGTGATAGTCGATCCGCCAGCCGATGTTCCGCCGACGGGCTCCGGCCCGGTAGGACCACCATGTATAGTGACCCCCTGAGCTCTCAAAGATCCGGAAGGTGTCCACGTATCCGGATTCGAGAAACGACGACATCCAGGAGCGTTCTTCGGGGAGAAAGCCAGGGTTCTGCTCGTTAGCCTCAGGCCTTGCCAGATCGATGTCGCGGTGTGCGATATTGTAATCACCACAGAGCACGACATGGTGACCACGGCGCACCCACGTATTGAGCTTTTCGTGGAGTCCCCGACAGAACTCCAATTTGTAGCCGAGTCGTGCGCCCCCCTCCTGACTATTGGGGAAATATCCGTTCACTACCGAGTAGGAATCAAAGTGGAGCACGATCAGTCTGCCTTCCTGGTCGAAGGCGCTGTCACCGAAAAAGGATACATCAAGCGGTACATGCCGCGTGTAGACTGCAACACCGCTGTACCCTTTGCGGTCAGCCGAGGCGAAGTAAGCGGTGTATCCGTCCGGATGCAGCAAGTTGTCCGGGAGCTGCTCGGGCCGAGCTTTCGTTTCCTGCAGGCACAGAATGTCGGGTTGTTCCCCCGCGAGCCACGACACAAAGCCTTTTCGTTCTACTGCCCGAAGCCCGTTGACATTCCAGGACATAATCCTGCTCAACCGGCTGCCTCCAGTTCTTCCCTTATGGCTTCGGCTGATTCAGTTACTCGTTCCCACTGCTCAAGCGTTGATTCGTGCTCGTTCTGAAGGTCCTCCAGTTTCTGCGTCAACGAGCGAGCTTTCTCGCCGTTTGAGTAGTTTTCCGGCTTCGACAGCTCCTGCTGGACCTCTTCAATTTCCCGCTCGAGTTTCTCGGCCTGCTCGAGCAGACGGGCGCTTTCCTGTTCCGTACGTCGAAGCTCACGCCGCCGGGATTTGCGCTGCTCACGGTCGAGGTTCTGCGTTGTTGCTTCTCCCGAGTCCTTTTTCGCAGTGCCATCGGAGCTCGACTGCCTGTCAGCCGTGCTGTTTCTTGTGGTGCCTCCGGAAGATGCAGCGGGATGGCCGGTTTTTCCAGGGTTGGAGTCTTCCGATCGGGAACCGCTGTTCTGCTCGGCCGCGTCCTCGATCTCCCGGGCAATCTTCCATTCATAGAAGTTGAAATCACCGGGAATGTCCCGCATGTGCGCTCCTTCCGGTGCCGCGGTGAGCTCGATAACACGTCCGGCCAGGCCCCTGAGAAAATCCCTGTCATGACTGACCACCATTACCGTACCCTCGTATCTCTGCAGTGCGTCGAGCAGCACATCCTGTGAACTCATATCGAGGTGGTTTGTCGGCTCGTCGAGGATCAGAAGATTGTAAGGAGCCAGAAGCAATTTAAGCATCGCCAGGCGGCTCTTCTCTCCACCCGAAAGTACGCCGACCGGTTTGAACACATCGTCGCCTCGAAACAGAAATGCCCCGAGCATCGACCGCAGTTGCGGAATAAGCTCGGTAGGTGCTCCATCTTCGGCGGCCTCAAGAACCGTCTGCTCACCCTCGAGCGCCTCCACTACGTCCTGTCCGAAATACCCCACCTTCACTCCGCTGCCGAGTTCGAACGTCCCTCCGTAGTCCTCATCGTGCAGCCCGAGGATACGCAGCAGCGTCGTTTTTCCGGCTCCGTTATGCCCGGTAATCGCTACCTTCTCTCCACGAAGAACTGTAAGGTCGATGTTTTTGAGGACGCACCGGTCATCGTAGTGTTTTGACAGATTGCGCAGCCGGATCATCTCCCTTCCCGAATGCGCCGGCGAGGGGAAGGTAAGGTGGACGCGTTTCATCGTTTCAGGAATCTCAATACGTTCCATCTTTTCGAGCGTTTTGATGCGGCTCTGTACCATGGCCGCCTTTGACGCGTTGTACCGGAATCGTCGTATGAAGTCCTCGAGGCGTGCGATTTCGGCCTGCTGCTCTTCGTAGCGCTTCACCAGCTCAGCCAGCTCCGCCCGGCGTCGTCGTTCGTATTCGGTGTATGAACAGCGATATACGGTGAGCTTTCCCATGTAGAGTTCAGCGGTTTCGTTTACCGCATGATCGAGAAAATCACGGTCGTGAGCTACGATAAGCACTGCTCCCTGAAACGAGGAGAGAAAGCTGCGCAACCAGTCGCGGGCTTCTATATCGAGGTAGTTAGTCGGCTCGTCGAGAAGAAGGATGTCGGGGTGTTCGAGGAGAATCTTAGCCAGTGCAATACGCATCTGCCAGCCGCCTGAAAAGGTCTCAACCGGCCGTTCGAAATCATCGGCCGAGAAACCCAAACCCCGGAGTACACCGTCTATTCGTGCATGTCGCTCATAGTAGCCGCTTGCATCGATTCGCTCCTGCGCATGGGTAAACGCTTCTACGAGCGCTTCGGTGTTGCCGGTGTCATTGGTATGGCTCGACAGTTTCTCGCCGATCGCTTCACGTTCGGCGATCAGGTCATGGATCGGGGCAAACGCCAGTTCTGCTTCGTCCCAAAGACTTCTCCCGGTATGCGTTATTCCGGTCTGTGGAAGGTAGCCGATACTTGTCCCCGGCGAAGCGCTTACTTTCCCGGCATCGGGCGTAACAAAGCCGGCTGCAATTTTAAGGAGTGTCGTTTTTCCCGATCCGTTTGCCCCGGCAAGCGAAACACGCCGGCCCGGTTCGAGCTGCAGGTGAACGTCCCGAAGGAGATCCCGCTCTCCGAAGCTTAATGAGATCTGCGAGAGAAGGAGTTTTGCCATACCCGATGCTTGTCCTTACTCGTCCTCTTCGAATTCGAACTCGTCGCGAACCTCATCGTCGAGGTCGTCCGCCTCGACATTCTCGTCTTCGAGCTGCTGGTACGTCATGAACATAACCAAAGACGATGCAGTGTCCGACTGAACCTTGAAATCCCTAATTTGTGAGCGTGGAACATAGGTCATGCGAACTCCGGACGGTTCGAGTTCGTAAAGGAAGCTAACATGTTCGTCGTCGGGCGTGTTTTCGAACGAGAAGCTTACGACACCGTCGTATCGTGCGCTGAGGTCGCCCGAAGGAAAGTATTTGAAAAGCAATTCTCCACTGTTACCGTAATGGATGGGGATGGCGCGACCACGCAGCTCGTCTGTGTCCTCCCAGATGAACGAACCGGACTCATCCACCTGCAGTACGCCGTATACGGCACTCGCCATGAGGGTGCTTTCCCGGTGGAATTCTTCGAGAGCCTGCTCGCGGCGTTCCTCTTCTGCTTCGATAATATCCTCGATATCCTCAGGGAGCGAGCGTAGTCGCATGGTGTACTCTTCGCCGTCGACCTCGAAAAAGGCAGTCATGCGGTTGGTCCCGTCGCGGCGAATCTCAAGGGGGGTGCCCTGAAAGCGAACATGGTCCGAGCCACTAGCCGTAATCCCGGTGTATGACCATTCTTCTTCTACTGAATCTTTTGAAACACGCACCAGTCGTTCTTCATGGTCGGGAAACAGTCCATACTCCGGATTGAGCTCTTCGAGTACCGGCGTTCCGTCGGTCACGAGCTCGTGGTAGTCGTGAGGATGCCAGGTATTCTCAACGATCTCCCGTCCAAGACGCGGAAGTTCCTCGTCTTCCTCCCCGATGATTTCCCCTTCCCGAAGGTCGTATACCCGAAGGGAATACCCGAAGGCCCACCCTTCGGTTCCGCCGGTCGTGAGCACGCGGTGCCACTGGCCGGTTAATCCGGAAACGGTGACTTCTTCTTCTTCGATTTCGAGAACCTTCATGACTTCGTCTTCCTGAAGCCTGTACACGGTTCTGCTGTCGGTATCCGGGCGGTTTCGAACCGGCAGTGCACGGCGCCGTGACCGTGCGTACAGATGGGCCATATCCTCGAATTCCTCGGCAAAGGCTCTCGCTTCTTCCTCCGTTTCAAAGGAGGCGATCCTGTAGGTCGGAACCGTTTGAGGCTCATCGTCGTCAGGAGTGCGGATGAGATAGGTTTCGGTATTGGTGTTCTCCTCGAGAATATCCACCAGTTCACCAGGCTGCATCCGGAGTTCGTCGGTAGACCAGAGAATAACTCCCGTTCCGATAGTGCCCTCCGCGCAGGCCTGAAGTGTAAATACCGCTAATGTAAGAAAAAGGAGAAATCGATAGCTGCGTTGTTTCATAGTGCGTTTCGCTGTGAATGTACTCTGATAAAGTACCATGTGCACGCAGCGCGTAGTCAAGCGCCGCCGCAGTGTGCGCATGCGGTAAAGGCTATCTTTAAGGTTAAGGGTTAAGGGTTAAGGGTTAAGGGTTAAG
>CAZMEV010000048.1:13031-23257 GCA_964565375.1 uncultured Spirochaetaceae bacterium
GGTTAAGGGTTAAGGGTTAAGGGTTAAGGGTTAAGAGCGGCCGGCCGTCGGACGCGACCCGTCAGCGGTCGGTCTCGAGTACTTCCGGTTCGACCACAATAACGACCCTGCCTTCGGCAAGCAGACGTCGGTTTTCCGAAAGTGTAAGAAGACGTTCGGCTGCTTCGCGGGGAAGCATAGGGTTTGCGGGGCGGGTGCCGAATACGGAGTCGGCGGCTGTGAACAGCGGGTCGTCTCCGATTCGATCTTCAAGGCCCTCGAGGGCAGGATCGCTTGTGTAGGCTGCAGTTCCCCACCGGCTGAGGTATTCGGGCTCGACCATTCTGCTTTCAAGGAGAAGCCGCATACCGGAATCGTATAGTCTCGGAAGAACGACCGGTTCCACCTTTGACTCCTCTTCCGTTCCATGCACGGGAAGCTGTCCACGCGCGTCTATGACAACGCCGGTATATTCTCGTGTTGGAACCCAGGAAAGTGATCGTGGAACAGCTCTCGGTATTTCGTGAGGTCTATACGCGCGGGTTATGGTTTCGTGCAGCGGATAGCGGATAGTCAGGTCGGCGAAACGGAGGTCTCGCGTCGGTCGCGCACCGGAGGCGACCCCAGCCGGTTCCCGTTCGTCGAGTTCACCGATCAGGCCGGGGCGCTCGTCGAGTATGTCGCGGACAGTCTCGGCGGAGCTCACAGGCACGCCGACGACGGCATTACGGAATGCTTCGTCGCGGCGTCGCAGAATCTGCCGCGCAGCTCTCGCGGTTTCCCCGGAATAGTCGCCTTCGAGAGCTGCCCGTCCGGTAACAACGACTTCTGCATCTTCCCAGTTGACGTACGATGAAAAGGAGATGTCGACAGTATCCGCCGTCGCGAGGGCTGTGCATACGAGAAGGGTCACCGAGAAGAGGACGAATCTCAAAGATGTACGGAGAGTCTTGAAATCTTGTCGAACGTGTGGGAATCGTGGTTCTGTCGGGCTAACGGACCTGTGCATCGAGCTTCCTCTTCGTTTCTATCGGCACAGAGTGTCAACTGCTTTATGGAAGTCTCTGTTCGGGAACACCTCGAAGCCGGGCTGCAGCCCGTGCGGGCTCTTCGAGACTTTCGGGGATGTTCAACGGATAGCGGGCTACTCCTTCGGGTATAACCGGTTCATTCAGGTGTACGTTCCAGGAATAGAGCGCATCCGAATCGATTCCCAGTTCGTCGGCCAGGTCTTCAAGCGAGGTGCCACCGGGAAACCACACGCGCGTCCATCGAAGCGGAGGCAACCAGTCTGCAGGAAGTCCGTGTCGCCCTCCACGTTCTGCAATCCAGGTTATTGCAAGGAATTTCGGCACGTAGTCCACCGTCTGGTCGGGCAGCACTCCGGCCTCTGCCAGTTCCCAGAAGTCGGACGTGCCCTCGGACTCCATTGCTCGCTGCACGTGCCCGAGGCCGGCGTTATAAGCGGCGATCGCCAGGAGCCAATCCTCGAGTTCCGTAAAATTATGTGCAAGTTTCTCTGCAGCGGCGACAGTCGAGCGTTGGAAGTCCCTTCGTTCGTCCACCCACTCGCTTATGACCATCCAGTCTTCCACCGAGTTTTCCATGAACTGCCATATGCCCACTGCGCCGGAACGTGAGACTGCCCTCGCGTCGAAGTTTGACTCAATCAGCGCGAGGTACTTCAGTTCTCTCGGCAACCGGTACTCTGCGAGTGTTCTCACAATGAAGTCGCGATAGGGCCGTGCGTTTTTCAGGGAGCGGGAAATGTAGTTGAGCCCTGCACGTGACCGGTATGTTTCTATGTATTCCCACACCACGGGATTCAACTGTATTGAGGTGTCGGAACTGACGGACGGTCCTGCGATGACCTGACGATCGGCAAGGGGGTCGGGCGATTTCTGGGCCATGAGCTCGCCTGGGGAAAACATCAGCATAAAAAACACAAAAACTCCTGCTGTTCGTGCAGGAAGTCTGAGCAGGCTTGTGTCGGTTGTCAGTTTATTTCGCCGAAGCGTATACCAGCCCATTCCCATTCTCCATGGACATCGGGATCAGCGGGGAAATCAATGCGCCGGAAATACAAGTACCAGGTGGAAAACCGTTCAGCCCAGCCACTTGTCCGAAGATACGCTTCCCGGTTGTTTGAGTTCACGGTGAACTCGTCGGCTACCTGCACATTGGACCGGCTCAGGAATACTTCGATATTAAAACCAAACGTACTGTTTGCGTCGGTTGGATCCTGTCCGGGCGACGCGGCGAAGAACTGAACGTCGCTCTGGTGTTGCTCGAGGGTGCGACTGTCCCTTCGCTGCAGGGCGCTTTGAATAATCTCTATAAGATCGTCGAGGTTCTCGAACGTCCAGGACCGGGATGAATCGGCAAACTCGAGTTTTCGGCGCACCTCGAACTCCGCGTCCGACTCCCCGGGTATATCGCTGCCCAGGCCGAGAAAACGCTGATATGCCTCCCGGCTGCTGTCCCAATCACCGAGTCGCTCGTGTGCGCGTCCTTTGTAGTAATACAATCGGCCCTGGTCGACTTCTTCCGGAAATCGCTCCAGCAGATCCTCGTAGTAGGCAATGCGCTCCCTCGGATCGCTGCTTATGTCAGCAAGAGCTTCGAGCGTGGCAAAGTGAACGCTCTCGCCGTTTATATCGACGTCGGAGTAATCATAGAGTGCTCGCCGAAAATATCGCTTCGCAAAGGCATTGTCGCCGGTGCGTTGATGGTGGCGTCCTATGAGAAAAAGGTAGTACCCGTTATATGGATCATCGGGATTTGCTGAAATATGAGTCGACAGGAGATGTGTCATGCGCCCCGGATATCCACCGTCGCGAAGGTTGCCGGCGAGTCTGCGCATGATTACCGCCCGATCCGGGTTTTCCGCTTCATCGAGCAGTGAAAGCAGGCGGCGGCTTTCGCGCTGCACGTCCGAGTCGCCGACGAGGTAGTATTCGTTGACCAGCGTGCCGGTACAGCCCTGGAGCAGCGCGGCGAACAGTCCAAGCAGAAGAACAATATTCACTACAGTTGCTGCGAGGTGGGCTTTCATATCGGTGCAGAGGGTATCCCACGTGAGCATCGTTGGCAAGCGCATGCTCCACGCACAGCTCGTTGGCAAGCGCATGCGCCTCTGCTACACTTCGGGTGACGAGGTGGTATGCCCGCTAAAGTATCCAACCGTTTTCTCATGTTCGGATTAACTCTGGTGCTCGTTGGCGTTGTATTGCTGACCGGTACCCTCGGTATTTTTCCGGTAGTTGCGCCGTTATGGCCTGTGTTAATTATCGGCTTCGGGGTATGGATGTTGTATGCAGGCCTGACCGGAAAAGCCCGTGAGGCCGCCGTGTTTGCAGGGTTGTTTCTCGTTCTGGTGGGTACACTGTTTCTGCTCCTTACGACGGTTATGAGTGCCGTCGAATTGCGGAGAATCTGGCCGTTGTTCATGACAATAGCGGGAGTCTCGCTTGCCGGATATGCGTATCGCTCTTCTTTCCCGCAGAAGCTCAATCTTACGGTTCCCGCCTACGTCATTGTTTTTCTATCGATCGTCTTTCTGCTGTTCAGTTTCGATATAGTGGAAGGGGATTTCACCGGCTTCGTGCGCGCATGGTGGCCGCTTGTGTTCGTCGTAGCGGGGGTCGGGCTTCTCAGTGTTCCGGTTCGTGCGTGGCTGGCGCGGCGCACGGGCGGTAAGAATCGGTAGATCTTCGGATCGTTATGCCACAAATGTCTGAATCGCCGCAGGGGGCTGACGAGCTGATGGCGGCCGGACTGCTGGAACAGGTATACACGCGGTGGCACAGGCGAGAGTTCATAGTTCCGGATCCTCTTCAGCTTGTGCGAACCTATCGCAGTAGAGCCGACCGTGAGGTTGCCGCGTTCATTTGTGCGAGTCTTGCGCTCGGCAGGGTGGAGAGCATTCTCAGAGTCTCCCGTCGTGTGCTTGAGGCGATCGGTCCGCCGTCACGGTTGGGCTGTTTGACCGAAGCTCAGATCCGTCGCCGCCTGCGGGGGGTGGTTTTCCGTTTCTTTGATACCGTGGAACTCGCATCCTTTCTCTTTTCTATCGGACATGTTCTGCGGTGCTGGGGCAGTCTTGAGACCGCCTTTGCTGCAGGTCAGGGAGTCGCTGGTGCAGACTGCGATTGCCGAGCTCAGAATGGACTTATCGCACTGGTTTCCGCGCTTCGAACTTCCGAACACGCACCAAAGAGCATAATCGTAGCCGATCCGGCGAAGTCGAGCGCATCGAAGCGTATGTACCTGTTTCTGCGCTGGATGGTGCGAAGCGATGCAATCGATCCTGGTGGCTGGGATGTTATTCGGCCGTCGGAACTGCTGGTGCCCGTAGATGTTCATATGCATCGGATTGCCCGCTATCTTGGTATGACCAGCCGCGCAACCGCGGATCTTCGCGCAAGTTATGAGATAACGACTGCGCTCTCACAAGTGGATTGTTTTGATCCTGTGCGATTCGACTTTTCGCTCACAAGAATCGGCATTCACCCGGAAGGCCGGCTGGAGGCGCTCTCTCGAACGCTGCATGTGTAGGTCTGGAGCAGCGGAAGATGGGAGCCCAAAAAGGCGAACAAGTACCGAAAAAACGAAAGACAGGCTTCCGAAAAAGTGATAGGGTAGCAACGAAGTGAGCCGGCCCTATGGACCGGATTCATAACTATAACTCACAAAAAAGACGATAGAGGAGGGCGCAATGCAGAAATATGTCTGCGAAGTGTGCGGCTATATCTACGATCCTGAAGAAGGTGACCCGGATGGAGGAATCGAGCCGGGAACACCGTTCGAAAAGCTGCCGGAAGACTGGGTATGTCCCATGTGCGGCGCGGGTAAGGACGAATTCTCTGAAGAAGACTGAGGCTCCATCTTTTACCGATCGCTGAAACGAAGTTTCGATCAGATAAGCTTTAGAAAGAGAATAACGGCTACCGGGCCGGCGTAAATGCCACCGGTAGCTTTTTTTTGCCCTGCCGGCGTAAATGCCACCGGTAGCTTTTTTCGCCCTGCCTCCCAGGGCGTGCCGGCTGTCGGAGAGTGCAGAACCGCACGCAGGACCGGCCCGGGCGCGGGGTTTCCGCACAAGTGTTCGCGGCGTGACGGCTCAAACTGCTCGCGCTGACTGGAGGCTTTTCAGGCGAGCATGGAAGCCTGGCGCTTCATCTGATCCTCAAGAACAAGGCAGGCCATGGCTTCTACAACGGGTACAATTCGTGGACAGATACATGCATCATGACGGCCTTCAGTGCGGATTTTCGCCTGGGTTCCTCCGGTGGTTATGGTCTGTTGTTCTCTTGCGATACTCGATGTAGGTTTCACGGCGACTCGAAAAACTATGTCATTGCCGTTCGAGATGCCTCCGATAATTCCACCCGCGTTATTGGTAAGAAAGCCTGACTCGTCCATTTCGTCGTTGTGTTCGCTTCCACGCATTTCCGCTACCTGGAAGCCTGCCCCGAACTCAATGCCCTTTATCGCGCCGACGCTCAGCATTGCCTGTGCGAACATCGCATCCAGTTTGTCGAATACGGGTTCACCCAGGCCGGTCGGAACCCCGGAAATGTGGCACTCGACAATACCTCCCGCCGAATCTTTCTCTTCTTTGAGCTTCTCGATTCGCGTAAGCATTTCCTTAGCAGCATCAGGGTCAGCTGCACGAAGGGGATTGTTCTCGATTTCTTCGGGTACAACTTTGCTGCCGTACACCCCAGCGGCAGCTTTGGTAAATGCGAAGAGCTGAATCCCCTGCTGTTCAAGGTGCTTGCGTGCAATAGCACCGGCCGCCACACGACCGGCAGTTTCGCGTCCACTTGCCCGGCCACTTCCGCGCCAGTCCCGAAAGCCGTATTTCTGTGTGTAGGTATAATCAGCGTGACCGGGTCGGTAGAGTTTACGAATTTCATCATATGCGGAAGGATCCGCATCCTTATTGTACAGAATAAGCAGAATGGGTGTTCCTGTGGTTTTGCCCTGGAATACGCCGGAAAGCATATGAACTTTATCCGGCTCCTTCCTCGGCGTGGTGACACTGTTCTGTCCCGGTTTGCGACGGTCGAGTTGCTTCTGTATTTCCTCCTCGGTTATCTCAATTCCGGGTGTGGCGCCGTCCACTACAACTCCCACGGCTCCACCATGGCTCTCCCCGAATGTGGTAATCCGATATGACTGTCCGAAACTGCTTCCCGGCATGCTGCCTCCTGCTTACGGGTTGTATGCTGTGTATAGTTACCGCTCAGGGTTATAGAACGGTTTCCCGTCGACCGGTGCGGGCGTTTCAGCCATTCCCGACGTTCTTGAGAATTCCTTTCGCTACCTGCCCAACCGACTCCCCACCTGTGTGATAAACCAGATTGGCCCAGCGCCGGTATGCGCGATCCCGGCGCGTGAACAGTCTCAAGAACGCGAGATATGTGCCTGCTTCCGGCAGAAATGGAGGACGTCCCCCCGCCATTATGCGATCGTACAGAACCGAAGCGTCCTCGGCAAGGTACACCACGAAAAACGTCCCCCGGAGCCTTGCCAGCGCCAGGCCATTATCCGCTATTCCCCCGCCGGTAGCTACAATAATGTCGGACCCACTGTCTTCCTGCAGCTGTTCAACGACGCGGAGTTCTGCGTTGCGAAATGCTTCAGCCCCGTCGCGTTGATATAGAACTCTTGGTGAATCTACATCGCAGGTTTCGCAGATGAGATCGTCGGTATCTACCGACGGGGCCCCTGTGAGAACGGCCATTTCACGGGCGACAGCGCTTTTGCCGCTGTGTTTGATCCCTGTCAGGGCAATCCGCATGCGGGCTTTCTCCAACGTTCTTTCTGGGTTTAACGCTGTCCTGTGGCGTGGGCGGCTTCCACGAATGTCGGATCAAGTGGCTGCGGTCTGGCAATGAGAAATCCCTGGGCGAGATCAACGTCCATGGCACGTAACGTGTCGCGAATTGTTTCGTCCTTTACGAATTCTGCGATCGTCTTCATTCCGAGGACGTGGGCGATGCTGTTGATGGCTTCGACCATTGCGCGGTCGGTAGCACTGTCGGCCACGTGCTGTACGAAGGAGCCGTCGATCTTGATAATATCCGCGGGCAGGTTCTTCAGGTATGCAAAACTTGAAAAGCCGTTGCCGAAATCGTCGAGCGCAAAGGTGCACCCGAGTTCGCGCAGCCGCTCAATGAGCGACACCGTCGTATTGAAGTTCTCAATGGCTGCTGTTTCTGTGATCTCAAGACAAAGCCGTTGTGGTGCCACACTGTACTTTTTAAGAAGTGACTTTATCTCGTTGACGAGGCCGCGGTCGGCAAGGCTGTAGGCGGAAAGGTTCACACAGTACACGTATGAATCCTCTTCGGGCGGATTTGAAAGATAGTGCAGTACTTTCTCGAGTATAAGACGATCGATAGCAGGCATGAGGTTGTATGTTTCTGCCGCCGGAATGAAGTGTCCGGGGGTTATGATACCGCCTTCTTCGTCGATCAGACGCATGAGAATCTCGCGGTGCTCGGTCTCACCGGTGTGGAGGCTGACGATAGGCTGATAGAAGAGGACGAACCGCTCTTCGTCGATCGCACGACTGAGAAGCGATGTCCAGTGCATATCCCCTCGACGTTTCAAAAAGGCGGTGTCGCCACGACGGTAACTCTGAACGCCGTTTCCTCCACGATCTTTCAGCATATAGCAAGCATCGTCGGCTGCCGCGAGCACACTGAAAGGATCGGCATTTTCGGTCGCCACCGGAACGACTGCAACGGAGGCTGTAATGGGAAAAGAATGACCACGCCATTCGAATTTGCGGGAAATCAGTCCGTGAAACGAGTACGCCTGCTGTTCTGCATACTCAGGGGAGGCTTCCGGAATAAAAATACCGAACTCATCATCTCCAATCCGCGCCTGAAGATGATGTTCCACGAAATGGCCCATCATATCCTCGGCGACCTGACGCAGTAATTCGTCCCCGGCAGCATGCCCACATACGTCATTAACTACTTTGAAGTTGTCAATGTCAGCGTACAGATAGAACGGCGCCTTACCATCGGCAAATGCTCGTTGTGTCGACATTTCCTTTGCCATACGGGTTATGAACTCGTCGCGGTTCAGCAGGCGGGTAAGAGAATCGTGCGTAACCTGGTATGAAATGGTATCGGTCATTCGCCTGAGATCGCTGACATCGCGCAGGGCAATGGTGTATCCAGTCGTGCGGCCCTCGGCTTCCTTGACCGGCGATACCGAGCCTGACACAAGTACTTGTGAGCCATGGGCACCGGTTACATAGACGTTGTCGATCAGGTATGATCCGCCCGGGGCGTTAAGGCCGGGAAGCAGCTGTACCTGCGCGTCGTTCATTTCATCGAAGGTATGCAGGACATCATCAATCTCCGAGCCGGTGAGCTCGTCTATACTTGTTCCAAGCAAATCGGCCGCCGCAGGATTGGCAAAGCGAATCCGATGCTCGGTGTCGACTGAAATAACAGCCTCACCGATCGTGCTCAGAATGGAATCAAGGAGCCTCTCATGACTTCGGAGACGCTTCTCCATTTGCGCCTTATAGGTCGCCAGCTCGATAACGCTGTAGAGTTCGCGTTCTTTGAACGGCTTAATTATGAAGCCGTAGGGTTCCGCCTGTTTTGCGCGCTCAAGTACCCTGTCATCGGAAAACGCAGTCAGGAATACAACCGGTATCGAGAGTTCCTGCTTGAGTTCGGTGGCCGCCTCAATGCCATCGCGTTCACCGGACAGCATTACATCCATGAGTACAAGGTCCGGTTGCTGCTTGCGGGCGAGAGCAATTGCTTCGTCGGCACTTGCACATGAGCCGATCACCTCACAGCCGAATCGGGTGAGCCTGTCAGTCAGGTCAAGTACAATAATTCGCTCATCTTCAACAATGAGCACGCGGGTCGGCTGCATCACTTCAATGACAATGAGCAATAATGAGCTGCACGTCAAGCGAAACGGCCCTTTCGGTGGGTAATAGAGTCTCGGAGTTACAGGTCGAGGACGTATTTCAGTTCTTCAGGTTCCAGGCGGAACGCTGCGCCCTTGCCCTGAAGAAAGTGCCAGGTCCTCATCAGATGAAGGGACAATGCGGTTACCCGAAGGTGCCGATCCTTCGGTCCGTCAAGGCGGACGATGGTCGCGTTGACTTTTCGGAATATTCCGTCTTCGAAAGGGGAGGGCAGGTGTCCGCGAGCCTCATCGGTGCGCACGAGCCATGTCTTCTCGATCGCAACGGGCTCACCGAGGCCTTTGCGCCCCTCGTTCATCAGGTGCTCGAGGCGGTCAGCTGCATCCTCGAAACGTACTCCGAGACGTTCCATGGCTGACTCATCTCTTGAAATTATGCGCACGAGGTTAATTCGCTCATCGCCGAGAAATCCGTCGGCGGTTATTACTCCGGGCTGCATATTGTCCTGAGCCTTCTTGAACTCAGGGGGCATGGTCATTTTTCCGGGCTTGCGAAACATGGGCGGCCCTCCGCTCGGTACAGTTGATCCGGATATGTGTATGGGAGCTGCTGGTAGTGGAGCGCTTTAATATTAAATGTGGTGGAATACCGGCGCCCGGCACTCCCTGGTTATTGTCCAGGGGGTGCAGGAACGGCCGGATAACAATTATGCGAACTTGTCGAAATAGATTTTCTCGTCGGGCATGCCGTTCTTGTCCCGCATGACATCCATACAGGCATCGAGCATTCCCGGACTTCCGCAGAGGTATCCTTCCTTATCGGCGTTCGCCAGTTCAGGCATTTTAAGATACTTGTCGAGCACATCGGTAATGAGTCCGGTATCTCCGTCCCAGTCATCCCCCTCTTCGGGATCGCTCAGTGCCGGTACGAAGTGAAAACGCTCGTACTTCTCCTGCAGCTCGTAAAGCCAGTCGAGGTAAAACAGATCCTTACCGGTTCTCGCACCGAAGAAATACCAGCAGTCGCGGGTTTCGATCTCGCCGGTGTTGATCATATCCTTGAAAATGCTCTTGAACGGCGCCATACCGGAACCTCCGGCCACACAGATCATCATAGCGTCGGTGTGGCGAACGTGGAACTCTCCAAACGGCCCGATGGACTCGATCTGCTGACCTTCCTTGAGGTGCTCAAAAACGTAGGTGGTCGCAATACCCCCCGGAACGAGACGGATCATGAACTCGAGGTAGCCTTCATCCTTCGGTGTGGAGCTCATGGAGTAGGCGCGCTGGGTAGGTTCCTTCACTTTGCCGTACGGCGGGACTTCGAGCTGCAT